>CAZLEF010000032.1:21405-70213 GCA_964558465.1 uncultured Lewinella sp. | reverse complement strand
TCAACAAATCAACAAATCAACAAATCAACAAATCAACAAATCAACAAATCAACAGCCCTACCCTCAAGGCAACGCCACCGTCACCGCCAGTTTATAAAAACCATCGCTGTAAATCCCGTTTTTGGCTGTGTTAGAACCGGTTGAAAACCGGAAAATATAGCGGTTGCTTAGGTTGAATTTGAGAAAACCACCCAGCCAGGCATACTGCTGGCCGGTGTCGCCGCGGGCATGCCGGACCCGGTCAAATCCCTCGTAATGCAAACCAAGCGCCACCCTTTTAGAGACCCTAACCCCCGGCAGGATCCAGTAAAGCAGGTAGTCGCCGGCGTTGTTGCCCTTGTTTTTCAACCCCTTGTACCAGGAAAAATACAATTCGGACTCGAATATGCCGTCCGAAAAAAGCGCCGCGACCGACGGCACGATGCCTTCCGCTACGGCGCCGCGCGGACTGTCGGAAAGCAAACGCCCGTGTGTCAGGCCGATGGACGGGTTGAGAAAGAGCCTGCCATCCAAACCGGTGAAGCTGATGCCGGCGCCGGTTTCGAGCCAGAGGTCGGAGCCGTCGATAAGGGTACCGTAACTGGGGTTGGTCCAGAAAATGCTGTAAAACGTGAAGGAAACACCGCTTTGGGCATTGAGGCCGAAGCTTCCGAATACGGCGGGGTTGAAGCCGAAGGCATTGTCCTGGCTGAGAACAATGGCGAAGGTTTCGGGGACGGAGGCGGTATCCGGGGTCTGGCTGAAGGCCGGGCTGGCAGAAACCAGGAGGCCGGCCATCAGGAAGGGCAAAAGCAGTTTTGATTTCATGGCGGTGTTTTGGGGTAAAGGTAATGGATAACTTATTATCTTACCCCAACACCTGATTTCCCCCCATAAACGGCTGATGGTACACCCGTTTGCCCGTCGCCCGGTACATGGCGTTGGCGAGCGCCCCGATGATGGGCGGGTTCACCGGCTCGCCGAGGCCCGTCGGGTCGATCTCGTTTTTCACGAAATGCACCTCGATGGACTTGGGCGCCTCGCTGTGGCGGATAAGGCGGTATTTGTCAAAATTGTTTTGCTCCGGCACGCCATCCCTGAAGGTCATGGCGCTGTACAGGGCGTGGCCGATGCCGTCCACAATGCCGCCCTCCGAGAGGTTGACGGCGGCGATGGGGTTTATCACGATGCCGCAGTCGACGGCGCAATGGACTTTTTGCACCACGGGTTTGCCATCTTCCAGCACCATGTCCACCACCTGCGCCACATAGGAGTTGTGGCAGAAATAGGCGGCAATACCCCGGTGAACGTTGGCCGGCGGTTGGCTCCAGCCCGATTTTTCCCGCACCAGTTCCAGCACCCCGGCATAACGCGCTGCCTCGTAGTCGTTTTCCTTGCCGACGGGGTTGTTTTTTGCACGGTCCAAAAGCTCAAGACGGAAGGTTATGGGGTCTTTCCCGGCAGCCTCTGCGACTTCGTCGAGAAAGGACTGTTCGGCGCCGGCGATAAAGTTCGACCTTGGCGCCCGCCATGCCCCGATGGAGATGTTGGATCCCAGCGTCCAATCCTCGGCGAGGTAGTTGTCGACGGCGCCTGCGGGGAAGCGGTTTGCGGCGACGGGACTTTCCGGGATGCCGCCGGCCCGCACGTGGAAGCCGACGAGGTTTTTACCGGCATCCAAAGCAGCGCGGTAGGTGACATGGTAAGCCGGGCGATAGCTGCCGAAGGTCATGTCGTCCTCACGGCTGTAGATCAGCTTGACCGGCGCGTTCATTTTTTGTGAAATGACCGCCGCCTCCACCCCAAAATGGCCGAAGAGCCGCCGCCCGAAGCCGCCGCCCATACGCGTCATCTGGATATCGATCTTTTCGAGCGGCAGGCCGAGGCGGGCTGCCACGCTTTTTTCCATGAACTCCGGGGTCTGGATCGGCCCGACGAGTTCCGCTTTGTCCGCCGTCACATGGGCGAAGAAGTTCATCGGCTCCATCGTATTGTGGGCGAGGAAGGGGGCGGTATAGGTGCGCTCGATGACCTGGGCTGCATTTTTGAAGGCCGCTTCCGGGTCGCCGTCCTTGCGGAGCAGCTTTGCAGGCCCGGCGGCCAGTTCGGTCATTTTTGCCGTGTGGTCGGTCGAATTTTCCAGTCCGGTCAAGGTTTGAGTGGCATTATTGCTGACATTGGGTTGTGCGATTGCCTCGGATGGTTCCCACTCGATCTTCAGCGCTTTTTTGGCGTTCATCACCTCCCAGGTGGTGTTGCCGACGACGACGACGAGGTCGGGGAAAGCGCTGACGTCGAACCGGTTCCGTTCGTAATCGTCGTTGTAGGTCTTGATGGTAAAAACGTCTTTGATGCCGGGCATGGCCCTGGCTGCCGAGTCGTCTACTGATTTGAGTTTCAAACCAAAAGCCGGAGGATGTGCGATCATGGCGATGAGCATGCCGTCGCGGCGATAGTCCGACCCGAAAAGCGGTTGCCCTGTCACGATCTTCCGGCCGTCCACATTCTTGCGGGAGGTACCGATGATCCTGAAGTCCTTCACCTCTTTCAGCTTCACCTCCTCCGGTACGGGCATTTTGGCCGCAGCCGAGGCCATTTCGCCGTATCCCGCCGACTTGCCGCTGCTTTTATGGTGCAAAACGCCTGCTTCGGTGGTGATCTCCTCCGCGGGTACCTGCCAGGCCTGGGCAGCCGCTTCACGGAGCATCTGACGGGCGGAAGCGCCGGCCATCCGAAGTCCATTCCACCCCTGCCGGATAGACTGGCTGCCACCTGCCAACTGCCGGACGAACAGGTCGGTATTCAGCGGCGCTTGCTCCACGATAACATTATCCCAGTCCACATCGAGTTCCTCCGCTACGATCATGGGCATGGAAGTTTTCACATTCTGCCCGATCTCCGGATTCGGCGACATGATGGTGACCACGCCGTTCTCCCCGATCTTTAAAAAGCCGTTGATATTGAACCATTCTTTTGGCATGGTCAGGACTTCCTCCGCCGAGGGTTTACACGAAGCCAGCCAACTGAATCCGAGCATCATGCCGCCCCCTGCGAGGGCCGTGGATTTCAGGAAGGAACGCCTGCCGTAGGTTGTTTTTATGATGGACATGTTAATAATTGTTTGGAGTGTTTGGATTGTTTGGATTGTTCCGATTGTTCCGATTAGCCTTAAATGTGTGGCGCAGCAACCGATTCCAAATTTACGCCATTTTGGAATAATGTGCAAATAAAGAATTATCTCCTGCAAAAAATTAAACACCCGCAAGGTGATCAAATTTTCCCTGCGGGCAACAACAACATTCATAATTTTAAGCAGCCCGCCTGCCGGCGCAAAGCTTCAGCCTTGTATACAGGCGCTGCCGGCAAATTGATCAGACCCAATTTTAGTTTGTCCGTTTCTGACATCCCCTTGTCCTTTTTCGCACTTTTTATTGCTCCACCTTTGCAGTGTCAATTTCGACAAACATAACAATAAAAGCAAAACAAAATGAGTATGAAAAACAAATCCATGATGTTCAAAAACATCCCGGCCATCGCGATTGCGATCTTGCTGGTATCCTTCCTGGCGTCATGCAAAAAAGAGGTCTTCAGCCCCGAATTAACCAGGGAATTTTCCATTCAATCCACCGCAAATGGAGCAACCTACGATATAAAAGTTGGGTTGCCAACCAATTACGATCCAACCGTGAAAAAATACGCCACGATCTATGTATTGGATGGGGAAGAGGATTTTGATTTCGTATCCAACCAATGCAAAGAAATCACGGATAAAAATGCGGTTGAGCAAGTATTGGTCGTGGGTATAGGGTATGGGAAGGACCGGAGCATAGATTACACACCCACTAAAATCAGTTCAATGACAGGTGGCGCTCCCGAATTTTTAAATTTTATCAAAACCCAATTGATTCCTGAAATGGAGGAGCAATTTGGTGTGGATACAGCGAGGAGTAGCCGGGTGATTCTCGGCCATTCTTACGGAGGGCTGTTTGGCGCGAATGTTTTTTGTTTTGATAATGAATTGTTTGGCAACTATATTTTGCTAAGCCCTTCCTTGTGGTTCGATGACCTGATCTCACTGCAACTTGAAGCGGATTACCGGGAGTTTAACAAGGACAGATCACAATTGGTCTTTATGGGAATTGGCGCCGCAGAAAACCTTGGCAGAATGCAAGCCCCTTTTGAGGCTTTTTATCAAACGCTTCGCGACAACTATTCCGCTATACAATTGACAAAAAACCGGGAGGAGGATCTGGATCACATGGGTTCAAAAAACCCCAACATTATCAAAGGCCTGAACTATTATTTTCAAACCAGGTAGTCACTAAAGAAGTACACATACCTTCTTATTGATGGCTGGGGTCAAGTATACCAGCTATAAGGAGACCCTTGAAAGTGATGATTTCGAAAAGACAGGTATCGCCATTGACGCTTTAAGTCCTGATTATGGATTGATGTATAGCCTGAAACGGGGATGGAAAAAATGTTTTTTTACCGTTCGCACCTATTTGCCACTATATCCCTGGCCTGTGAAAGGTTCAAACCTGCTATATTTGGATGGCAATATGAACAATATTTCCCTGGAACTTGGAATAGGACTGAAAATAAAATAAAAATACAAATTATGAAAAAAATGGCCTTCATCATACCGCCCACTGTTGAGTTGCTCGACCTGGCGGGTCCGTTACAGGTATTTACCGAAGCTAAATTTAATGGTTTTGAAATAGCGCTTGAATTTTATCAATTTCAGGAAACACCCGTGAGTACATCAGGGCTTGGTTTTGGTAAACTGGCAAATTATAAAGATGCAAAATTAAAGGAGGGTGATTTTGTCTTTGTGCCCGGTATGGATTATGAATACTACATGAGCATTTCTTTCAAGGCCGAAAGAGCATTTTTTGATTGGTTAAAAGAATGTTCGGACAAACAAATAAATGTTTGTTCCATTTGCGATGGAGCATTTGCCCTGGGTCATGCAGGTTTATTGAAAAACACGGAATGTACTACACACTGGAGAAGGATCAATGAATTACAAAAGCAATTTCCCTTGGCAAAAGTAGTCACTGATGTACTCTATATAAAAAGCAACAATGTTTACACCAGCGCAGGCATTAGCGCCGGCATAGATTTGGCGCTTGCCATTCTTGAAGAATTAAAGGGCGCATTTTTTACGCATAAAATAGCGCGTGGGCTTGTTGTATATCACCGAAGGAGCGGAAGGCATAGCCAGCAAAGCATTTACCTGGATTACAGGAATCATATTAATCCACAAATTCATGAAGTGCAGGATTACCTGATCGATAATCTTTCAAAAGAAAATAGTATTGAAACACTTGCCTTACATGTTGGAATGAGTCCAAGAAATCTTAGCAGGGTTTTTAAGGAAAAAACCGGGACTACCATATTGGAATACCTGACTTTGCTGCGAAGGGAGTATGCAAATACAATGCTTAATAATCCGGAATACACCATAGAGTATATCGCTTCAAAATGCGGGTTTAAATCGGCCCGGCAATTGCAACGGATACTGAAAAAAACACAACAACCATGAAAAATCAACCGAAAGAAGTCGTGTACAACCTGGAAGCCAGTGAATTTAACTGGGATATAGCGCCCGGCAAAACAATTGAAGCATGGGGTTTTAATCAACAGCTTCCCGGCCCCGAACTAAGGGCAAACGTGGGCGACACCCTTGTTGTTCGCCTGACCAATCACCTTCAGGAACCTACCCTGATTCATTGGCACGGATTGCGCATACCGGCGGCGATGGATGGCACCGGAGCGGTGCAAAAACCGGTTGCGCCCGGTGAAGTTTTCGAGTACCGCTTTGTTCTGCCCGATGCAGGAACGTTTTGGTACCATTCACATGCCAATGAAACGGTGCAACTGGAAAAAGGAATGTATGGCGCCTTGATTGTTGAAGACCCGGCAGACCCGGTTTTGGACGGTGAAAAAGTACTGATGATTGATGACATGAAACTTGATTCGGATAATAAATTTACAAAACCCGGATGGTTTGTTCCCCGAATCGTTGAAAGACATGATGGACGGGAAGGAGACACCTTGCTGATCAGCGGAAAAGAAAATCCAGTCATAGATATCGCTGCCGGCCAGACAGAAAGATGGCGTTTCATCAATGCATCCAGTGCAAGGTATTTTACGCTGCACCTGGACGGAAAGGAATTCAAAATTATCGGAACAGATGGCGGACTGCTGGAACACCCACGAACCGTGACCGGTGTTTTAATAACGCCCGGAGAGCGTATTGATATAGCAGCAGGTCCTTTTGAGGCAGGGGAAACATTCTCAATGGAGTCATTGCCGTACAACAGAAGTACTTTCCTGAAGGCAAAACGTCAGCAGTTTGCAACGGTAAAGGTCGGGAAGCAAAAAACATCAATGGCTATCATACCTGAAACATTCAGAACGATTGAGCCTTTGGCGAATCAGGATGCCCCAATAACAAGAAAAGTAAGGCTTTCTGTTGGCCCAAGTTTAAAAGACGGAATGGACTTTCTGGTAAATGGCGATGTTCATGTCAATGACAAACCTGTAAAAGTTGGCGAATTGCAAATATGGGAGGTATCCAACACCAGTTTGATGGACCATCCATTTCATTTACATGGATTTTTCTTCCAGGTAATTGAACAAAATGGCAAAGCGCCGGAATACAGGGCATGGAAAGATACCATTAATCTGACTCCGAGAAGTAAGATGAAAATTGCATGGATGCCTGATAACCGCCCGGGAATGTGGATGTATCATTGTCATATACTGGAGCACCATGCTGCGGGAATGATGGCTGAATTTGAAGTGATTGACGGCAATAAGCCACAGGAAGAAACGAATCCTGCCCGGAGGCATCACCATCATTGAATTGCAATTGGTTTCTATCTTTTAATGCTTAAATATCAAAAGAGCCGTGATGTATGAAATGGTTAATCTCGTCCGACTTACTGGCAACCTTGCATTGGGCAAGGCATATCTGATACTCCGAGCGCCATACCTACATTATTTACCTTTCTAAAAACTTATTAAAAAGTATCTTTGCACCCAACAAAACTCAAGCAATCCGACCCTTGAACACGCAGAGCCTGCGGAGCTGCTTCCGCAACAACCAATCACCCGTTTACTTCATCGACTGGTGCCTTTTTACGGCCCTCGGCATGGAGGAATGGATCGGAAACATTCAATACCTGTGCGCAACGGATACCTTTGACGGGCGTCATCCTCAAATTGTTGCGCCGGTCACTTTCAACTACGACCACGCGCATTCAAGCGAAAAGACCAACAACGCCCTTTTGTCCAATCCGGAGGTGGCGGAATATGTCCGCAGCCGGGGCGGCGGTAAAGCCCTGTTCTGGATACTGAATGAGGAAACGGAGCGGCTGGCAGCCGGGCTCGGTCTGGAAGTTTGCCTGCCGCCGGTGTCGCTGCGCCACTTCTGGGATCATAAGGCCAATACCAACCGGCTGGCCGAAAAAGCCGGCGTACCCTGCGTACCCTACGTGTTGTCGCAGGTGACGGATTACGGTCATTTCCGGCAGATCTCCCGGCATCTGGGCGAACACCTGGTGGCGCAAATGCCCTACGGGAGTTCGGGCGCTACGACCTATTTCATCTCCGGCGAGGAAGATTTCAACCGGTACCGCGAGGAAATCACCAACGGAGAGGAGATCAAGATCATGAAACGCATCGACTGCATCAGTACCGGCCTGGAAGCCTGCGTGACCCGACACGGAGTTGTGGCTGCACCCCTGACCGCCGAGTTGATCGGGTTTCCGGAACTGACCGTGCATCAGGGCGGCTGGTGTGGAAACGAACTCTACCCCAACGCCTTTTCGCCGGATATCATCCGGAAAGCCAGGGAATATACCGTGCTGATGGGCGAACAACTCCGGCAGGTAGGGTACAAAGGGTATTTCGAACTCGATTTTCTCATCGACCGGAACGACGGCGCCCTGTACCTGGGCGAGCTCAACCCCCGGTTTTCGGGCATTTCCCCGCTGGTGAACAACGCCTCTTTTTCCCGGAAGGACATTCCACTGCTGCTGCTGCACCTGGCCGAATGGATGGACCTGGATTACGAACTGGATACGGCTGAATTGAACGAGCGCTGGACCGACCAGGCAGCCCTCGAGCCGCTGTCCTTTATGCACGTCAACAACGTTGAAGATACCCCCGCGCAGGCCATCCCCACGGGCATTTACCGGATGGAAGGCAACGGCAGCGTTGCCTTTGCGCGACCGGCTGCCAATCTGCAAACACTGGGGGAGAAAAATGAGGCCTTCTGGCTTGGAACCGCCGGCAGGGACTCCTCCATCGGCAAAGGCGAAGAAATGGGCGGGCTCTTTGTCCGGGAACGGGTGACGGATGACGACGGGAAATTGACGGGGAAGGCGCGGGCATGGATTGAAGGGATCCATAATTTTTCAAAAATCCAACATTTGGCCATTTCATAAAATTTTCTGAAATTTACCATTTCAGGGATTGTTCACCTGCCTGTGGTGAACTGTTTTCATATAAACGGCAAATGGTCAAGGTAACTAAAAACCACCATTTTAAAATTTATTTTGCGATTGGAATTTCCAGCTGCTACCTGAGCGGCCTGCTTGTATCATTTCCAATATTTGAACAGATCCGTTTACCGGTTGCTTTCACTTTTATCGGCTTTTGTTTGGGTTTATATGTCGCTTTTTTTAAAGAGCGATCCTGGAAAACTATTTTTTTAATCATTACCTCGTATTTGTCGCTTGGCTTTCTTTACAGTTTTTTTTTCCATCTTGTCGTTGAAAAGCAGATCCTCAACGGAAAAACATTGAGCTTTAACTCAGCCTCGCTTTGGATCATTACCGGCAGCATTGCAGCGGCGGCATTCGTGTATTGTTTTTGCATCGCTTTTTTTCCTCAAAAAAAAGATGACAGGATTCTCATTTCTTTTAATTATATTGTATTTTTTTTAGCTCTTTTGCTAATAATCGCGTCTGTCCCTGTTTTTATCAGCCAAACCATTTTGGTTCATTTTTTATTTCTATTTGTCCTGACCATAACTATTGTCAATCTTTCAAGCAGCATCCGCTATAAAAACAATACCCTTGCAGTTGTGTATATCGTTCTTTTTTTTCCGACACTGTTGCTCAATTATACCATTACTGCCGCATTTTTAGCCATTCCTGCCTATTTTGGCATCGAAAAGTACCTGACCCAGTCGAACCAACTCACCCAACATCAGGCATTCTCAGCCCGGCTTTTTGCTTTTACCGCTTTCGTTTCACACCTTTTGTTTCTCCTCATTTATGATGAAACCTTGTTGGAAAATGCGGCTGCATCAGGTTTGCTTTTTGTTTTATTCGGTTCTTTGACTGTTTACACACTTGGATACTATTTATTTGGTGAAGAACATGCACAAATTATTTAATATAGGATTCATTGTTTGTTTGACTTTCTGCCTGAGAGGGGCTGAATTAAAGATTCTGCTGACCCGTGTTTCAAGCGACACGGTAAATGTTTCGTGGAATGCCAATCAAATGAATACCGAGCCTGCCCGAATTTCGATTTATATAGAAGAAGGATATTTAACGAGTTTTCCCCGGACCAAAGTGGATGAAATCCCCGGCAAGGCCGTATTATGGCAATTTGTAAAAAGGGGGAGTTTCAATTTTTTAGGCCTGGACCTTAAAAAACCGGATCAGATCTCTCAAAAAAACATCTGGACACCCGGAGAACCCTACACCCTCGGCATTTCAATAGAATACCTGGACAACCTGACGTTAAAGCCTAAAACAATTGAGGGTTTTGGCTATTTTCTGCCGTTTACGACAATATCCGGCCTTGAAGATCTGCCGCCGGTCATTAAAGAATATTCACCTGAAAAAGGCATTGGTTTATTGCCTGTTTCTTCAAACCGGTTTATCAAAAATAATATTTTCGATAATTTGAACGGCATCCGGTCGGAAATCATCAAAATCAGGGAATACCCTTTCTTTTTTATCCTGGTTTTGGAGAATAATCAGTTGGTTAAATATGAAAAACCTCCAAAAAGGCCTGAATTCCTGGGCGCCCCGCTATTCGTTTATGCCTTGGCAGGTATTTTTTTAATCCCTGTAATTTGTCTCATTTTCGTTAAATTCATGATTTCTTTTAACGCCAACATCCTATCCGCCAAATTGGAAGAATGCAATACTTCTGAAGAAAAGGCAGCCATGCTAATGGAGATCCTGGGCCGGAACAAGCCCATGCCGGTTTTATCCCTTTATCGTTTATCTGTCAAAAAAAATTATTCATTTGACAAAGAAGGTGTTATTGCTGACACGATCAACAGTGTTTATAAAATGCATAAACTCTATCAATATGTTCAAATTTCAAAAGATATTGTAAAGGCGCTTGGTTCTGTCAGCTTTAAAAATGCCGATTCGATCATCACCAATAACATCATTCAGGTAAGCGGCAATAAAAACATTATCGTTCAAAATATCAAGGATAGCGATATTCGCCTCAATCAAAATGAATAACATGGACAGCGCCCAGGCTTTTGTCGGAAAAATCATGGAGCTCATAGCGCAGGATGATTTAAATTCAGCCATCAGGGAAGTACAACAACTTCTGAAAGGCAGCCCTTTGTTTGACGAGGCGGTTCTGCAGTCTGCCCGGTACAATGATGTCATGAAATCCATCCGGCTGGGGCTGGTTGACCCGGAGCATGCTTCTCTTGAAAAAAATAAGATCCGGTACGCTTTGATCGACATGCTACGGGAATTGGAAGAACAAAGTGAAAAAAACCCTGCTTTGGAGACGCAGATTCAGACCTTTTTAAAAGAAACCGCCCAAGGTAATCGTATCCAGATAGCAGGCGACAAAAATATCGCCATCCAGGGCGTTTCGGGTAGTCAGATTCGCATAGATAAATAGATCATTTCATGGATTACTCCGGAAAGATCCGACCAACCTGGCGGTTCAGGTTTTTTTCTAATTCAAGGTGTTTATCATGAAAAATCCAATATTTATCTCCGTTGCTTTACTCTGCATCTGTTCAACGCTTTGCGCCCAAAAATTCTGGCTCACCACCTACGAATTTCCGGGCGGGCCCAAAACCGGGATCGCGGGAATTAAGGACACCTGCCTGATCGCCGGATTGACCTACGGCGTATTAAGAAGTTTTGACGAGGGGCAGGACTGGGATTCCGTATTGTTGTCCGGCCCGGTTTATACCGTGCATGCCACGGACGAGGGCGTCGTCCTGGCCGGCGGCGCAGGCAAGATCTACGTCTCAACCGACTACGGGACCCATTGGGATTCTGTGGACCTCAACCACAACTACCTCGTTACCCGCTTTGCTCATACTTCCGACGGCGACCTTTTTGCCATTACCGGCAACCTGGACATCAACCTGGGGTTCGTCGGCGCCGGCGTTTTCTATTCCGCTGACAACGGCGTCACCTGGACCCCGAGAAATAACGGCCTGGGCGCCTACCTGAGTTGCGATCAGATCGCCACGGATAAACACGACCGGGTGTACCTGACCGTCAAGGACGAACTCTCTGACGGGCCGGGCGGGTTATATGTCTCCAATGACGACGGTTTGCACTGGCAGCATGTGGATATCGTCATCGACGGCGACGGGGTGATCGAGCCCGATATTGACGTGTCGGACACCCGGGGCCTGTCCGTCTCCCCGCAAGATACGCTGTACATCAGCCTGGAGGGCAGCGCCGGAACTGTTTTTGTCCGCTTGAACCTTTGCAGGCATATCGACGATTTGTTCACGGGCGGAGACTGGAAACTTTTGGACATCTGGGACGGCTCAAGCTGGTGGCTCGACCCCACCCTGCACGGGATCCATTTTGCCCGGAACGGCGATTTTTACAGTTCCATCCCCGGCACGCCGTCGCAGGGCGGCACCTGGTTCAAAAGAAAAAATTCCGCCACATGGAACCAGCAACTTCAGGGTCTCGGCTACGATGTGTCCGGATTTTATAACACGCAGTTTTTCGCAGAAAAGTCATCCGGCAAGGTGTTCATGGTGCAATACCTCGATGAACGGATATATTGGGCGGACACCAGCCTGACGACACCGGTCGTCAACCTGCCACCGGCGCCTGAAGAAAGGATGCGGATTTATCCCAATCCGGTCAAAATCAATGAAAAAGTCCGGATATTTTTGGATGGGAACCGGGAGTCCGGGTGGATTTATACTTTCGATTTAACGGGCAAAATGATTTCCCGGAAATTTGTGCAGGGCACTGAATTTGAGGCGCCCCCTACTGGCCGGGCCGGAATTTATTTCCTTCGATTTGGAAACCATACTGCCAAACTGGTGGTTGATGGAACTTAGTGGCGCGAAATCTAGATGCCACTTAAGGCCTGAGGGATCACTCGTTTTCCGGAAAAATCTCCGCGACCTCCAATTCAAGGTCCGGGAGAACGGATGACCGGATGATCCCTTCTTCCGCCGCGAAGGAGAACAAGCCGTAGCGGTTGTTGTCCAGCCGGTATACTTCGATGCTGCGGTTCCGGGGGTCGGCGATCCAATATTCGCGGACGCCGAATTGTTCGTACAGGTCTTTTTTCAGGCCCCGGTCCTTGTCCATCGTGCCTTTGGAGATGATCTCCACGATCAGGTCCGGGGCGCCGACGATGCCGTTGTTGTCGCGGATGATGGACCTGCGTTCGTTGGTCACAAATACCAGGTCGGGTTGAATGCCGGCGTTTTCTTCGTCGAAATAGACGTCGTAAGGGGCGTGGAAGAGTTCGCCCAGGCTTTTGGCCTCGATATATCGGTCCAATTGACGGATAAGTTTCAAAGAAACCCGCTGATGAGGCGTGTTTGGAGATGCGCGTTTCACAATTTCGCCACGTATGAGTTCATAAATAGAGGTGTCATTTTCCGGAATATCCATTTCCAGAAATTCGGCGTAGGTCATTTTGTTTGTCTGGACATCCATAGGCTATTGTCCCTTGATCGCTTAAAGCATAAACAACCTGAAAATACGAAAAGATTTTTAAATCGCTGATAAATCCGTATAATTGGACTGAAAATACGGGCGAGGCTGCCCGCTTTTGCCGACTTTTAGATTTGAGACCATTTTTATCCATCCTGTTTCTGGCGTATTTGTCTGCCGTTTTGCCGGCGCAAACTGCCGAAGAGGATTGGATTGCCAGGCATTACCTGCTTCAGGAGCGCCTCGTCGACGGATTGGTATTTGATATTTTGCAGGACCGCCAGGGTTTTATGTGGTTTGGAACGGAATTTGGGCTGGTCAAATACGATGGTCATAGCCTCAAAACATACCGCCATGCGCCGGACGACGAATTCAGTCTTGCCGACAACGTCGTTACCAGCCTTGCGGAGGATCAAGCGGGCAATCTTTGGGTTGGCACCATGAACGCAGGGTTGCACTACTTTGATCGCAGGCTGGAACGGTTCCAGCGGTACCTGTACGACGCGAACAACCCTGGGTCTATAGGCAACAACAAGGTCAATGAGATCCTGGTGAGGCGAAACGGAGAGGTATGGATCACAACGGAAGGCGGCGGCGCGCAACTGTTCGACCCTAAAAATGGAGCCTTCAGGCGCTTTCAAAAACCGCTTTTAAGCAGTAATTACTGCGACGCTTTGCTGGAAACCAGCGACGGCAACTTTTGGGCTGGTTCTTTTTTTGGGTTAAACCGATGGATGGAGGTCTCCGGAAGGTTTGTCCTTACCGACAGCCTGCCCGAAATGCCTGGTGAACCCAAAGTAGTAAAAGCCCTGGCAGAAGACCGCCGGGGCCATTTATGGCTCGGTATGCGGAACGGCGGGTTATACCGCGCCGACAAAGGGACCAGGGCGCTTTCCAAGGTCGTATTATCCCCTGGCAAAGACCAGGAATCTAAACAAAACCATATCTGGGACCTGCTTGCCGGAGACCAGAACGGTATTTGGGCAGGCACGGAGGGCGGGCTTTTTTATATAGAGGAATTTGAAAACGGAATCCGGCAGAAGATTTCTCCTTTCTCGCTGGGAGAGGCCAAACGAGCCCTCTCCCTATGCAAAAGCCGGGACGGCGTAATCTGGGTCGGCACCAATTCCGGTGTGCTGGTTCTTGCCCCCAGGTATAAAGCGTTTCAACATATCCGGCCCATCCTGCCGGGGGAGCCCGCCGCGACGAAACGCGGCGTGACTTTCATGTCGCCTGCCCCGGACGGACGGATATGGGCCGGCGCCAACAGGGGGCTTTTTCAGTTCGACCCGGTTTCCCTGCATTTTCACCAGGACTTTCTGCAAACCTTCCCACAGTTGAAGCCATTCAAAGAGGAAAATATCGCCTGCGTTTTTACAGACCGGCCGGGTAACCTTTGGATAACCACTATTTCCGGGTTCAATACAGGATTCGGCGTGTATTGTTTCACAGCCGGTCGCCGTCTGCTCGATTTTTCCGGCCGGTGCCTTCCGTTTCGCTCCCATGTCACTTTCAGTATAACAGAAGACGACCGGGGCGACCTTTGGTTTGCCAACGGTTCGGGGCTGGTGCGTTATCAGGTCGCATCCGATAGTCTCCATGAATATTACCATGATCCGGCCCGGCCGGAAAGCCCGGGCAGCAATTTCGCCAGCCGGGTGCTGTTTTCCCGTAAAAACGGCCTGTGGATCGGCTCGAACGACGCCGGCCTCGATCGTTTCGACCCTCACAATGCCTCCTTCCGCCATTATCCGCCGGTGCAGGGCGATACGAATACCTTGTCCGGGAAACGCGTCCTGCACCTGTTCGAAGACGGGGGCGGGCTGCTTTGGTTGGGTACCAACGCGGGCCTGAGCGTTTTTGACCCGCAGGCGGGCAAGTTCCGGAATTTCAACCTGCCGGAGGGACGGGTCAACGGCATTCTGCCCGATCTGCGCGGCAACCTCTGGATCAGCACCCAACACGCGCTTGCCCGGTTTTCGCTCCGGGATAAAAAGTTCGTTTATTTTACGAAAGACGATGGCATCCGGGAGACGGAATTTTGGGACCGGTCCTGCATCCGGGATGAAGCCGGACGGCTCTACTTTGGCGGAGACCACGGGGTGGAGATTTTTCACCCCGACAGCATCGGGTCGAATCCGTTTGTACCCCCGGTTGTATTCACCAACTTCCTCCTGTTCAACAAAGCGGTAAAACCCGATCCGGAGAGCAAACTTTTGCCTGCGCACCCCAACCTGGCGCAAAAGATCGTCCTGCGGCCCCGCCAAAATGTTTTCACCATCCATTTTGCAGCGCTGGGTTATATCAGTCCTAAAAAAACGCAGTTTTCGATCAAAATGGAAGGTTTCGAAGCAGACTGGCAAGCTATCGGGAACCGGACCGAAGCCACATACACGAACCTGTATCCCGGCAGTTACACCTTCCGGGTGAGGGCGGCCAACAACGACGGGCTTTGGAACAACGAGGGGTTATCCCTTGGCGTCGTGGTGCTGCCACCCTGGTGGCGAACCTGGTGGGCGGTCGGTTTGTTCACCCTCCTGCTGGCGACGGCTGCATTGGGTCTTCACCGGTTCCAGATCAACCGGAGGCTGGCGGAGGCGGAAGCCGTGCGGTTAAGGGAACTCGACGAATTCAAAACCCGGTTCTATACCAATATCACCCACGAATTCCGGACGCCCCTCACCCTGATCCTGGGCCCGGTGGAGCGCGCCCTGAAGCATTTTCTGCCCCTGGAAGCCCCCGACCTCCAACTTGTGCGCAGCAATGGAAAGCGGCTGCTCCGGCTGGTCAACCAGATGCTCGACCTGAGCAAGATCGACGCGGGTCATCTCAAGATCCACCCTGTCCGGGACGATGTCATGGTATTTTTGCGCTATCTGGCGGAATCCTTCCATTCGGCGGCGGAAGATAAAAATATCCACATCGAATTTCAGACAGAGCCTTCGCGCCTGTTCTTGTCTTTTGACAAGGAGAAAATGACCGGGATCGTCGGCAATCTGTTGTCCAATGCAATCAAATTCACCCCTGAAGGCGGCCGGGTTATGGTAAAGGTGAACGGGAGGCCGCTCTCCGGGAGTTCCGGCGCGGACTATTGGCTGGAAATTCAGGTAGCCGATACGGGCCCCGGTATCCCGCCGAACTGGTTACCCCACATTTTCGACCGCTTTTATACCGGCGGGGGACAAGGCGATGAGGGCGCAGGCATCGGTCTGGCCCTGGCCAGGGAACTGGTTGAGTTCATGAATGGCCGGCTATCCGTCAAATGCGAGGTTGGGGAGGGTACGGTTTTTTCGGTACTGCTGCCCCTGGCCGGCGCTCCCGGAGGCGAACCGGGAGAAGGATCGCCGGCTCTGGCCATTGAACAGGAAAACCTGCGGACGCCCTCCCCGGCGGAAACACTGCCCGAACCATTCGATCAGCCGTCCCAAATGCCAATTGTTTTGATCATCGAGGACAACGCCGATGTAGCCCGGTTCATCGCCGGCAGTTTGAAAGGCGGGTACCTGACAACCTTTGCCGCCAACGGGAAGGCCGGATTTGAAAAAGCCGCGGAGCTCATCCCGGATATCATCATCAGCGACGTGATGATGCCGGAAATGGACGGGTTTGAAGCTACCGCCCTGCTGAAAAACGACGAACGCACCAGCCATATTCCCATTATTTTATTAACGGCGCGGGCGGATAAACCTTCCAGGCTCACCGGAATCAGCAGGGGAGCGGATGTTTATCTCGAAAAACCGTTCAACGAAGAAGAATTGCTGATCCATATCCGGAAACTGCTCGAGTTGCGCAGGCGCCTCCAGTCCTATTACCTCCGTCAGGCCGGTTTGAAATCCGACCCCGCGCCCCGGGAAACCGAAATGGAGAACGCTTTCCTGAAAAAGGTGCGGACCGCCTTTGAACCCTGCCTGGACGATCCCCGTTTTTCATTGGAATCGCTGGCCCGGATGGTCGGCATGAGCCATTCCCAGTTGCACCGGAAGATCGTGGCGCTGACGGGCCGGTCTTCCCAGAAGTTCATTCGCGCCATCCGGTTGCAGAAAGGGAAGGAATTGCTGCGGAATCCGGATCTGACCATCGCGGAAATTGCCTACCTGACCGGCTTCAGCGAGCCTGGGTATTTCACTAAAGTATTTTCCAAAGAAACGGGCGTTACACCCACCGAATGGCGGCAAAACCCGCCGATGCCATAATTTTCCCATTTTTTGGCAAAAAATTCCAAGCCTTTTCGCCGGCTGCCGGAGCAATTTTGAACAAATCAAATTCAATCCGGCATGAAAAAACCGATCCACTATCTCGCCCTGGCGGCGATATTATTCCTGTTGGCAGAAAGTACCGGCGCGCAAACCGGGAAAGAAGCCCTGACGGGCGTCTGGAAGTACCAACTGGACACCCAGGAAGGAATCGCCATTATTTCGCCCACCCATTTAATCTGGTTGCTCACGAACAAAAACCGTCAACCCTTTTCCGGTGCAACGCCATCCGTTTCGGAAAAAGCGGAAGCTTATGAGGCAGTCATTGCAGCCGTCGCGACCTGGGAAATGGAATCTGAAAACCGGGCCAAAGCAACGTATATCTATGTTTCGCCGGTGAATGGGATGGGGACCTCCCTCCGGTGGGATTTTGAACGATCCGGCGACGAACTCACCTATTGGGTCATTCAGCCCGACGGAAGCCGGGGCGCGCCGGGCAAATCCCGGAAAATGGCAGACTGGGATGCTGCTGCGGGCGTCCCTGAATTCAACGGCGTATGGAGGTACGAAGAACCGTTCAATGGAATGTTTATCCACAGCGGCAGTTACGGCGCGTGGTTAATGTGGAACGAACCCAGGCCGGGCGCGGAGACGCCCACAGAAGAAGAAAAAGCCAAAATTTTCGAGACCTTCAGCTGTACGGCAGGAATCGGCGTACCTGCCGGGACCGGCCGCCAAATCTGGAGCATCCTCCATGCGTCCAACATCCGGGATGAAAAACAGAGCTTATTCATCACCAGCGAAAAGCCCGCCGAAAACCAGATCGCCGTCTGGTTTATTGATCCGGCGGGAGAGCAGGTGGGGGAAAAATTCCGGGTCAGGCGGGTGGAGTGATTTGAAAAAGCCGGAGTGCATACTGCTTTTTTGTTTTTAAGCGGAAGACTTTGAGACCGGGAGATGAGAGGCTGAGAGACTGGGGGACATGGAGTTTGGGGACTGGGAGATGGGGAGACTGGGAGGCTGGGAGATTGAACTTTCTCATCTTTCTCAAACGGTCGTTCATTTTCCCGTCCTCAGCCAAAAAGGCAAAATGTCCAGAAACATGGAATAGATAACAAACATTGAGGTGGCGAAGCTGTAAATTTTTAAAAATTTAAACCATTCCAACCATGAAAAAACTGAAAATACCTCATGCGCCGGTACTCGTTTTTCTGATACCCGCCCTGTTTTTTACATCCTGTACGACAGAACTCCTGGATTCGCCTTCCCTTCCAAAAAATGATCTGTTGTATGACGCCGGCGGAACCCAGGCGGCCACGCCCAACAGCGTCGTGGTTGCCCCAAGCGGCGATCTGTCCGGCGTTACCGATGCTAACGCCATAGAGAACGCGCTGCACCTGCCGGGGATCAAAATGGTCAGTCTGGCAGCCGGCATGTTTTACATCAACCGGGTGGTGCAGGCGCCCGCCGGATTCGACGGCGAGCTAAAGGGTAGCGGGCAAAACCGCACTTCCGTTGTCGGGGTCGGGGACGCCGACGCTCCTTTCCAAACGGCGTCGCTCCATATTCCGCTCGAGGCCGATCCTTTCCCGGCTTCCGCCTTTTTTTATTTCCCCGATCCTTCCGGAGCCCTGACTGTTTCCAATTTTTCCATGTCCGTTCCCGATGGGTTCATGGCCGAAACCGGTTTCGAGGGTACGCAGAACCTGTCCGCCTTCCTTGCCGTGAAACTCGGGACCGACGTTCCGGACGTGACGTTGCGCAGTCTTTCCATGACCGGGACGGACGCCCTCGCAGGCAGCCCCGACTGGTATCTCAACCAACCCCTTTTTGGCGCTTACGTCCTGGGCGACCGGGATCCTGCCGATTTCCCTCAGCCTTCCAATGCGGGCGGGAAAATCAGCTTCCAGGATTCTCAAATTTCAAGGACTGCCCTACAGGCGCTCGTCCTTGAAGGCTTCAAAGACGCCGATCTGACTGTCAGCAAAAATCTTTTTACCCATACCAAACAAATCAACATCCGTTTCCTCGCCGGGTGCAAGGTAAAAGTGCAGGGAAATGTGCTGAATACCGCTTCCTGGGGTTCCATTGTCGTTACACAGGAACACGCCCTGGGTTTCGGCCCCATCGCCGGTGATCCGACCGAAGTAGAAGTGCGCAACAACTTCATTACTTCCAACGGATTCGTTGGCATCGAAATCGGAGGGATCCCCTTTCCCGACGCCGCCCCGTTCCATATTCTGATCTCGGGCAATACCGTCGTCAAGGGCGCTGCCCCGGCCGGGGGCGTCAGCAACCTTGCGGGGATTGCTATCTTCGAAGGCCATGAAGCGGCCGTTGTAAAACAAAATACCCTGTCGGGCGAGGCGGATTTCGGGGTGCTTTTTTTTGATGTGGACGGCAGCGCCGTTGCGCTGAATTCCACGACAGGGTTCAGCCCTTTGATCGCGGATTACGGGCTGACCGGCCCGTCGGACAACAACCAGGTTTCGGCGATCCACCCGTGTACAGCGGTCGATGAGGGGACCGGGAATGTGTTTTTTGGGCCGGTGACGATTCTTTAGGCCAAAGGAAAACAGATTTTTTATCTTCAAAATCCTTTCAGCATGAAACAACTTTTTTTCCTATTCACGCTTTTGGCTGTATCAGAAGGCGCCGCCCTGTTTGGCCAGGGGGGACCTACACCTGAACAGGATGCCATCCGGAAAGTCATTGAAGAGGAAACCCTCGCCATACAACTTTGCGATTATACCCGCTGGGCTGGTTATTGGTGGCATGAGCCGTCCGCCTACTTTTCCATTACCAACCCCGACCAACATATCGGTCTGAGGGGCTGGGAGGAGATCAGCGCCTGGGGGAAAAACATTACCGCCAACTGTTTGCCGGCTGACCAACACACCCGGAAAACCGAATACCGGTTCGCAATCAACGGCAATATGGCGTTTGTCACCTTCCTCGAAGATCAGGGCAACGAAAGCACCCGGGTACTCGAAAAGCGGGCCGGACAATGGAAGCTCCTCCGGATGGGCGTTGTGTACACGACGGGTTATGCGGCAAAAGAGCAGGTAAAAAAGCTGCATCGCCTGGCAGGCAGTTGGACCGCCGATATGGCCACCCTGAAAATCGATCCCGCTCCAAAAGGCTGGGCCTGGCTGAATTTTCATTTCGAGAACACCCCGACCGAATCGGGCATCCGGCTGACGCATCAACGGCATTGGGAAAACGATGCGGGTCTCTCCGGCAAATATACCCGCCGGATGGAGGTGGCCGCCGTGTCGGGCAGCGAAGAATCAGGGTTGTTTGTGGCCCACCATACCCCCGACGGCTGGTCGGGGGTCCTCCACGGTACGGCAAAACTGGGCGCCGACGGCTCATTAACAGGATTGCCGAGAAAGCCCAATTCAGACAAGCTGGATGAAACCTCCAGGCTGACCCTGAAACCGAATGGCAGGTTGTACCTGGAGGTGGAGGGTTACGGCGACGACGGCAAGGTTATTTTCGGTTTTTCGGTAGAGATGGTAAAAAACTAAGCCCCAGCTTCTCCCCTTCACCGACAAAAACCGTTCCTCCAACGACCAAAATTGCAGTTTTCATGGCGATCCCTTTGGTTTGTATCAGATTTTCATTTAAAACCAACCACCATGAAAAAGCAATCGATTTTTTTATTTACCGGCCTGCTCCTTTTTTTGTCGGGTTGCATCCCGTCGCTGCACCCGCTGTACAGCCCGGATACCCTCGTTTTTGAAAAGGGCCTGCTCGGAACCTGGCACGAGGAGAGCGGCGGTACCTGGACCTTCACCGGCAACCCGGACCGCTCCTACCTCGTCCGGCTCGAAGACGACGAAAAAGAGGAACAGGATTCGTTTATCGTCCATCTGGTGAGGCTGGACGACCACCTGTTCCTCGACTTTGTGCGCCACGACCGGGAGGAGTTCTTCGCGCCTTACCTGCCGACCCACTCCTTCGCCAAAATCGAAAAAAGCGGCGCCAACTGGGTCATCCGCCAGTTCAACGGCGATTACCTGGAAAAACTCATCAAAAACCGCAAGATCCGGATCAAACACGAGGTGCTGGACGACGACAATTACCTCCTGACCGCCTCTACGGAAGAATTGCAGCAATTTTTTCGGAAATTTGCCCATGAAGAGGAGGCGTTTGATGAGCCTGGGGTTTTGACGAGGGCGTTGTAGGGATTGATTCGATTGATTCGATTGATTCGATTGATTCGATTGATTCGATTGATTCGATTGGTTCGATTGATTCGATTGATTCGATTCCCCGATTCTTCAATTCCTCAATTGATTGTCCGAAGGGCTCCTTTGGAGGATTGATTGGCCATGCCGCGGCGTGGCGTTCCAATCGGATTAATCCATTCAATCAGCATAATGCCAAAATGATGGCTAAAATTCAAAAGATCATCCGGAATCGCGCAGTGCAGCACCTCGCGTTCTGGATGGTCTCTTTTGTGGTGCTGGCCTACCTGTTCGCCTATGGGAAACATCCGAACATTGCGGACTGGGTCTACACCTTTTTATTCCACCTGAGCCTTTATCTGGTGGTATATATCCAGACCGGCCTGCTGATCCCGCGGTATTTCAGCAAGGGAAAATATGGGTTGTATTTTTTGTTGAGTGCGATCGGCATCCTGGCAGCCACCTGGTTTAACCTGCTTTTTTTCCGGTATATCCCAGCCGATCAGATCGGCGGCTTTTACTTTATTTCTTATTATGGATTTTGGGATATCCTGCAGTTCATGGTCGTATATTGGGCTTTGAGCGGCTTGCTGAAACTCTCCAAAAGCTGGTTTATCGTCCGGGAAAAAGACCGGCGGATCGACAAACTGCAAAAGGACCTGCACCAGATCGAACTGCAAAACCTGAAGGCCCAACTCAACCCCCACTTTCTGTTGAACAGCCTCAACGGGATCTATTCCCTGGCGCTGGACCAGGACAAAAGGACGGCCAAAGCCATTCTGATGCTGTCGCAAAACCTGCGGTTTACGTTGTACGAATGTAATACGGCCTTCATTCCGCTGGAACAGGAAATGAATTTCCTCCAAAATTACCTGGACCTGCAGCGGCTCCGGCTGGAAAACCGGGCCGTCATCGAACTGGAACTGACCGGCAACCTGGAGGACTGGCAGACGCCGCCGCTGCTCTTCCTCCCTTTGGTGGAAAACGCCTTTAAACACGGCCTGCACGGCGACCAGACCGAAGTACATATCCGGATCGAGTGCCGGGCAACAGTGGAGGCACTGGTTTTCAGGATCGAAAATACGGTCCCTGCCACACCCGGCGCGCTTGCCCCGGAGGGCGGCGTCGGTCTGGAAAACGTGCGCAAGCGATTGAACATGATTTACCCCGGCCGGCACCGGCTCGTGATTGACCAGCAACCGGGATCTTTTGAGGTTCGATTGACGATCGGGGCGACGGAGTTTGTTGAATGGAGGAACTGAGGAATCGTCCAAAGGACCCCTTTGGGGAAGAACTGAATACGCTGCGGCGTATTGGCCTCGACTTAATTTTAAATCATATGATAATTCCAAATTGACTAATTTTTTGGGAAGATGAAGTTCACCTGTTTTATCCTGGACGACGAACCCCTGGCCATCCGCGTGTTGCAAAAATACGTGGAAGCCTCGCCTGTTCTGCAGTTTGCCGGCAGTTCAACCAACCCTTTGGCGGCGCTGGTGCAATTGCAGCAACAGCCGGTCGACCTGTTATTCCTCGACATCAACATGCCCGAACTGCGCGGCACCGAGCTGGCGCGCCTGTTGAAACCAGCCCCATTGTTCATTTTCACCACCGCCTACACCGAATTTGCCGCCGAAGGCTTCGAACTGGACGCGGTGGATTACCTCGTCAAGCCCATCAGCGAAGCCCGTTTTGCCGTAGCGGTGCAGAAGGCCATGCGGCATTGGCAGGCGCCCGCTTCCGGGGTTCAACAGGCCCATGAGTTGCAGGAGTTCCTCAGTTTCCGGGCCGACCGGCGCCAGTACCGCATCCCGCTGGAGGAGATCAGCTATATGATGGCCATGGGCGATTATACCCGCATTTTTACCCCTTCCGAAAATTACATGTGCAAACAGACGCTCACCGCCATGATGGAGCAGTTGCCGGCGGCGTCGTTCCGGCAGATCCACCGGTCTTACGCCGTGGCGATCCGGAAAGTGCGGTTCATCGAAGGCAACCAGGTGGGGATCGAGGACCAGTTGCTGCCGATCGGGAAAAATTACAGGGATGAAGTTGATGAATGGTGGGGGTGACAAACGAATGTTAAAAGAATAATAAATCCCTCAAGGCGCTCCATACCCGGCGCCGGCATCATCCAGCACCAGCACCCAATCCTGCCCGTATCCCCTCGTCGGCGGCGTAAAAATTCGGGTTCCTTTATTCTCTGCTTTATCCAGTACTTTCACCTCTCCTTTGCGCGGATCGAACCAGTACGCATTGAGCGTAGCGCCTGATATTTTACCCAGGTTGGCGGTAATGGGCTTTCCTGCGGCAGTATAAATAAAAGCATAATCGCGGCCCCGGGTGGCCTGGATGCGCTCGGCGGGCGCCAGGTTGTTCTCGGCCACCAGCGACTGGTCCGGCACGCGGTCGAGCATCGGGCGGGATTCCATCAGCCGGCGAACATGTTTCATCTGGCCGGCGCCGGGCAGGTCCATCGCGTCCTGCCAGTAAATATGCGGCCCGTTCACCGCCGGGCGGTAGGGCGAGTACATCTGCCAGATGTCGTGACAGCCGTAAGTGGCGCCAAAGGCCCCGGAGAAGATAGTAAGGTAGATGGATTTGCGTACGTCGAGGGCGTTGGAAGTCCCCAATTCCCGGGCATTAAAACAAACGGGGTGGTCTTCATAAATGGGTTCGCCGTCGATCACGGGTTTCACGGGGCTGAGATTGTATACCCGCTGGATGTTCTCGTAGACGGGGTTGTCGCGGCAATGCCCGGTCTGGAACATATTGAAGTCGAGCCATTCGTCCTGGTGGAACCACTCGGCAGAACCTTTTTCGGCGGGCTGCGGGTGAAAACTAAGGAGGGCGTTTTGACGTCCGCCGACCCCTTCTTCCACGCCGGCTGCCATTTCCCGCCAGATCCTGAGGTCGGCTTCGTGCCTTGGGTTGCGGTCGCCGCCGATGAGCCAGATGATGTTGGTCCGGTTTTTATAGCGCTCGCCCAGCCATTTGCCGTACACCCGGGCGTTTTCCGGGGTAAAAATCTCGGGGCCGGCGCCCCAGGTGCTTTTGAAGACCTTGTCGCCCCAGGTCGGCAGCAGGGCGATGGTGAGGCCCACCCGGGCGGCTTCGTCGATGATATAGTCAACGTGCCGGAAATACTTTTCGTTGGGCTGGCGGGGGTCGTCGTTGAGCAGCGGCAGGTCGCCCTCCGGATTGGGCGCCCGCAAACCGTCGAACTCTGCCAGTACCACGGCCTGGATGACCGTAAAGCCCTGGTCGGCGCGTTTTTTGAGGTAAAAGGCCGCCTGTTCCTTGTTCAAACGGTGGAAAAGCTCCCAGGCCGTGTCGCCCATCCAGAAAAAGGGTTTGCCTTCGCGTAGAATAAACCGGTGATTGTCGCTGACGCTGAATTGGGCAAAAGACATACCGGCCAGTGCGAGAAACAGAAACAGAAGGAATGGTTTTTTCATGGTTACATGGTTACATGGTTACATGGTTCTTAGTGTTCTTAGTGTTCTTAGTGCCCTTAGTGGCTGCATGGTTTAATAGGTAGTGGTCATATCCTCATCCACACAAATGATAAAGTCGGCTTTCTTTTTATTTTCATCCAGGAGTTTTTTAAGGTTTGCCTGCGACACGGTGGTAATGGTTTTGCAATCCAAATCCCTGTTTTGGTTTTTCAGGTACCAGCCGATGCCTTCGTGAAAATCGGAATGGAAGGCGCCGTTAAAATGCAGGAATAAACGCCCTTTTTGGAAATGTTTCAGGATAAAATGGGCCATGGTGGCGTCTTTGGTCGCCTGGGCCATCACCAACCGGGGGCTGCCGTGGGCGCCCATCATTTTCAGGATCTCTTTATAGGTAGGCAACTCCGGGTCGAAGGACATAGGCAGAGGGGCCATCCAGGATTTTTCTTCCGCCGAAAGGGTATCCAGTGCGGCAAATCCTTTTCTGTGGACCAATGCGGCGTACCGCCTCGGTATGTTGGTGGCGACGAATTCAGTTTTTTGGGCTTTGGCAAAGTCAACCAGGGGTGCATAGTCGGTTTTATAATTCTTCCAGAGCCTGGCAAGGGTGTCCAATCCGGCGGCGTCGATCTCTCCCTTGAGGTACCGCTCCAGTTCGTCCTGGTTATCCCTTTCAAACATCTCGGCGCCCAGGGTCAGCGGCCTGGTTTTGCTCAGGTCGCGGGTCACTTCCAGTTGCAGCCAGTGCGAAATGGGGTTGTTGTGGAATTCGCCGAACAGAACGATATCGCTTTTGCCCAGCGTTTTGATCATTTTGTCGTAGGATACCTTTTTGCCGTCTGCGTTGTACAGAGTGTAGGCGGGTTTGTGCTGGCTGTGGGCGGTGAGGGCCAGACAGGTAAAAACCCCCAGGATGAAAAATTTACGCATAGTTCCGCTTTGTTTTATCCAAGATTTTGTAAATTTGGAGTTTCTAATTCCAAAATTGATGCAAAAATGGAATTATACATTCCAAGATTTCTAAAATTGCCGGGTCAAACCTGCTTTCTTTTGGGTCCCAGAGGTACCGGAAAGTCGACCTTTTTGAAAATTAATTTGCCGGATGCGCTATGGATCGACCTCCTCTCGCCGGAATCTTACCGGGCTTATTCGGCGTATCCGGAAAGATTGCAGGAACTGATCGAAGGCCATCCGGATCACAAAGATATTGTAATCGATGAAATCCAAAGAATTCCCGACCTGTTGCCGCTCGTGCACCGGATTATAGAGCAAAAGCAGGGCCACAGGTTTATTCTTACTGGATCAAGTGCGCGGAAACTGAAATCATCAGGTATTGATTTGCTGGGCGGCAGGGCGCTTCGAAAAAACCTCCATCCATTTATGTTTTCAGAATTGCCGCAGCAACCTGACCTGGAAGAAGCCATACGATTTGGGCTTTTACCTGTTGTTTACCAATCAAAAGAGAAAGCAGCTACTTTGGCGGCTTATGTTTCGCTGTACATTCAACAGGAGGTGTTTCAGGAATCTCTTGTTCGCAATGTGGGTGATTTTTCAAGGTTCCTCGAAGCGATCAGCTTTTCGCACGGAGCGGTATTAAATGTCAGCAATGTAGCGAGGGAAGGCGAGGTAGAGCGAAAAACAGTTGAAGCTTATATTCATATCCTCGAAGACATATTGCTTGCATTTCGGTTGCCAGTTTTTACTAAAAAAGCTTCCCGTGCCATGTCGGTTCACCCGAAGTTTTATTTATTCGACCCGGGGGTTTTTCAAGCTTTAAGACCCAGAGGACCTTTGGATCGCCCCGAAGAAATCGGCGGAGCTGCTTTGGAAGGGCTTGTAGCCCAACACCTGCTTGCCTGGATCTCTTACTGCGACGAGCCTTATACACTTTCCTTTTGGCGGTCGGTTCGCGGCGTTGAAGTAGATTTTATTTTATATGGCGAATCAGGCATTTACGCGCTGGAGGTGAAGAACAACAAAAAAATAAAACCCGAAGAACTGAGGGGTTTATATGAATTCGGAAACGACTATCCTATGGCTGTAAAGGTCTTTTTGTACCGGGGGAACGAGCGGTTATTGAAAAATGGTGTATGGTGCATTCCCGTACAGGATTTTTTGACCCGCCTGTCGCCAATGAAAAGTTTTCAGGATGCGATAAGTTAGGTTATGCTTTCCTGAACGGGCCAGCTGTTTGAAGTATGCAACTTCAAACCCATTCATCCATCTCCTCAATTTTTCCCAAATATCCACTTCACCGCCGCCCCGATCCCCGCATCCCCGCTGTTTGAAGTTGGCAATTTCAAATCCACATTTTCCACCCGTTCATCCGGTTCAACCGGGCCGTAATACCGTTTTTCATTCCGGTCGGCCATAATGGTCGACGCGAGCATCATCCGCGCGCCGTCGGGCAGGTCGAACGCCCCGTTTCCGGTCGTCAGGCCCCAGGTGGGTTGGCCGAACAGCCGGGTATTTCCGTTGCCGATAAAAGAAATGGCTGCAATTTCGCCCGAACTGCCGGTCTGCGGCCCGATCAGCACGGCAATCGGGCGGCGATGTTGCAGCCGGACGGGGAGGGTCGGCGCCGTCAGTTTTTCATTTTCCCAGTAATAAGCCCCGTTTTTATAAGCCCAGTATTCCTTGCCGCCGTTCACATCAAAAAGATAACCCAGTTTTTCCGAATCGAACAAGGGGCCCAGCCCGGCGATCATAGGTTCCATATTCCCGCCGGTGTTCTGGCGCAGATCGATGATCCAACCTTTGATATCCGCCCGGTCCAGGTTCCGCAGGAGGGTTTGCAGGCTGTCGGCATAAGCCTGGATCGATTTCGGGTCGCCGCCGTGAAAATGGGGTACGTTCACGTATCCGCAGCCGTCGATGATCCGGGATGTTGGAAAAACCACTTCCGCAGGGTCTTCATCGCCGCCTTCCCATCCCTTCACTTCTTCCGGGGTCATGAAAAAGGAATGGTGGTCGCCCAGCGACTGGAGCAACCAGGTCACGGCCAGGTGGCAATCTGCCGGTTTTTTAGCCGGGCCCGCGATCCGCAGGGCGTTTTTTTTCAACGTTTTCAGATCTGCCGAATCCTTGCGCAGGGAATGGATTGCAATGGTATCCACCGCCGCCGAAAGATAGGATCTGGCCAACCGGCTGGGGCGGCTGTTTTTGGCGGAACGGATCGTTACAGCAAAGTCGTCGAACCAGGCTTTGCCGGAACCATAAAGGATGGCGCCGATCCGGATATGGGTTGCTTCAGGTGCGCAGACTGCGGAAAGGGTGTATTCCCGCCAATCCCTGCTGCCGCTTACCCAGTTGAAGGTTCCATAACCCATATCCTTGTTAAAAAGCAGTTGTCCGCTGTTGTCGAGAATGGCGATATTCAGCCCGGCCCCTTTGCCTTCCACGTTCTCCGTCCGGATCTTGCCGGAAACCGAAATGACCCTGAGCCCGGGGTCTCCGGTGATCTCCGCTGTTTGTTCCGCAAACCCGACCCCTTTTTGTACGTCGATCAGCATCGAGCGGGCGCCGGTTTCACCATATACACGTATCGCATCTTTGCCACCCCAGGATTTATCCCAGCGGCAGAACCCGGTTGCGGACTGCGGGCAGGTGGCCTCAAAATCGAGGTTGGAAAAAATTTGAGCCGAAGCTGACGAAAACAGCAGGCAAATGGCCGGAGCCAACAGGTGTTTTGCGAATTCCATGGGTGATTCTTTTGGTGATTTCCTGGATCTGAAACACCAAAATCAGCCGATTTATTCTGTGGATGCAACCCAAAAAGGTGTCACTCACAATCCAATAATCACCGTTTGATCCAACGAATGGTTTTCACCGAATTTCCGAACACGAATTGTAAAAAATAGACACCAGGGACCAGGTCGCTGAAATCCAGCCAGGTTTGATCCGGCTGTACGGAAAATTGCCGGACCAATCGCCCGTCGCTCCGGTAAAGGCGGACGGAACGGGGTGGGAGGCCGGACCGGAAATTCAAAATTCCTGCGGAGGGATTGGGGTAGACCAGGATATCCAGGTCGCCCGGTGTCTGCCCGGAAGAAACGTACCGGCAAAATAGATCCTGGAATCCTGGAAAATAATGGGCTTCAAGATACGCCAGTATAGTCTCCGTCAGGCTTTTTGCAAATTTTTTGCGGGTTAACCCGTCAACCCGGATATCCCAATTGCATTCCACCTGGATACCGTCTATCGCGCCGCCTTTATTGGAGCCGTGACGGGCCACGTTGTACCCTCCGTTGAAATAAGGTTGATTGACCAAAGGATAGGGGTCGACATCCGAAGGCACGCCTGGAAAGGAAAGACTTTCCAGCAATGCGCCGAAACTCTCCTCTCCCCGCAACAACCCGGCATGTGTTGACCCGCCGGGGTTGGAAACCGCCAGATTTTTGATGCTGCTGCGGGCGATATATTCTGGGGCGTTCAAAACGTCATCGGACATTTTCAGATCTTCGCCCGTGAGCAAATAACCCAGTTCAACCCGCTGAATATCATGGGCATGGCCGTGCAAATCAAGAAAAAGTCCTTTGGCGTATTGCTTCAAAATCTGGTTTTTGGAAGAATCGATAAAGGCATGAAATGCACTCCACGCTTTTTCAGCGGCGGGGTTGCCATCGGCCGCTTCGCTGATCTCCCGGTTGGCGTCCAGTTTGCGGCGGTGGAGCCGGTTGATGACGATATGCGGATAACAGCCCGTCGCCGCGAAAAACGCTTCCCGGATCTCCCGGCTCATTTCCTGGGTATAGGAGTCTTTGACGTAGGTGCAGCCGCTGCAGTCCCGGTTGGATATGCTCGCGGGTTCCAGGTCGCCCCCGTGCGGTACGGCAATGACGATGGGCAGGTTGCCGGCCTGGTATTCGATATAATTGCCGGCGCTGAAATAGGTATTACCGGGGACGAAAGGTTGTCCAAGGGCCCAAAAAGGTAAAAAGGAGAAAAAAAAACAGCAGGTTTGTCCTATCCCTGAATTCCTTTTCATTCCTGTATTTTATAGGTCAGTATCTGTTATAATTGCTGAAAAGAAAAACCGGAGCAAAAGCGCAATTATAAAAATGGTTGGAAATTTCATGTCGATATCATTCATGCGGATCCGTGAAATTCCCAACAAGGTAATATTTCCAGGCGGATTTCCTGAACGGCGTTTTTAACATATTCCAAACCGTCTGGTCGCGGTTTCCCCGGAATTCTGCAAGGCCAAACTGCATTTTTTCGACATCAGTGTTTCGGAACGATTGGCAATGCGTCTACCGACCGGTAAACCCAATAAAACGATACCAAAAAATATCCTCTGCAGGGCGCCTAACAGCGTAAAAAAGTTCAGCCAATCCGCCATGAACAACCGGTTTAATTCGATACTATTACGCAATCTTCATACCCGCCGGATCCCATTGGATGATCTTCTTTTTGAAATAACTTTCGTTGCAGGCGATCGAAGGGGCGGCCGCCCGGAATCCGACCGTGGGGTCCTCGATCACGGGTTTGTTCATCCGGATCGCGTCGAAGAAATTGATCATATGTTCCACGTTCGGGCTGTGATCCCTCGGCACGATGTACTCCACCGGGTCCTTTTTGGGGCTTTGCCGGTCGGCCTCCGGCCAGGTTTCGTTGTACTTTTTCATAATCTCCTGCTGCATCGCCTCCGGGTAGGTCGACAGGGCGTCCCAGCCGCCGATGCCGGGGGCTTTGGGCATGATGCTGTGCTGCACTTTAACGGATCGGCCGCCGTACTCCATGAACCCTTCGTCGCCGATGAACCGGATCTGGTTGATCCCGCCCGTTCCTGCGGCAAAATTGACGCGGATCATGAGCTGGAACTGCGGGTGGGCGGCGGTTTCGGGATAGTTCATGACGGCGGTCATCACGTCGGGCACGTTCCGGCCGTCTTTCCAATAACTCAGTTCGGCGGTCGACGCGATTTGTGTGGGCCCCATCGAACCCGTAATGGCGTGGATGCTGGTGAGCAGGTGCACAAACAGGTCGCCCGCCACACCCGTACCGAATTCGCGGTAATTGCGCCACCAGAAGAATTTTTTGGCGTCATACGGCATTTTGGACATGCCGGCGATGTACCGGTCCCAATCTACCGTTTCGGGCGACCCGTCGGTGGGCATGGTGTATTGCCAGGCGCCCAGCGCGCTTTGGCGGTCGTAGGTGGCTTCGATGCAATTGAGCCGGCCGATCTCCCCGGCCTGGAAGAGTTCCCGCGCCTTTTGGGTATGCAAACCGCTGATGCCCTGGCTGCCTACCTGCATAATTCGCCCCGATTCCCGCCACGCCTTGATGATGGGCAGGCCTTCTTTTATTTTTTGCACCATGGGCTTTTCGCAATACACGTGTTTGCCCTTTTTCATGGCGTCGATGGCAATGCGGGAATGCCATTGATCGGAGGTGGCGAGGATGATGGCGTCGATATCCGGCTTTTCAAGAATCTCGCGGTAGTCCTGTGTGACAAAAAGATCCTGGCCGTGGAGTTCTTTCATGCGTTTCAGGCGGCCGGTATAGAGGTCGCAGGCGGCGGCCAGTTCAACCCCGGGAACCCGAAGGGCGAACCCCAGGTCCTGGTGTCCCTGGATGCCCGTACCGACGACGGCGATGCGGACCTTGTCGTTGGCGCTGATGCGTTTGGGCGCCTCCAGCAGTCGTTGTTCATATTGTTCCCTGGCAGCAAGGTCGCTGATCGAGGCTGCCGACAATAAAACAGAGGATGCGCCGAGCTGGCGGAGGAATTTTCTTCGGGAGGAGTTCGATTGTGCCATGATATGGTTGGTTATAATGGCCAAAAGTAGGAAAAATGCGGGAAAAATTGGGAGGCGGGTTGGTTATGGTTTATTATAGTTCATTGTGGTTCATTGTGGTTAACGGCCGCCAACAACCATAAACAACTATAAACGATAATCAACAACCTTGAACTAAAAAAACACCATCAGTTCAGGGCGCAAGGAAATCCTGATAGTTTTCCGGCGAAATCACTTTGTACAGGGCATCCGGATAGGCAGCAGAGAAAGCGGAAGGAATTTTGGCTTTTTTTTGCGGATTCCATTTGAATTCATAGGCATAAAGTTGGCTGTCGTATTCTTCCAGGTAGTCGATCTCCTGCTGGTTGACCGTTCGCCAGAAGGACTGACTGCCGTAAAACCCATGAAAGCGATTGCGTTTGATACGTTCGCTCACCATGAAATTTTCCCAAAGCGCCCCGATATCGTTCCGCAATTCCACAGGGCGGTAATCACCGATAATAGCATTCCGGATGCCGTTGTCGTAAAAAAATATTTTGCGCGTCTTCTTTAATTCCGTCCTCAGGTTACGGCTGAAGGCCGGCAAGCGAAAGACAATAAAGGCCTTTTCCAAAAGATCGATGTATCGCTGACCGAGAAAAATGGCCATTTTTCCCGGTTATATCCGGGGAAATCATGAATTCAAAACTTTTACATTTTGCATTCAGCCGTTTACATTTTGCATTTAAACCTTACCTCCCCCTGACTTCCCGTTCAAAAAACGAGATCGCACTCTCCATCATCCACACAAATTTTGGATTGGCAATGGGTGGGTAGGACAATTCGTTGTCGAACCCGGCTTGCAGGGGGATATCCTTGTCCAGGGGCAGGCAGGCGTGTTCCACCTTTTCGGCGATGACGATGGCGGCGCCGTCTTCTACATGGTCCTCCAAAAACTCCATCAACCCCGAGAGTTTGGCAGTTTGGTCGTGGGCGGAGTGCGCCGCAAAAACCGGGTGTTTGACGGTCCGGTTGCCTTTGCCGGCGTCGAGCAGGCGGTTGTTTTCATTGACGATATTACCGACCTCTATCCCGCCGGTTGAAGACATTCCCGGGTATTTATAAGGGTCTTTGCCTTCTCCCGGCAGAGCGCCCTCGACGAGTTTGAGGAAGGATTGCAGGAATCTTGATTTGCTGGCCGCCTCGGTCAGGTCGCCCAGGCCGATCGCCGCCGAAAAAAGGAACAGGCCGCCGGTGATCTGCCGGGTTTCATCGCGCAGGATCTTGTTGAGGCTGAGGGCCCCGCCGGTGGAGAATCCGCCGACGGAAATGCGGGCGCCCAGCAGGGCGGCCGTATCCACTGCGTGGTCGATGGTGGCTTTCCATTTGGTGTCCAGCGTTTTATCCTGAAGTCTTTCTCCGGGATTTTTCAGGCCGTGGGCGGGCAGCAGCGGCATGACCACGTTGGCGCCTGCCCGGTAAAAATGACGGGCAACCGCCTGGAGGTAGTAAGGAGAGTCGGTATAACCGTGGGTCAGCACGATCACATCGTCCGTTTGGCCGCCGTGGTGGAAGATGCGCGGCCCGTTGTCGTGTTTCAGGTAGGGATGGTTGAGGACCACTGTATGGTCAAAATGTTCGACCGCCGGGTGGTCAACGGTGACGGGGCCGAGGCGGCTTTCGTAATGCGTTTTAAAAAACTGAACTGCGGAGTCGATAACGGCGTCCATGATATGGGATGGTTTTTTATGGCTGGACAAGGTAGATAAAATTTCAAATAATCAGGTTTTATACATGCCGTTTGTTCTCATCAAGCGCCTGCCCGAATCGCCAAATCGGTTATTTTAACCCGCTCAACGAATCATCTCCGCCCGCATCTTCCGGTGCAAGGTCTCAAAATCCGCTTTTTGAAGCGCCTTGAAATGGTCTGCATGAAAGCGTTCCAACCGGTCGAGCAGGGAACGAAGCATGCGTTTTTCAGCGTCGTTCAGAAAGTCAAATGCAAGTCCGCCTACTTGTTCCATCCTCGGCGAAAGGTCCAACCATAATTTAACCCCTGCCTCCGTTGCCCGCAGACGTTTCGACCGGCGGTCCTGTTCATCCGGGGATTCTTCTACATAACCTTGTTTTACAAGCCTTTTGATCACCTCCATTCCGGTAGGGAATTCCGCGAGCATTTCATAGATCAGTTCGCTCTTGCGCGGATTGCCCATAAACTGGATCACACCCACATACAGTACATCGTCGAAATTGGGCGCACCGGCTTCCTGGAAAGCCTTTTTGGAATAAAAATGCACATACCGGATCAACTTGCCGATCAGCCTCGACAATTCGCTGTTGATCCAGGGGGAGGGTTCTTCTTCTGTTATATCAGGTTGGGTTTTTACCCAGTCCGGCAGGGATTCTTCGCCAGGATCCAGCCCTTGTGCCTTTCCCGACCTGGCCAGGTGTTTAACGCAAAAATCCTCGATGGTCATACCGGGGGATTCGGCTTCATATTGGGCCCACAGGTTAACCAATTCCACAATTCTGTTTGTCATACGCGCAACTTCGATTTCCCAGTGAATTTTTTTCAAAAATACATTTTATTTCAAAACAATAATAATATAACATTGTTTATTACGAAAACATTGTTTATTGACATGATCGCAGAATTGAAAGGCGCAGGCAAGGAATACCAGACGGGCGACCAGACCATTGTGGCCTTGCAGCCCACTTACTTGCAATTAAAAGCAGGGGAACTGTTGCTCATCATGGGGCCCTCCGGTTCCGGCAAAACCACCCTTTTGTCGTTGCTCGGCTGCGTAATCTATCCGACTTACGGCGACCTGTGGGTGGACGGGCAGCATATCAATCGATTGAACGCGCGGCAGTTGGCCGCATTGCGACTCCATTCGATCGGTTTTATTTTCCAAAGCATCAACCTTTTGGCGCCCTTAAACGCACAGGACAATGTGGCGATGCCGCTCAGGTTGCAGGGGGTGGGTCGCAAAGAACGAAACGAACGGGTGCAACAAGCCCTCGAACTGGTGGGCATGACCGACCGCCGGAAAAACCTGCCCCGGCAACTTTCCGGCGGCCAGCAACAGCGGATCGCCATCGCAAGGGCGCTGGTGACCAACCCCAAACTGATCCTTTGCGACGAACCCACCGCATCCCTCGATAAAAATTCGCTCGGCATCGTGATGAGGGAGTTGCGCGCGCTTGCCGACGGCGGAAAATCCGTCGCCGTGGTTTCTCACGATCCCCGGCTCATCCCTTACGCCCACCGGGTGCTGGAAGTGGAGAACGGCGCCGTTTTGGAAAAGTAAATTACTTAAAATCAATTTTGAAAATGAAAAATACGCTTTTGGCCTTCATCACCTTCCTCCTGATCAGCGCTTGCGGTTCAGGAAGCGATCAACCTGCCGGGGAAGCCGAAACGGCTGCCCGGGCGGACTCCCTGAAAAACGCCCCCCTGGACATCCCGGACGAGGTGCTGGGTATCGCGGTCATTGAACCTGCCGGCCGGATCGTCAAGGTGGCCGCCGAATCCAATGGCATCGCCAGGGAGGTCCGTGTACGGGTCGGGGAACCGGTGAAAAAGAATGAGGTCATCGTTTTGCTCGACGACGAACTGGAAACGGCGCAGATCCGGCAAGCCAACGCCAAAATCGGCGCCCAGCAGGAATCGGTGGCCGCCGCCCGCGCGGATGCGGAGGTGTTGCGGGTGCAATTGCGCAAGGCGCAGGCCGACGCCGATCGCAACCTCGCCCTGCAACAGGGCAACGCCCTTACCCAAAAAGAATTGGACGACAGCCGGGCTGCAGTCGACAACCTGCAAGCCCAGATCAAGGCTAAAGAGGCCGCCATCCGCCAGCAACAAAGCCGGATTGCCGAGTTGCAGGCCGATGCAACCTATTACCAAACCCTGAAAAACAAAAAAATGGTGCTGGCGCCGGCTGCAGGCGCCTTCCTGACCGTCGACATCAAACCCGGCGAGTTCCTGGGTGAAAACAGCCTCATCGGCGAATTTGCACCGGAAGGGGACATCATCGCCCTTACCGAGATTGACGAATTGTTTGCCGACCAGATCCAGGTGGGGCAAAAAGCTGCCATCCGACTTCAAGGTCGCAGCGAAATCCTGACCACCGGGACGGTCGTGCTCGCACCGCCGTATTTGCGCAAAAAATCCTTGTTTTCCGACGGCGCCGACAACCTGGAAGACCGGCGGGTGCGGGAGGTCAGGGTCCTGCTCGACGACCCTTCCAAAGTACTGATCGGGGCCAGGGTGGAATGTTTGATCCGACTGCGCTCAGGCTACGACGGACGGTGAGCGGGAGAAGGCATTGCGTTTCTCCCCATCTCCAGGCCCCCAAGTCTATCACTAAAAATACACAACCCATCATTCCAAAATAACCGCCATGCTCAAAACTGCTATCCGCTTCATCCTTTATGACAAACCCAAGTCCATCGGGGCCACGGTGGGCATCCTCTTCTCGGTATTTCTTGTCGGGCAGCAAGCAGGGGTGTTTTTATTTTTGACCACGGCCATCATCAACGTGGTGGAAAGCAACAGCCAGTACGTCTGGGTGGTGGATGTAAGCACCCGGGACGCCAACCGGACCGTTCCGCTCGATGTGCGCATCGGCCGCCAGATCGCCACTTTGGACGGGGTGCAGCGGGTGCATGAAGTGGTGGTCGGCGCAGGGTCGGTCAGGCTGCCCAACGGCGAGGCTTCCGCACTTTCGATCATCGGCGTGCAATCTCCCAATTTTGCCGGCTTGTGGAACCTGGCGCCAAATACCCGGAAAGAAGATATGTTGCCCGACGGCGCGATTTTCCTCGACGTTTTCTCCCAGAACCTCAAGGGCGTGAAAATTGGCGAATACTTCGAACTGAACGGCAAAAAGGTTTTTAAGGCCGGCGAAACCGTCGCTACCCAGGGATTGGGCATCGACTACGGCTTCACTACCATCGAACGGGCCCGGGTTCTCACGGGTTTTTCTCCCGATAAGGTCAGTTTTTTCTTTGTCGAGGTGAAACCCGGGGCCGATAAGGATGGGGTTATCCGCGCCATCAACGCGGCTGTTCCTTTTGCGAGGGCCTGGGACGGCAGGGAACTGTCGGACAGCACTTTCCGGATTGCCATATCAGAGGGCGGCTTTGCATCTACCTTCGGCTTCCTGATCGCGTTTGCCATCCTTGCCGGGTTTGTCATCATCGGCCTGACCTTGTATTCGGCGGCCATCGACCGGATCCGGGACTACGGCACGCTCAAGGCCATCGGCGCATCCAACGGCTATGTGCGGCGGTTGATCGTCCTGCAGGCCACGATGTTTGCCGTTGCAGGTTATACGGTCGGGCGGGTACTGGTGGAAGGCTTTCGCAGCCTTCTGGCTTCCCTCGGGTCCATTTTTGTTTTTACACCCGTCATGGAGGCGGCCCTGTTTCTGATCACGCTGTTCATCGCTATCGGGGGCAGTCTTTTCGCTATTCGCCGGGTCAATTCACAGGAACCCGCGGCGGTTTTCAGGCAATAAAACATCCTTAATGAAATGAAAAAGAATATCTTGCTTGTTGTCTTTTTCTTCGCCGGCAATCTGCTTTTTGCCCAAAAGATCACCCTGGCCGAAGCAGTGGAAATGGGGGTGAAAAACCGCCTCGAACTCAAAACCGCCGCGTTGCATGTCCAGCTTGCGGAACGGGAAAACCAGAAACTCCGGGCGCAATGGGCGCCCCAGGTCGGCCTCAGCGGCGACCTGCGCTGGAACACCCAATTGCAAACCAGCGTATTGCCCATCGGCGAGTTCGGGTTGCCCGATGTGCCGCCGGATGCCGTGCGCGAATTTGCGATCGGCGTGCCCTTCACCAATGTCTTTGGCCTCACGGCGGAACAAAAGATTTTTGAAGCCGCCAAAAATACGGAGCGCAGCCTGAATGCGGCCGGGGTAGAAGCGGAACAAATCCGCCTGACCATCCGCCAGGTTGAGGTCCGGCAAGGCATCCTGGAATCCTATTTCGCGGCCATTTTTCACAAAGAACGGTTGGAACTGGCCACCCGGTCGGTGGAGCGCAGCGCCGTGAAGGTGGAAATCCTGAAAACCCGCCTGGACAATGGAACCGCCCTGCAAAACGATCTCGACCGCGCTGTCCTCGACCTGGACAACGCCCGCTACCAACTTGAAAAAAACCGCCGGGATTACGAACTCAGCCTGGAGAACCTCCGGTACCGCACCGGCAGCAACACCCCGGTTGAACCTTCCGAAGATATGGAATCCGTCCGGCAATCGAATCTGGCCTCCAGCGCCGGATCTCCCGCCGACCGGCCCGAGATCCTCGCCGAACAGATCAACCTGAGGCTGCAGGAATTGAACGAAAAACGGGAGCGGCAGCGCAACCTGCCCGTGGTGAGCGCCTACGCCAACTTCTCAGTCCTGCAACTGCACGACCAGCCGAACCCCTTTGCGGCCGACTCCTGGTTCCTGTACAGTTATATCGGCGTAAAGGCAAGCATGCCCCTGTTCGACGGACGGCAGGCGAAACTGGCCCAGGGCGATTACCGGCTCCGGCAGGAGATCAGCCGCATGGAGATCAGCCGGCTGAAAGCCGATTTTGAGAACGAACTGGCCAACGCCCGGACGACGCTCCAACTCGCGGAACAGAATATCGAAGAAACCCGAAAAAACCTGGATTTTGCCCGGCAACTGCACCAAACCGACCAGTTTCGCTACCGGCAGGGTGTACTGTTGCTCTCGGAACTAAAAAACACGGAAACGACCCTCCAGGAATCGGAAGCGCTCTACCTGCAAAGTTTGTATGATTATCTGGTCGCGGCGGCGCGGTTCAGAAAGGCTGCCGCAAGCCGTCCCTGGAACTGAGGAATTGCATAAACAAACTTTCAGCCTGATAATTACTTTTGCCTATCTTTGTCCATGTCCCGGCCTTTCAATCCGGCAAAATTTCCGCCGACTTCCCAAAAAAGCAGATCGGAACCTGAAAATTCCTTGTTTGGTATGGAAAACCTCCACGTTTTTTACGGTCTGATCCCCGGCGATCCCGACGAGGCCCGGGTGCAGCAACTGTCGCTTCTGCTCACGGAAGATGAACGGTTGAAGTTTGGATTTTTCAGCAGACCGCGCCCGAAGCTGCATTTTTTGTTCAGCCGGCTGATTTTGCGACTGGCGCTCAAAAGGATTGATCCCGCGGTCCTGCCCGACCTTTCATTTTCAGAATCCGGGCAACCCTATTTCGGAGACCAACCCGACCTGGGCGTCAGTCTGTCCCATTCGGGGGAAATGGTCGCCTGCGCCCTGGCGCGCGGAACCCGGACCGGCGTGGATATTCAGCAAATTGCGCCGGTTGAATGGGATCATTATCTGCACGCCTTTCAACCGCAGGAATGGGATTTTATCAAAAATGCCCCCGCGCCCCTCATCGCATTCTATCAATTATGGGCGCGCAAGGAAGCCGTTGCCAAGGCCGACGGCGCGGGTATGGGCCTGCCGTTTGATACCCTTGACGTTTTGCAGGAAAGTATCCGGGTTGAGGAGCATGTCTGGACGTGCGCCGACCTGGAACTGGGCGGCGGTTATGCGGGCGCGGTGGCCTGGGACAGTCTTTCCGGTATCCGGGATTTTAAGCTTGAACTCGTAGATCTGGCGCATCCGGATGTTTGATTTTAACCACTGAGGTCACTAAGGGACACTAAGGAGAAATTTCTACCTTAGTGTTCTTAGTGTCCTTAGTGTTTAAAAAAACATACACACACCCAACCCTCCTTTCCCTGGAAAAAGTGTTCAAAATTAGACTTATTATAAATTAGCGAACCGCTTAGGAATTCCGGTTGAAACCGCGTAATTTTGAAGTTCAAACACGCGCTTGAAAAATGTCCCCGAATACTCATCGCGTTTATATTTCAACCTTGGTAAGTATTGTTGTATTTACCACCCTGTTTTTAGCGTATAGGGGCATTCCTTATTATACAACCAGCCTTGAAGAGCGTTTTTACCACCCAGATCACGCCTATTTCAAACCCAGCGGCATTTTTGGACACGGATTGGGGATCATCGGTACTTTATTGATCCTGATCGGCGTTATAGGTTATATAGCAAAGAAAAGATACGGCTTCCTTCCGCGGGCAGGCAGGTTGAAATACTGGCTGGAATTTCATATTTTCCTCTGCACACTTGGGCCAATCCTGATCCTGTTCCATACGGCGTTCAAATTCGGCGGCATTGTTTCCGTCAGTTTCTGGAGCATGGTGGCAGTGGTGGTCAGCGGCATTATCGGCCGGTTCATTTACATTCAGATACCGCGCACCATCGAGGGGCGGGAATTGAGCCTGGCCGAAGTGAAAGGCATGAAGATCAATGTAGAGGCCATCCTGCAAAGCGATTATACCCTGGACGACGAAACCCATTCCGCCATCCTCGACGCTGCAACGGTGAAAACCGAAACCCCCGGAGGAAATTGGTTGGCGCGGATGATCAACAAGTATTTTGAAGACCGGAAAATGTTAAAAGGGTTGAAAAAAACCCTCAGGGAAAAAAGACTCTCTGCCGCGGATGTAAAAAAAGTGACAAAACTGATCCATAACGAACGCTCGCTCAATAACCGGATCGAGCGCTTGCAGACCATGCAAAACCTGTTCAAATACTGGCATGTGGCCCATTTGCCTTTTGCCATCATCATGCTGGTTTTTCTGGTTATACATGTAGGGGTCGTGTTAGCTTTTGGTTTTAAGTGGATTTTTTAACAACCCGCCCCGGTTTTAACCGTCAGGAAGGAAAATGTTCATCGAGCAAACCATCACTTATGTCATTGTCTTCCTGTTTTGCGCCGCTATTGTTTATTTCTACCTCCGCAAATTAAAAAAAGCTTCGAAAAAGGTAGAAGCCAAGGTTGAGACCGCAAAACAGGAAGGGCTGTTCGAACCGGTATCGCTGCATCCGGTGATCGACCTGAGCACCTGCATCTCAAGCGGCGCCTGCGTGGCGGCCTGCCCGGAAAAAGATATTCTGGGCATCGTAAACGGCAAGGCCACCCTGATCAATGCCTCCAACTGCGTAGGCCACGGCGCCTGTTTCCACAGTTGCCCGGTGGAAGCCATCTCCCTGGTGATCGGTACGGAGAAAAGAGGGGTCGAACTGCCGCATGTCAGCCCGAGTTACGAAACCAATGTGCCGGGCATTTTCATTGCCGGCGAGCTTGGGGGAATGGGGCTCATCAAAAACAGCGTGGAACAAGGCGCCGCAGCCGTTGAGAACCTGGTCAAAAAAATGAGCAAAAAACCCGGCGCCGCCTACGACCTGATCATTGTGGGCGCCGGTCCTGCCGGAATCGCAGCCTCCCTGACCGCAAAAAAATACAACCTGAATTTTTTGACCCTCGAACAGGACACCCTGGGCGGAACGGTTTTTTCTTTTCCGCGTTCCAAGATTGTGATGACTTCCCCGATGGACCTGCCGCTTTACGGAAAGGTCAGGTTGTTTGATACGACCAAATCGGAACTCCTCGAACTCTGGCAAACGGCTTTGTCCAAAAACCAGATCACCATCCGGGAGAAAACGAAGGTAGATTCTATTATTATGGACGGCGACCGGTTCAAGGTCATCACGCTTCAGGGCGAAACCTTTTTGACCGAAAACGTATTGCTTGCAATCGGCCGGAGGGGCAGTCCCCGCAAATTGGACATCCCGGGAGAAACTCTTGAAAAGGTAGCTTACCGGTTATTGGAACCGGAGAACATCAGCGATAAAAAAGTGGTTGTTGTCGGCGGGGGAGATTCTGCCATTGAGGCGGCGCTCTCCCTGACGGAACAAAACCAGGTCGTACTCTCTTACAGGAGCGACGCTTTCAGCCGGTTGAAGCCCAAAAACCGCGAAAAATTAACCGAGGCCGTCGATAAAGGCCTTCTCGAGGTGAAATATAAAAGCACCCTCGTGAAAATTGAAAAAGAGGAAGCTGTGCTGGCCGTGGAAGGCGACCATCAGGTGGTGTTGCCCAATGATCTGGTCTATATTTTTGCCGGGGGTGAATTGCCGACGGATTTCCTTCAAAAGGCGGGGGTGAAAATTTCGAAGAAGTTTGGGTATACGGTGAGGAAACATAGGTAGGGGATTTGTTGATTTGTTGATTTGTTGATTTGTTGATGCGAGGTTATTGCGTACATATCATCCTGATCCTGACTTTGCTGTCTGCAAAAGTTGGGGCGCAGTTGTCTCCCGGCGACTTGGCAAAGTCCCATGCCCATCTGGAGGGGATGGCTAACTGTACCAAGTGCCATACCTTGGGAGAGAAGATTTCCAATGATAAATGCCTGGATTGTCACAAGGAGATCAAAACCCGGGTTGACCGGAAAGAGGGTTATCACGCATCAACAGACGTCAGATCCAAAAATTGCGCCACTTGCCACAGCGACCACCACGGGCGCAATTTTGACATGGTGCGTTTTGACGAACCTAATTTCAAACACGACCTGGCCGGTTACAAACTGGAGGGCGCCCATACAAAAATCGATTGCCGGGACTGCCACAAACCCGATTTTGTGGTGGACAAGGGTTTAAAAAATCCCAAAACCACCTATCTGGGTTTGAAACAGGATTGCCTTTCCTGCCACGCGGACTACCACCAGAAAACCTTATCCAACGACTGCGCCAAATGCCACAATGCCGACGCGTTCGCCCCCGCAGTCCGGTTCAACCACGACAAATCCAAATATCCCCTTGCCGGAAAACACAAGACCGTCGATTGCATCGAATGTCATGAGAAAGAAACCCGCAACGATAAAGAATTTCAACGTTTTACCGGGTTGGAATTCGGCAATTGCAACAGTTGCCACAAAGACGCCCACAACAATAACCTGGGCGCCAATTGCAAGGAATGCCACACGGAAGCATCCTTTAACGTTTTAACCGGCTTGCATCATTTCAACCACGGCAAAACCCTTTTCCCGTTGAAGGGAAAACACAAACAGGTCGGTTGCGGGGATTGCCATAATCTGGCCGCAGAACCGCTCAAGGTGTTCCAGGACCGGAAAGGCGTAAAAACGGAAAGTTGCGCAACCTGTCATCAGGATGTGCACGACAACAAATTCGGCAACCAATGCGCCAATTGCCACAATGAACAATCCTTCCGCGTAGCAGGCGTCCCCAAAAATTTCAACCACAACCTGACGGGGTTCGAACTGGCCGGAAAACACCAGGCGGTGGATTGCAAAAAATGCCATACGGAAAGTTTTACAGATCCGCTCCCCCATGCCCGGTGCGCATCCTGCCACGTGGATTACCACAAAAGCCAATTTACCGTCAACCGGGTTGTTGCCCCCGATTGCGCCGAATGCCATACGGTTGACGGATTTGAAATCAGTTTATACGCCATTGAAGACCACAACAAGTCCAAATTCCCGTTAACCGGCGCCCATGCCGCTACCCCCTGTTTTGCCTGCCATAAAGCGGACAATGCCAGGGAATGGAATTTCAGGGGCATCGGAGAACGATGCGCCGATTGTCACGACAACGTACACAGCAATGAGATCGATGTAAAATATTATCCCAACCAATCCTGTGATAAGTGCCATATCAGCACCAGTTGGAAAGACAACAAAAATTTCGACCATACCCTGACCCGGTTCAAACTGGCAGGGGCCCATGCCCGGCAATCATGCGGCGCCTGCCATGTTACGGACCGGGAACAGAAAATCCGGAAATTCAGAGATCTGCCCTCGAATTGTTCGGCATGCCACAACGATGCGCACAACCGGCAATTTGATAAAAACGGCGTTACGGAATGTGCAAGATGCCACGGGTCTGAAAACTGGAATATCGATCGATTCAACCACAACACAACAGCTTTCAAGCTCAACGGGAAACATGCCGCAGTGGCATGCGATGCCTGTCACAAGGAAATAAAAGCGGAAGGGGTAGTTTTTGTCCAATACAAATTCAAAAGCTTCGAATGCGCAGACTGTCACAAATAATATTTTTAACGGGTTTAACCGTAAACCTGTTTGCACAATCCCCTCACGGACCTTCCTTAAAAATGGACTGTGCAGCCTGCCACAAAACAGCCGGCTGGGAAATTCCGGCGGATTCATGGAACTTTGACCAACTTTCAGAAACGGAAGTTTCAGAGATGACGGGGGCAAAAACACCGGCTGAAGGTTTCTACTTTAACCATTACAAAACCGAATTTCCGCTGACCGGCCGGCATGTAACCGTTGATTGCAGGACCTGCCACCCCACCCTGGTCTTTCCGGAAGCCGAAACAGACTGCATCTCCTGCCACACCGATCTGCACAACCAAACCGTGGGATCGGATTGCGCACGGTGCCACAATTCCGATAACTGGCTGGTGAACAATGTCACCGAATTGCATCAAAACAACGGATTTCCCTTGTTGGGCGCCCATGCCGCTGCCAGTTGCAACCAATGCCATATTTCGGAAACAGCGCTGAGGTTTGAACGGATCGGGAACGACTGCATCAATTGCCATTCAGCGGATTATGCGGCCACTACCAGCCCCAACCATGCGAGTGCCGGGTTTTCGACCGATTGCAGTGAGTGCCATCATATCAATAGCCTTGAATGGTTCGCCGATCAGACCACCCATGATTTTTTCCCGTTGACAAAAGGACACGATATCGCGGATTGCACCCGGTGTCATACCAGCGGGTTTCAGGGCACGCCCAATGCCTGCATAGCCTGCCATACCACCGATTACAACCAGACCGTCAACCCCAACCACGCAGCCCTCAGCTTTTCGACCGATTGCGCCGCCTGCCATACCACCGACCCCGGCTGGGCGCCCGCCTCTTTTGCCAACCACAATGATTTTTACCCCCTAAACGGGGCGCATGCCACAATAGCCAACGACTGCGCGGCCTGCCACAACAACACGTTCAGCAATACCCCCAATACCTGTTTCGGCTGCCATTCTGCCGACTACAACCAGACCAGCAACCCCAACCATACATCCGCCCAATTTCCCACCGATTGCGCAAGCTGCCATTCGGAAACAGCCTGGACGCCGGCCACCTTTGACCACGACGACCAGGTTTTCCCGATCTACAGCGGAAATCACAGGGGCGAATGGGACCAGTGTTCGGAATGCCATACGACGGCCAACAATTTTTCGGCGTTCAGCTGCATCGATTGCCATGAGCACAATGATGCTGCGGACCTTGCCGACGAACACGACGATGTCCAGGGGTACAGTTATACAAGTTCTGCCTGTTATTCCTGCCATCCGAAAGGCAATTAAATCCTACAACCATGAGGCGCCTCTTCATCATCCTGTTTTTCACCCTTTGCCGCCTGATGATGGCTGGTCAAAATGAAACCTTGATGAAAGGAACCGTCTCTTATATTTCCTCCCAACAGGTTTACGTCAAGTTTGAAACCACTGAAAATATAACGATCGGAGACACCTTGTTCAGCCAAAAAGAAGGCCGGTTGGTTCCTGTTCTGGTCATTATCAATAAATCCTCCGTTTCCTGCGTCGGCGTGCCGGTACCGCCTGAAAGATTAAATATTGGAGATGAGATCTATCACCGGAAAATCGAAAAAGAGGAAGAAAAGAAACCCCTTGAAGAACCGCCGGAAACCAGGCCTGAACCGGCTGTAAAACCCAAACCTTCGACACCGGGACTGATCGCAGATGGGTTCACAGAAGATATCAGGGGGCGCTTTTCGGTTGCTTCCTACAGCAACCTTTCGGAAGTCAGAACGGACCATCGCATGCGGTACACCTTTTCCATGCAGGGAGACTATCTGGGAGACTCCAGGTTTTCGACCGATATCTTTGCGACCTTCCGGCATACCCTCGACCATTGGGACGAAGTCCGGGCCAATATCAAAAATGCACTGAAAGTCTATTCCTTTTCGGCAAGTTATGATTTCAGCAAAACCTCTGCGCTGAGCCTCGGCAGGAAAATCAACCCGAAATTATCGGGTATGGGCGCCATCGACGGGGTTCAATACGAAAAGGGAATCGGAGATTATTATGTGGGGGTTGTCGCCGGAACAAGGCCGGATCACCTGGACTACGGATTCAACATTGACCTGCAGCAGGCGGGCGTTTATTTCGGCCGCCATTCCACCGCAAAAAATGATTACCAGCAAACCACCCTGGCGATCATCGAACAAAGAAACCGGTTCAAAACCGACAGGCGGTTCGTCTATTTCCAACATTCGGGGAATTTGGCAAAAAACCTGAATGCATTCGGCTCGCTGGAGGTGGATCTTTATGAACGTTTCAATGAACAACCCAAAAGTACGGTCAGCCTGACCAACTTATATGCATCCCTCCGGTACAGGGCCACTAAAAACCTGAACTTTTCTGCGGCTTACGACACCCGGAAAAATGTACTTTATTTTGAAACCTTCAAAAGTTATATCGACAGCCTGGTGGAAAATGAGACCCGCCAGGGGTTAAGGTTCGATGTCAATTTCCGCCCTTTCAAATGGGTGACCTGGGGTGGCGGAACGAGTTGGCGATTTCAGAAAGACAACGGCAATCTTTCCAGAAACCTGAACAGTTACCTGACCTTCAGCCGGATCCCCTGGCTGGAAGCTACCGGCGTCCTCTCGGTGAATTTTCTGCATACTAATTACCTAGACAGTAAAATATTCGGCGTCCGGTTTTCAAAGGATATTATTCCGGGCAAACTGGATGCGGATATTTATTACCGGTTTGTGGATTATCAATACAAAAGCTCCAGCTTGAATATCCGTCAAAACATTGCAGGCGTCAGTTTATCGGCAAGAATTACACGGCAATTGGGTTTTTATATTTATTACGAAGGAACCCTCGACAACCGGGACAAATTGTACAACCGGTTCAACAGCAAAATTGTTAAACGATTTTAGGGTTGGTGATTGAACTACAAAAAAATATACTATGCGAAATTCAAAATTTTTTGGCGCCCTGCTCATCGGTCTATTGCTGGTCGCCTGCCAATCCAAACCAAAAGTGCTGGAAGGCGAACCTGTTGGAAACGACGCAGGCGCTGCCATCGGTACCGATGCCGGCGCCGTCAGCCATTCCGACTCCGATGTGCACCAGGTAGTGGTGGAAGAAGCGCTGAACACCGAACGGTATTCCTACCTCAATGTGACGGAAAATGAAAATAACTTCTGGATCGCCATTCCCCGGAAAGAGGTTGAAATCGGGGCAACCTATTATTACAAAGGGGGGCTGCTCAAGAAAAATTTCCACAGCCAGGAGTTCAACCGGGTTTTTGAAACGGTATATTTAGTCTCCGATATCCAGCCCCAACCCATCAATCCGGGTGGATCGGCCCTCGACGAAGCCCTGGCGGGTATTCAGGTTGCCGGCGAGGGGCCAATCGATGTGACGCCGGCGGAAGGCGCGATTGCCATTTCAACCCTGATGTCCAACCTGAAGAAATACGAAGGCAAACTCGTGAAAATAACCGGCAAGTGCATCAAAGTAAACCCGATGATCATGGGCCGGAACTGGGTGCACATCAAGGACGGGTCGGGCGATGTCGACCTGACTGTAACGACGATGGAAAATGTTCCTTTGGGCGCTGTTGTTTCGCTGGAAGGCGCCATAGCGCTGGACAAAGACTTCGGCGCCGGATACCGGTATGCGGTAATCATGGAAGGTGCGGTTTTGAAATAAATGACTTGGATATTAAGGGGTTTAAAAATTCCCCCTGAATGAATTGAATTTTAAATCTGGAAGGAATGCGAAGTCTGGGGCCAATCATCCTATTGGTGGGGTTGACGGCAAACCTGTTTGCCCAATCCCCTCACGGCTCCTCATTAAAAATGGATTGCGCTGCCTGCCATAAAACGACCGGATGGGACATTCCGTCCGATTCCTGGAATTTTGACCAATTATCCCGCCCGGTTACCTCCAGAATAACGGGCATGAAATTGCCGTCGGATACGTTCCACTTCAACCATTATAAAACCGATTTTCCATTGCTCGGCCGGCATGTTTCCGTTGATTGCCGAACCTGCCACCCGACCCTGGTTTTCTCTGAAGCGGAAACAGACTGCATTGCCTGTCACGATGATTTTCATAACCAAACCGTCGGATCGGATTGCGCCAGATGCCATAATGCTGAAAACTGGTTGGTGAACAACATCACCGAATTGCACCAAAATAGCGGATTTCCCTTGCTTGGCGCCCATGCCGCTGCCAGTTGCAACCAATGCCATATTTCAGAATCGGCTTTCAGGTTTGAGCGGATTGGGAACGACTGCATCAATTGCCACTCCGGTGATTTTGCGGCCGCTACCAACCCAAATCATGCGAATGCAGGCTTTTCGACAAACTGTATTGATTGCCATGATATGAATGGTTTTGATTGGTCAACCGACCAGATCGTACATGACTTCTTTCCCTTGACAAAAGGGCATGATATTGAAGATTGCGCCAATTGCCATACCAACGGAAATTTTTCAAACACCCCAAATACTTGTTTTGCCTGCCATCGGCCGGATTTTGATGCATCTGTGAATCCGGGCCACCGGGCTGCCAATTTCTCAACGGATTGCGCCACCTGCCATACTACAGACCCCGGCTGGATACCCGCCAGATATTTGCAGCATGATGTCGATCATTTTCCCATTTACAGCGGAGCGCATGACGGAGAATGGGACCAGTGCGCCGATTGCCATACCAACGCTTCCAACTATGCAGAATTTACCTGCACAACCTGCCACGCCGGCCCTGAAACCAATAACCAGCATACCGCCGTGAGCGGGTATTCCTATAACAGCCCGGCCTGCCTGGCTTGTCACCCTTCCGGCAGCGCTACCAATTCATTCGACCACAACTCAACCCAGTTCCCGCTGACGGGCGAACATACTATGGTGGACTGCATCGCCTGCCACGCCAACGGCTACCAGGGAACGCCCACCGCGTGCGCGGCATGCCATACCACCGATTTCAATTCAACGGCCAACCCCAACCACACGGCTTTGGGTTTCTCTACCGATTGTGCAGCCTGCCATACCACCGCACCCGACTGGATGCCCGCATCCTTTGCCAACCACAACGACTATTATGCCCTCAACGGCGCCCATGCCGCCATCGCCAATGACTGCGCCGCCTGCCACAACGGCAACTTCAACAATACCCCCAATACCTGCTTCGGATGCCATGCCGCCGACTATACCCAGACGAACAACCCCAACCATGCAGCGGCGCAATACCCCACCGACTGTGCCATTTGCCATACTGAAAACGCCTGGTCGCCCTCCAACTTCGACCACAGCTCAACCCAGTTCCCGCTGACCGGCGAACACACCACCGTGGATTGCATCGCCTGCCACGCCAACGGCTACCAGGGAACGCCCACCGCGTGCGCGGCAT
>CAZLEF010000032.1:0-21305 GCA_964558465.1 uncultured Lewinella sp. | reverse complement strand
AACGGCGCCCATGCCGCCATCGCCAATGACTGCGCCGCCTGCCACAACGGCAACTACAACAATACCCCCAATACCTGTTTCGGATGCCATGCCGCCGACTATACCCAGACGGACAACCCCAACCATGCAGCGGCGCAATTCCCTACCGATTGTGCAAGTTGTCATTCAGAAATGGCATGGGAACCGGCAACGTTTGACCACGATGACCAGCATTTTCCGATATACAGCGGAAAACATGACGGGGAATGGGACCAGTGTTCGGAATGCCATACAACGCCGAATAATTATTCAGCATTCAGTTGCATCATATGCCATGAGCACAATAATCAGGCTGAAGTAAATCAGGATCACCAAGATGTGCCGGGGTATTCCTACAATAGCGCCGCATGTTATTCCTGCCATCCAAATGGGGATTAATATCTAACCAAACGAAGCAGATTGAAACGAGCGGTCAAACCCGGTTGCCTGCCCGGCGATTTTTCCAGAAGGCCAAACTGCAAATAACAACCAAAGCTGTAACGGCATAATATAAAAACGGCGGAATCGGTACCGGGTCGCCCGCAGCATAGGAGTGTAAACCGGAGAGATAATAATTTACGCCGAAATAGGTCATCAGCACCGACGCCCACCCAAATAAAGTAGCCACATTAAAAGCATATTCGCCCCGCAGGCCGGGAATGAACCGCATATGGAGAATAAAAGAATACACCAAAATGGTGACCAGGGCCCAGGTTTCTTTGGCGTCCCATCCCCAATACCGGCCCCAGGACTCATTGGCCCAAACCCCGCCCAGATAGGTACCGATGCTGATCATGAATAAACCGCCGATGAGGGTCATTTCGCTGATCCAGGTCATTTCTGTTACTACCCGGTTGACATATTTTTCATTTTTCCGGGTTTTTAAAATCATGAAAATCAGGTTGAGCACCCCGATGATAGCGCCCAACATCAAAAACCCGTAACTGCCGGCTTCCATCGACACATGGATCGTCAGCCAGTAGGATTTCAAAACCGGCACAAGGGGCGTAATCTCCGGATCCAGAAAGCTCAGGCCCGCTACCATCAGGATGGTGGCCGAAAGAATGGTGGTGGCCGCCAGCCCGCCGGGGGACTTCCTGCCAAAGATCAGTCCCGCCAGGATTGTCGTCCAGCCGATATAGATCATCGACTCGTATCCGTTGCTCCAGGGCGCCCGGCCCGATACATACCACCTCAACCCAAGACCGAAAGTGTGCATGAAAAAACCAAAAAGCAGGAGTGAAAAAATAATTCTGAAAGGCCATTTCAATGAAATACGGGGGTTGAATACGGAAGTAAAAAGCAGTCCTAAAAAAGTTATTCCCAGAAAGCCGTATAATTTTCCGAGCCTGCTGAAGACATTCAGTTTATTCAATAAAATTTCCGCATTTATTTTGCGTTTCGACGGCAGGATCTCGCCGCCGTTGGTTTCCTGGTACAGGGCCAGTTCGGCAATAATCCGGTTGGCCAGGCTCCAGTCATTGTTGTGAATGGCGTTTTGTACGGTAGGGATATAAGCCGGATAAAATTTTTCCATAAAACTTACTCCGGCGCCGACGTCGTGGTGATGGGCAAAATCAGCCGGCGACCGCCAGGTATTTGTCAAATCATCCGGAACAGGAAAGACCTTCATAAACGCGCCGGAAAAAACCATATTGGCGATATTCACTTTTTCGTCCAGTTTCAAAACCTCCTTCTCAAAAACCCCGCGATCCCTCGGCGGCAGGTTATAGGCATTCCGGACCATATCCTTTAATAAATACACTCCCTGCCGGTTGAAAAAATCGTTGTACGCTAAAAGATCGCCTTTCGCATTCACTATTTTCCGGATCTCTTCGTGTTTGCCAGGTTTGATCAACGGGACGGAGTACCAGTCCTCCGGAAACGCGGCCATACTTAAAATGACCTGTTCAGCCGACAGGCCGTTCAGTTGCTCCTTCCTGGAAAGCTTCCGCAATATTTCGCCGGCAAACGTATTCATCGGTTTGAGCCTGCCCTGGTAATCCTGTACCAGGACCCGTCCGAACAGTCCGGCATGCTCTATATCTATACGGTGATGTTCGGGTTGCAAGGGAGTATCGGATTTGCCTTGCGCCGATACGGCCAGGAAACAGCCTGCAATCAGCAGAGGAAATGCTTTTTCAGCCTGCCGGAGGTTTTTAATATTTTTCCCCAATTGCCGGAACCTGCTTTCCCGGCTGAACAAGGTGAGCAACATACCGGTCGTCAACAAAATGTATCCAAGGTAAGAGACCCGGGTCCCCCATGCATCTCGATTGACGCTTAAGTAGGTCCCCAATTCGTCCTGATCGAAGGAGGATTGAAAGAAACGGTATCCGTCGTAATTCAAAATGTGGTTCATGTAAATCCGCTGGTTCCTCGACAAGTTTTTCCGGGGGTCCAGAAGGGTTACTTCGCTGGCATAGGAAGAAGCGTTGCTGGTGCCGGGGTATTTTTCCATGATGAAATCGTGCAATCGGATGGAAAAAGGAAGGACAACCTTTTTTGCGCCATAGGCCACCGCGAAACTGGCATTCCCCAACCGGACAACCCTGGGTTCTCCCTCCATACCCTGGGTTCCGTATACATAAAATGTTTTTTCCGCTCCTGCAAAACGGACCTTGATCCCTACCCCGCCCATGCTGTTGCTGGTCATTTTATCGGAGGAAGAAACCACCTCCATCCTTGCAGTGGGCGAAAATTCGCCGAATACAAAACTATGCTGACCATCTGAATATAAAGTGCGCAACAACAACGGCCGGTAGACCCCCGGCGACAAGGTATCCTTTTGCCCGGAAGCCATCTTCATTTGCGAATAGGACACATCGGACATAAAATAAAGGCTGTCCCGTTCGTATTTTATATTAAAAGCCTCCGTCATTTCAGGATTGCTAAAATTAAAGAGCGTACCATGAATATTGACCTGATCGCTGGCTTTTACAAAATACTCCTCCCTTCCGTTCATCCCGCCGATCACCACCTTCAGAATGGGAACGCCGTTTTTGTCGTCGACCATAACTTCCGACGGATTGGGCATAAAATCCGTGACTTCAATCTTCAATTCCTCATTGCCCAGGATATAGGATCTTTCCAGGTGATTGTTACCCAGCGTTGCAAACAGGGTCGGTTCGTCGAAGCTATATTTTTTGCCTTCGAAAATGGCTTCAAAACGGAGATAGGATTCCGATGATAAAAATGAATTGGATTCGGCGCCTTCCCGGATATGCATCATGCCTTCGCCGCCAAAATACCGGGTTATCCCGGCGCCCAATAAAATGACAATAATGGCGGCATGGAACAGGAGGATCGCCCACTTTTTTTGCCCGATCATCCGAAACCTGAATATATTGACAATGAGCGAAATGGCGAAAAAAGCCAGCAATAGTTCAAACCACCAGGATTTAAAAATCAATTTCTGGGCCGAACTGGTTCCAAAGTCATTCTCAATGAAGGTAGCCGTGCCGATGGCGATGGCGATGGACAGAATGTACACACCGGCGGCAGAAGTGGAAAAGAGCGTGTTGAATAATTGTTTAAAGCGTACCATGTAAGGACATTTTTTACAAAACAATCATTGTATAGAACGATGTTCCATACCCAATTCTTTGAAAGTCCCTACTATTTATTTATAGATCCCGGTAAACCGTTCGCCTGCTATATTCAGGGAAACGACAGGGTAAAGATACGGTTTTTCCTGGAACCACTGAGACCAATAAGAAATTCAATGGAAAAATTTCTACCTTAGTGTCCTTAGTGAACTTAGTGGTTACAAATATGCATTCACCAGAAACCCTCACCCACGCACCCTGGCCGCTGTGGCGCAAGTTCGCCTTCCGGTTCTTCACCCTCTTTTTCCTGTTGCAACTGGCCCCGTGGACCTGGCTCGACTATTTCGGGTATGTTTCCCAATATTACTACCGCATGACGGATTGGATCGTACAGGCGGGCAACCGGTATCTGTTCCATGTGAAGGACGTGCTGGTACCCATGGGCGGGAGCGGCGATACCTCCATGGGGTGGGCGCAACTCTGGACCTTCCTGTTGCTGGCCGCGACCGGTTGCCTGGTCTGGAGTGCACTGGACCGGCGGCGGCCCGGCTATGAAACCGCCGATTACTGGATGCGGAATGTGGTCCGGTATTTTGTGGCCATGACGGCGCTCAGTTACGGCATCTGGAAACTCTACGCCAACCAGATGCCCTTTCCCAACCTCAGCCAGCTGGCCACCCCGCTCGGCGATTTTTTGCCCATGCGGCTGTCGTGGATGTTTATGGGGTACTCGGCGCCCTACCAGATCTTTGCGGGCGTGATGGAAACCGTGGCCGGCCTGTTGCTGCTCAACCGGAAGACGGTGACCCTGGGGTTGTGCCTCGGCGCGGGCGTGTTTGCCAACGTGGCCGTGATGAACCTCAGCTACGATATCCCGGTGAAGATCTTTTCCCTGCAGTTATTCTTCTACTGCCTGTTCCTGCTGGTGTACGAAAGCCGGCGGCTGCTGGATTTTTTTGTGTTCAACCGCGCGGCCGCAGCCAATACCCTGTATGCATTCCATTTGCCCAAAAAATGGATGCGCATCGGGCGGATCGTATTGAAGGTTGTTTTTGTCGTGCTCACGGTGGTACTGCCGTTCCGGCAATCCCTGAGCAATTACCAACGGGTTTCAGCCCGGGCCGACGTGCCGCCGGTCAGATCGGGGGTTTACGACGTCGCCACCTTTGTCGTCAACCGGGACACGATCCCGTATTCGCCCACCGACTCCATCCGCTGGCGCGATATGATCTTTGAAAAAGGCGGCCTGGGCAGTGTCGGCAGTGTGGATACCTTGTTCTGGCAACGCTACCGCCGCGGTTATTTCACCTACCAACCCGACTCGGTGAAACAGGTGATCAAGCTGACCAAAATGATGGGCGATACCACCCCGGTGATGACCCTGCGCTACGAAATGCCCGACAACCGGACCATCCGGCTGTGGACGATGCTCCGCGGCGATTCATTGTACGTGGAACTGGTGCGCAGCAACCGGCATTTCCAGTTGGCGGAACGGCAGTTTCATTGGTTGTCGGAGGCGAACCGGTAGAAAAACCGGCATTACTATTTCGCCTCAAGCTGCATTTTCAAACCTAATAAGTCAACTTCGTTCCAGGATTTGGCAAACCGCCCGTTTTCAACTTTGTGGATAACGATTCCTGTCACTGTAACTTTTTTGCCCGTTGCGGGAATCCCCATAAGCGTTCCTTTATGCGTTGCGGTTGCCTCAAACCGGAAAGTAACAAAGTCAGGGTCCGCAATGAGATGGGTGATGTTGAAATGAATGTCCGGTAATGCATTTCGGTATTGTTCTACAAAATACATAGCTCCTTCAATTCCTTTGGGTTGATCGGGAAAGGTTGGATTTCCGTCCACCCAATCCTGTGCAAACACCTGTTCAACCACCATTTTATTTCGGTTGTTGTTCCAGCCATCCAAAATCCAAAGTCGGACAAGCTGCTTGTTGGCTTCAATTTTTTGATTTACACTATCCATATCTGAATTGTTTGACGGATCAGAGTTGTCGTTACAGCCTGAAAATACCAGTCCGAAGATGATGAATGATATCAGTATAATTTTCATGGCCAAAGTTAATTTACGTTTGGGGTGAGATTTTCAGCGACCGCTCCAAAGCCGACGCAGGAATTGTTTATCAATACAGGTACATTATCGCTTCAAAAGCAGGGCTGGCATTCATATCTCACCCTCCTCCGCCCGACAAAGCCGTGGCGTAGTCGGGTCTCACTAATCCTGCCAAATAAATTTGGCGGATACAACCTTTACACCCGGGTCAACTTGACCGGCGGCGTAAAATGGGCGTTCCACTGGCAAACGTACAGGTTCTTGTCGTCGTCCACACACACGTCGTGGCCGTGGTGGAATACGCGGTTGGTCAACGCTGTGGAAGGCTGAAAGACGTCGTTTTGGTAAACAGGCGCCGTACCGCCGGGGTTGGACACCACTTTGTTCCCGGCGTCCAGGATGGTGACAAAACCCGAACTGTCCTGCCGGTTGCCTGCCGCATCTTTCGACCAGCAGACGCCGGCGTAGAGGTTGCTGTCGTCCATCACCGGGCGGCATACGTAGAGCCCCGGCAGGTCGATCCGCCGGATGAATCTGCCGTCCATCGTGAACACCTTGAAGCAATTCTCTTCCCTGGAGGTACAAACCAGCACGGGGTTGTTTTGGTCGCGCAGGTCAACCGCCACGCCATGAGCGTTGACAAGGTTGTGATTTTTATTGGCGTTGTTTCGGCCGCCGAAATGCCGGATATATTGCCCCTTGCTGTTGTACTGGATGATATAATCGGAGCCGTAACCGTCGGCCACATAAATATCGCCATTGGGCGCCACGGCGGTTTCGGTGGGCTGAAAACGTTCATCGTCCTTGTAAATGCCGATGGTGCGCGGATGCCCGATGGTGAAGAGGATGCGCCCGGTGAGGTCGGTTTTCACCACCTGCCCGGCCTGACCTTTCCAACTGCCGTATTTGTCCTGGTAATAGCCGCAATCCACGATCAGCAGGAAATCTTCCTCGCCTTCCCGGGAGAGGGTCAGGCCGTGACCGCCGGGATAAGCGCTGCCCCAGTAATCGAGCAGGGCGCCCGATTTGTCAAAGATCAGGATATTGTTGTGGGTATGGTCGCCGAGCATGATCAGGCGGCCCTTGCTGTCCTGCACCATTTCGTGGCAATTGAACAAAGGATTGCTGTTGGGGCTGATTTTGGCCCAGCCTTTGTCCACCTTATACCTGAAATCCCCATGCCCGATGAGGTTGTCGTCGGGTTGGAGGTCCTTGTGCAAGATGGAGAAACCGAATGCCGGACTGGCGGCGGCGGTTCCCGCTGCAATGGTGGCGGTTTGGATGAATTTCCTGCGTGTGCTCATATTTTGTTGGTTTTTAATAATCTGGCCTTCGGTGGACGGCGCTTTTTCAATTCATCTACCGTCCATCATCAGCCGTAGGCCGTCAGCCGTGAGCCGTAGGCCGTGAGCCGTGGGCCGTAGGCCGTCCACCGTCCCCCAACCATATCTCGATTGATGATCGATGATTACATGATTTATGATTGTTGATGTTCGCCGTCCGTCCGTCATCCAACATCCAACATCCACCACGCCACAGGCGTGGCCAACATCCAGCATCTACCGTCCCCCCAATACTCATACCTCGCCTCAGGCGGATAATTCCGCCATCCAGCATCCACCATCTACCCCAAAATCCCCCTGACCACTTCCCCATGCACATCCGTGAGGCGAAAACGCCGGCCCTGGAACCTGAACACCAGTTGCTCGTGGTCGATACCCATCAGGTGCATCAGCGTAGCGTGAAAATCGTGAACATGCACCGGATCCCGGACGATATTATAACTGAAATCGTCGGTCTCGCCGTAGCTCAGTCCGGCTTTTACGCCCGCTCCGGCCATCCACATCGTGAAACAACGCGGGTGGTGGTCGCGGCCGTAATTATCGGCCGTCAGGATGCCCTGGGAGTAAACCGTACGACCGAATTCGCCGCCCCAGATGACCAGCGTATCCTCCAGCAAACCTCTTCTTTTGAGGTCTTTGATGAAGGCCGCCGTCGGCTGGTCGATGGCCAGGCATTGCTGCCGGATGCCTGCCGGCAAGCCGCCGTGGTGGTCCCATCCCTGGTGGTACAACTGGACAAACTTAACGCCTTTTTCCAATAATTTCCGGGCTAAAATGCAATTGGCCGCATATGTCCCCGGGTCGCGGCCGGCAGGGCCGTACAGATCGAACACTTCGTCTGGTTCCCGGGAGATATCCATGACTTCCGGTACGGAGGTTTGCATGCGGTAGGCCATTTCGTATTGGGCGATGCGGGCGTTCACTTCCGGATCGCCGTAGGCTTCATTCTGCAACTGGTTGAGTTGTTTGAGGTATTCCAGCATTTCTTTGCGGTCCTGGCCGTCGTACCCTTCAGGGTTGTTGAGGAACAAAACGGGGTCTTTCCCCGAACGGAACTGAACGCCCTGGTGCTCGGAAGGCAAAAACCCGGCGCCCCACAACCGGGCATACAGCGGCTGATCGCGGGGTGCGTCTTTGGAGACCAGGACGATAAACGTGGGTAAATTCTGGTTGTCGGAACCCAGGCCGTAACTGACCCAGGCGCCAATCGAAGGCCGTCCGGGCAATTGATTGCCCGTCTGGAAAAAGGTCAGCGCAGGGTCATGGTTGATGGCCTCCGAAAAAACCGAACGCACGATGCACAGGTCATCGACCACCTGGGCGGTATGGGGCAACAGTTCGCTGACCCAGGTTCCGTTTTTGCCGTGCCGGTTGAATTGATACAGGGAAGGCGCGATGGGCAATGCGCTTTGGTTGGCGCTCATGCCCGTGAGGCGCTGGCCCTTGCGGACGGAATCGGGCAGGTTTTTCCCCAGCATATCCCGGAGTCCGGGTTTGTAATCGAAGGTCTCCAGTTGAGAAGGCCCGCCGCTCATGAACAGGTAAACCACCCGTTTCGCTTTGGGGGCAAAATGGGGTAAGGCATTCAGCACGGCTTGCTGAAAACCGGCATCGGGTGCGGCCGCCATACCTCCTGAACCCGAACAACTGCCCAACAAAGTTCCCGTGGCCAGGGCGCCCAGACCCAGGGCGGTTTTGAGCAAAAAATTGCGCCGGTCCCACTGTCTGTTCAAGGTGTCGAATTCGGGCGTATGGATCCGGGTCCATGGGACTCCTTTGGAGAACGGGTCCTGGTCGTGTTGTGCCATATGTTTTATCTTTTGGTCAGGGTGGCGTCGGAATTCAAAATGGTGTTGGCCACTACGGCATAGGCGGCCAGTTCAGCGGTATCGAGCCGGGGGTCGGTTTTGTACAGCCCCGCATCGAGCCAACCCCGGGCTTTTTCAGGATGTTGCCGGAATTTTTCCTGCTGGTTGCTTCGCAAGCGCAGCAGCAGTTCGATTTCAGCCTGGGCGGGTTGGAGTCCGGTGAGTTTTCGGTACACCTCCACGACTGCCTTGCGGGCATCCCGGGTTTTGCACATTTGTTCGCCCAGCGCTTTGGAAGCCTCCAGGAAAGTAGGGTCATTCAGCGTAACCAGGGCCTGCAACGGCGTATTGGTTTTTTGCCTGCGGGCCACGCAGTAACTGCGCGAACCCGCGTCAAAAGTGGCCATGGTAGGGTTGGGTACCGAGCGTTTGATCAGGATGTACAAACTGCGGCGGTAAACGGCATCACTGGTATCCTGTTGGTAGCTGGCGCTATTGATCTCCCAAAGCCCTGCAGGCTGATAGGGTTTCACACTTTTTCCGCCGATCTTTTTATTCAACAATCCGGAGGCGGTCAAAACATTATCGCGGATCATTTCGGCTGGCATGCGGTATGCCGGGCCGCGGGCCAGCAAGCGGTTTTCAGGGTCTTTTTCCCGCAGCGAATCGTCCACTTTGGAGTCTTGCCGGTAGGTGGCCGACATCACGATCAGTTTGTTCATCTGTTTGATATTCCAGCCTGATTCGATGAAACGGACCGCCAGCCAGTCCAGCAATTCCGGATGGCTGGGCAGTTCGCCCTGATTGCCGAAGTCCTCGGTGGTTTTGACCAAACCCGCGCCGAAGAAATTCTGCCAGAGCCGGTTGACCGCCACCCTTGCTGTGAGCGGATGTTCGGGCAAACAGAGCCATTGGGCCAATCCCAGGCGGTTTTTGGGCAGGTTTTCCGGAAAGGGCAAAATGGGGTTGGGGGTATTGGGAAAGACTTCCTGGCCCGGCATGTCGTAATTGCCGCGCTGCAGGAGGAAGGTTTTTTTCGGGGTTTTCATTTCCTGCATCACCATCAGTTCTTCTACCGGGGCGATGGAGTCGGAAAGCTGGGTCCGGCTCGTTTGCAAGGCTTGACGGGCCGCTTTTAATCCGGGTGAAACACAGCGCTGATAATAGGCCTGCAAAACGGCTTTTTCTTCCCCATTCAATTCAGCCGGATTTTTGGAGGCCGGTCCCGCCCAGGTTTGTTTTTGGGCGAGGATGCCTGTTTCGAAGGGCGTCAGCTCGCGCCCGTAAACGAGGATGTTGTCGACCAGGCCGCCTTTGAACCCCAACCCGCGCCACCAGGCTCCGATCTGCAGCCCCGGTTCGGGGGTGGAATGGAACAGGATATCCTTGTACAGTTGGTCCATGGTGGTCTCCATTTCCAGGGGTTGGCCATCCAGGTACAACCTGAAGCCGTCTGCGCGGGAGGCTCCGTCGTAGGTCAGGGTCAGTTGGATCCAGCGGTCCCGCGGTACGGGTTGCCGGCTGACCCGGGTGATGGCGTTGGAGGGGGCCGTATGAGCCATATTGATTTCCAGCCGGTCGTTTTTCAGGTAGAGGTGGTACCCCCGGAAATTGTACAGCCGTTCGGCAATGGCTTTGTGGAAGATCACGCCTTCTTTCAGTTCTTTCGGGATTCTGACGTCGATGCCGATGCTGAAGGGTTCGGACTTGCGAAAAACGCCGGCTTCATTCAGGTCGAGGTACACGTCGCCTTCCAAGGCCAGGGCTTTTCCGGAGTTGGCCGGCACAAAATCGGGTTGATCGCCGGTCATGCCTGTTTCCCGTTTCAGGATGCCGGTTTGCCGGGGGTTGACGCTGTTTTTCAGATCACCGTTATCAAAAGTGTAGCGGGCTTGCAGGCCGTATTGTGGTATTTTTTCGCCGGCCAATGACCTGTACGCCCCGGTTTTGAGCCATTCGTTGAATTCGGGTTCGGTTTGAGCTTGCAGCCGGTCGATCTTTTGCTCCTGTTCGGAAATGGTCTTTTGGAGGAACGCGATGATCTTTTCCTGTTCTTCGGTTGGCAGCAGGATGGTTGGGGTGGGCATGGCGTCGTTCCAGGCGATCTGGCCGGCTTCCGCTACATTGTTGAAAAAGGAAAAGACCTCGTAATAATTTTGTTGGGAAACGGGGTCGTATTTGTGGTCGTGGCACCTGGCGCACCCCAGCGAGAGGCCCATAAATGCCTCGCCGAAGGTATTGGTGCGGTCGACGACGTACTCGGTTTGAAACTCTTCCTCGATGATGCCGCCCTCCATGTTTTGCGGGTGATTGCGGTTGAAAGCGGTGGCGACGAGCAGGTCTCTCGCCCCATCACCCAGTCCCCCAGTCTCCAAGTCTCCAACATCCACCATCAGGTCCCCGGCCAACTGCCACTGAACAAACTGGTCATAAGGCAGGTTGGCATTAAAAGCCTCGATGACCCAATCGCGATAGGGCGACATATCCCGCAGGCGATCGACGGTATAGCCGTGAGAATCGGCAAACCGGGCAAGGTCCAGCCAGTCCACCGCCATTTTTTCGCCGTAATGCGGGGAGTCGAGCAGGCGGTCCACCTGTTTTTCGTAGGCATCGGGGGATTTATCCAGGAGAAAAGCATCGATTTCGGCCAGGGTCGGGGGCAAGCCGGTGAGGTCGAGCGACAGACGGCGCAGCATGATTTCTTTGGATGCTTCGGGAGCAGGGGCCAGGTTTTCCGTTTCCAGCCGGTGCAAAATGAACCGGTCGATGGGATTTTTGGGCCAATCCGTTTTTTTCACCGCTGGCGGGGCTGTTTTTTCAGGCCGGATAAAAGCCCAGTGCGGCTGGTATCCGGCGCCGTCTTCGATCCATTTGATCAGGATGGCTTTTTCCCGGTTGCTCAGGCTGAGGTGCGATTCGGGTGAAGGCATCCGGTATTCAGGGTCCGTGGAAATAATACGGTGGAAGACCTCGCTGCGGCGGAGGCTGCCTTTGGCGATGGCGACTTTACCTGGGTTTTCCGGCAGCGGGGCGTAGGCAGATTCTGCAATATCCAGGCGGAGGCCGGCTTTTCGTTTGGCTTCATCCGGGCCGTGGCAGGCGAAACATTTGTCGGAAAGGACGGGTTTGACATGCAGGTTGTAATCCAGTTCGGCCGGCAGTTGCTCCAATTCTGCCGACAATTCCGGAGGCAGGCCGGTTGAGCAGGCCCAGCATAAAAGTAAAAGCCCGAAGACAGGCAGGATGTATCGGTACATAGTTTTCCGACTTTGAATACAGGTGCAATCTAGGAAAATGTGAGGAATTTTGGGAGGGGAAAGGGTGCATACTTTCGGGCAAAAAGAGCCGTGTGGGAGATTTGTCCAAAGGACGGCCTGTTCGATCCGCAAAATCCCTGCCAGGCGGCGCGACCGGTTAAGATACATCATTCCTTAATTTAACGTGAGTTTTGGACAGGATTATGGATATATCGATTGAATGCGTCAATTTGAAATAAACTTTCGGCCGGACCAGCGGTCCGGTATCTTGGTAACACAGTCCAAATGAAGGGGCTTCCGGGCCGTAGGTCCGGTATCTTTTGCCGGAAGCGCCGCAAAAGGTTAAAAAGATACCCGAAAACCGGGCGGACAACCGGTTTTGATCTCTCGTTTCCATCTGCTTCGGTTGTTTAGATACCGGTCCGCTGGACCGGGAGGCGTTCTCATCGTGGAGAAAGTTACAAAGATGCCGGACCGCTGGTCCGTTTCGTGGCAGATCGCTATTTTCATTTTGAGACAAAAATCATCCTTATTTTTGAGCAGTCTGATTGGCGATGCTGACCACTTTCGGATTACAGAAAAACGAATATTCGGACGGCCTCGTACAGCATCCTGATCCTGGAATCAAATCGGTGGGATAAAACAAGAAATAACAAATTATCGGCCGCATTAAATCACCCCTACCCCGCCACCGAAACGCCGATCCATTTTCCGATACCGAAAGTAACAGCCGCGGCGGCAAAACCAAAAATAACCTGCCTGAATCCTGAAAACCAGATACTTCTCCCGGTGAATAAAGTAATGGCGGCGCCGATGAGGAATAAACCAAGGCCGCTTAAAAAAGCGCCTGCCAGCAACCCTGCAAGTCCCGCCAGCAACACTTCGCTTTGCCCGCCGGTAGCGCCCGCAATACCCATATTAGGAAATATCCAGTTTGTTTTTTTTCATGAAGGCGACAGCGTGCCCATGTTCTATTTCACTCATCTGGCGGAATACACCCGCTACATTGGGGTCGTCTTCGTGGTCGGCAAGTATCTTGTACAAAAAACTCGCGTCAATCTCGGTTTGAATATTCTTCAGGTTAATCATTTTGATAAAAATTTAATCCAAAAACAAATCATCGAGCGTCAGTACCGTTTCCACATGCTGCCAGGCGCCGCTGCCTTCGTGGACTTTGTTTTCGATAAATTGCAGGTAAAAAAGCGCGTATTCATGGGTCAGGCGGCAGAGCGCTCGAAAAGGTAAATAATTCAAGCGAAAACTCATTCAAATAAGATAGTTTTCGCTGCGACTTTCCGGTTGTCCGGGCGAAAAGCAGTAAAAAATAGTTGGATTCCGCTCAAAATACGTGGAGCGATTCCCATTTCCACCACGCCCCGACGTCGCAAAGTGTAAAAAATCATGCTACCGCACATTTTGCTTTTTTGGAAAACCCGAAACTTCCGCTTATCCTTGTATCGCATAAAATTCACCGCATTCACCTTTACCGCCATGCTGTTCCGCCATCTTTTATTCGCCGTCGTCTGGATCTTTTGCTGCCCGAACCTCCCGCAAGCCCAGCGCACGTATTGCAACCCCATCAATATCGACTACGGGTACACCCCCATCCCCAACTTCTCCGAATGGGGTCGCCACCGCGCGACGGCCGACCCCGTGATCGTCAATTTCAAGGGCGATTATTACCTGTTTTCCACCAACCAGTGGGGGTATTGGTGGAGCAACGACCTGAGTCGCTGGCATTTTGTGGCGCGGCATTTCCTGCGGCCCGAACACAAGGTGTACGACGACCTCTGCGCCCCTGCGGTAGGCATCATCGGGGATACGATGCTGGTGTTTGGGTCCACCTACGGCCGCGATTTCCCGATCTGGATGAGCACCGACCCGAAGGCCAATGCCTGGTCGGAAGCCGTCCACCAATTTGACATCGGCGGCTGGGACCCCGCCTTTTTCACCGACGACGACGGCCGCCTGTATATGTACAACGGCTCCAGCAACGAATACCCGCTCAAGGGCGTCGAACTCAACCGCAAGACCCTTCAACCCATCGGCACACGCACCGAACTGCTCGTGCTGAAGCCGGAACGGTTCGGCTGGCAGCGCTTCGGCGAACATATGGACAATACCTTCCTCAAACCTTTCGTCGAGGGCGCCTGGGTGACCAAACACAACGGGAAATACTACCTGCAGTACGGCGCGCCCGGCACGGAGTTCAGCGGGTATGCCGACGGGGTGGCCGTGGCCTCCGAGCCCCTCCACTGGCATTGGGAACAACAAAGCGACCCGCTCTCGTTCAAACCCGGCGGTTTTGCCCGGGGAGCGGGGCACGGCGCCACTTTCCAGGACCACTGGGGCAATTACTGGCACGTTTCCACGGTGGTCGTATCCGTCAAAAACAATTTTGAACGGCGCATCGGCATCTGGCCCGCCGGCTTCGACCCCGACGACAAGATGTACTGCAACACTGCCTTCGGCGACTATCCCCATTTCCTGCCCAACGGCCCGGCCAACCACCTCGACAGCCGTTTCACCGGCTGGATGCTGCTCAATTACCAGAAACCTGTGCGCGTTTCCTCTACCCTGGGGGCCCATTATGCCAACTTCGCCGTGGATGAAAACATCAAAACCTACTGGTCGGCAGCCACCGGTGACCCCGGCGAATGGATCGAAAGCGACCTGGGGGCGGTCTGCACCGTGCGGGCCGTTCAGATCAACTACGCCGACCAGGATGCCGGATTCCTGGGCAAAAGCAGCGGCGTTTTCCACCAGTACGTGCTTTACCACTCCAAAGACGGGAAAAAATGGGAAACCCTGGTGGACAAAAGCCGCCATACCGCCGATGTGCCGCACGACTACCTTGAACTGCCCAGCCCCGTGGAAACCCGTTACATCAAACTGGAAAACCGCAAAATGCCGACCGGCAAATTTGCCCTCAGCGGGCTGCGCGTGTTCGGAAAAGGCGCCGGCGCAGCGCCTGCTCCGGTGAAACAGTTCATGGTATTGCGCACCGAATCCGACAAACGTTCGGCCTGGATCCGCTGGTCGCCGGTAGATCAGGCCTACGCCTATAACATCTACTACGGAACCGACCCGGGCAAGCTCTACAATTGCATCATGGTGCACGACGCCAACGAATACTGGTTCAAGGCGATGGACAACCAGAAACCCTATTATTTCAGCATTGAAAGCGTAAATGAGAACGGGGTTTCCACCAGGTCGGAGGTATTGAAGGTGGAGTGAGCTCCGGTAAACACCTGAGCCAGGATCACGTTATACTTCGCCAAATGCAGGTAAAAACGAGGCTATTTGGCGAGATATAATTTTATACTTCGCCAAATTGCATTAATTTTGCCTAAACCTGGCGAATTATACCTATGATGAAGTTAGCTGGACGTAAAGTTGAGATCTCACTGCTGGAAAGCCTTCTGGAAAAGGACCGCCCGGAATTTGTGGCGGTTTACGGCAGGCGAAGAATCGGGAAAACGTATCTGGTTCGCCAGGTTTATGCACGTCAAATCGTGTTTGAGTGCAGCGGTTTGCACCAAAAAGCGTTTGCCCGCCAACTGGAAAATTTTTGGCTGGCGCTTGCCGAAGCCAACCCAGCTTCCAAGGCCGAACTCCCGCCAAAATCCTGGCTTCAAGCGTTTGCACAACTCAAGTTCTATTTAAGCAGTTTGCCGGAAGAAGGTAAAAAGGTTGTTTTCCTGGATGAAATTTCCTGGTTCGAAACACCCCGAGCCGGCTTTTTAGCGGCGTTGGATAATTTTTGGAATCAGTACTGCACCAAAAGAACCGATATCATACTCGTTATTTGCGGGTCGGCCGCATCCTGGATTATCAATAAAGTGATCAATGACCGGGGTGGATTACACAACCGCATTACCAAACACATCCAATTGATGCCCCTGACGTTGAATGAGACCAGGGAATTTCTGGAAATGAATTCGGTGAAATGGGCGCCCAAGGACATCGCTCAATTGTATATGTGCGTCGGAGGCGTGCCATTTTACCTCATGGACATCACACGGGGCAAAAGTGTTCCTCAGGTGCTTGACGACCTGTTTTTTGCACCGCAGGCAAAACTGAAAAACGAATTTCAGAATCTTTACGCTGCCTTGTTCAAAAACAGCAGTTTGCACGAAAAGGTCGTGCTTGCGCTGGCTTCTAAAAACAGGGGTATGACCCGCACCGAAATCGTAAAATCTACCGGGATCAGCAGCGGCGGCGGGCTTTCACTTGTTTTGGAGGAATTGGTTGCCTGCGGTTTTGTTAAACAGATTTTCCCTATCCTTAAATCCAAGGAGGACGCTTTATTCCGGTTGATGGATGAATTCACGCTTTTTTATTATAAATTCCTCCACAATTTGAGAAGCAACAGCAGTTGGCTGCAAATGGCTGCCGGCCCCGCATTCAAAATTTGGTCCGGTTACGCATTTGAAAACCTTTGCTTCAAACATACCTCCCAGATCAAAAAGGCCTTGGGAATCCACGGCGTCATTTCCAACGAATACTCGTGGCGATTGAAAGCCAGTGCGACCCTTGCCGGGGCGCAAATTGATTTCATCATCGACAGGGCCGACAACTGCATCAACATCCTGGAGTTGAAATTCCACGACGCGAAATTTGAAGTGACCAAAACTTACGCGGCTCAATTGCTGGAAAAAGCGCACCTGTTCAAAACCGTTACGCAAACCAAAAAAAACGTTTTCATCACCTTGCTTACCGTCATGGGTGCAAGGAAAAACGAGCATTACCTGAGTGCGGTAACCAATGAGTTGGTGATCGATGATTTGTTTGTTTGAAACACAGAAAAACTGTTATCCCTCCTCCACCTTCAGCACCGAATTAAAGTTATCCTTCAAATCGATCTCCGGGTTGCCGGGGTCGGGTATCCAGACGCCGTCCACAACCAGTTTGTAGCGGTATTCGCCGGGGTCGAGGTAAACCCGCGCCACCCAGGCGCCGTTTTCCCAGCGCATCGGCAGGGCCATGTCATTCCAATCGTTGAAACTGCCCCCCACAGTGACCCACCGGGCGTTGTCGTACCCCTGCAGGCGGAAGGTAACCGGTACGGCGCCGGGTTGGGGTTCTGCGACTTTGCCTTGCAGGCGGTCGATCATGTTCCGGACGGTTGCATCCGATGGGTCGTTTTCCAGGGCTTTCGCCAGATAAGGCATAGCGGAGGCGGACCGGCCCTGCCGCAGCCAGACTTCCGCCAGGCCCAGCAGCGACGGCTTTGATTTCGGATAGGCCTTCAGGTTCATCTCAAATGCCTGCCGGGCCCCGTCGAACAGCCGGCGGTAAAGCAACTGATTGCCCACCCGGTTCATTTTGGAAGCCGGTAACAGGGTTGTATCCTGCAGGTTTTGCCCCTTGGCGAGGTAGGGTTGCACGGCTTCTTCAAACGGCATGGACAGCGCGCGTTTCAACAGGTTGAGGCCCGGTTCGTCGGGCTCGCCGTAATCCAGGTATTGCAGCGCGGGTTGGTCGCCCGGGAAAAACAGGGCGAGCAATTCAGCGGCAATGTTCAGGCCGGTTGACCCGTTGGCGAGGTAAACGAGGCCTTCCTTTTTGTCGGGATAGGCGATAAAATAGGCTTTGAACGTGCCATTGTCCCCCCATTGCCAGACCGCTTTTCCGTACGAACTCTGCTGGTATCCGACGCCCAGACACCATTGCAGGTTGTCTTTTTCGGGTTTGAGGCGGCTGTTGGCCTGGGGTGTGAACATGTCCTTACGGTCCAGCAAAGCAGCGACAAACCGCCCGTAATCCGCCGCAGTGGTTTGCAGGGAATGGGCGGAATTGCCTTCCTCGGGCAGGTATTTCGATGCCGTCCGGCCGATCTGATTGTGCGGAACAGCGTAGTTGTTTTCGAATGCCGGTTTCCAGACATAACTGCTGCGGGTCATGCCCAGGGGGGTGAAAACGGTTTGCTGCATCCAGTCCTCCATATTTTGGCCGGTGATCTTCTCCACGGCCCGCATGAGGAATACGAATCCTTCGCCGGAATACTGGAAGCGTTCGCCCGGCGAATGCTGGAATTCCAGTTTTTCGCCGTTGCGCCAGTTGGGCAGGCCGGAAGTATGGCTGAGGGCCATACGGGCCGTTATTTTTTTATACCGTTCGTCGTGGGCCAGGTCGGGGTATTCCAGGTATTCGCACAAGGGCCGGTCGAGGTCCAGTTTGCCGGTTTCGACCAGGCGCATCACGCCGTAGGCAAATACGCATTTGCTGAGGGAGGCGGCGGCAAAAACGGTGTTTTCATCCACCGGTTCCCGGGTATCCGCGCTGCGAAGTCCGATATGGCAGGTTTCCGCAATTTTCCCGGCTTTGACATAGGCCAGCGCCAGGCCGGGAATACCTGCTTTGGACATGAGTTCACCGATCCGGGCGGTTCTGTCCTGTGCCGGAAGGATGGAGGAAAAGGAGAATACGATCAGGAAAAAAAGCAGGTGTTTTTGCATGAAAGGATTTTATTCAAAGAACAGGCGGAAACGGTGCGGGTTGCATGGGCCTTGATTTGGGAATATTTCTTCATATTTTAACAAAACTCCGCGCCCACGTCCGCCCTTCCGCCTGGATGCGCAGCGCAAACAGGCCCGCCGGCAGATCCGTCAGGTCAATGCGGGCAAAGTCGCCGGTATGGTCTTCCCACCGGAGTTTACCCTGGAAGTCGAAAATTTGTGCAAAAGCACGGGTTAAAGGCAGGCCGTCGACCGTTATCCAGCCGTCAGCCGGGTTGGGAAAAAGCCAGATCCCCGTTGCAGGCGGGTCGCCGGTTGCATTCACCGGGTGAAGGGTTTGGTCGATGGCGCGCAACAAGGAATAATCGCCGAGCGGATCGCAGGCGTCCTGCCCCAGTTCCCAGATCATGATGCCGGAGGTTTCGTCGAGGGCGAGTTGGGTTTTCGCTTCGATGGTCGGGATGCCGTTGTAATACAATTGTCCGACCTGATCGAGGTAGGCGTTGGCGGGGTCGAGCGCTACGATTTCATTGAAAGTGACCGCATCGACCGGGGTGACGCCAAAATTGTATCCGTAAAACGGTACGCCGAGTGTCTGCCGGTGGCCCGGCAGGCCCTGGTTTTCCCAGTATTGGAGGCATTGCTGTGCCCAGGCATAGGGTGAATGCTGCCCTGGGTTAGCGGGGTTCCAGGGGCCGGTGAGGTCATAGATCATCAGGTTGATCCAGTCGAAGGCGGCGAGGGCCTGGGAGGTAATTTGGGGGTAGCGATAACTGCCGGGCAGGGCGGCCGTCATCGGCAAACCCTGGGCGGCGAGGGCGTTCTTCAGGGCCAGCACGAAGGGGCTGTACAATTCATCGACATATTGCCATTCCAGGTCGACATCCACGCCGTCAAGGTCGTGCACTTCCACATATTGCAGGATCTTTCCAATAAATTCGTTCAGGCGCTGGGGCTGCATCCAGTATTCCCAGGCGCTTGCCCATTGGGGGGTGAGGGCCCCTCCGGCGAGTGAGATAAAGACCTGCACGCCGTGCTGATGCGCCGCGGCCACCACCGGGTCGATGTCCACCCCCTCCGTTGTCAGGTTGCCGCCGGCGTCCGGGTTGGCAAAGGCGAGGTTGACGTGGGTGAGCCGTTCCCATTCGACCCTGGAGGTATGGGTATCAAAATTCCAGGTGGCGAGGTAACCGATCACTTTGAAATCCTGTGAAAAGACAACGCCTGCACTCAGGAAGCATAAAACCAGTACCGGTAATTTCATAAGAACGTGATTTGGAATAATCCGTAACATCATTTTCAAATATAGGAGAATATTGTAATTTGCCCAAAAAATCATGCGCTGCCGGAATTTCTATTATCCCGTTTCTTGGTTTTCATCTGCCGGGAGGCGCCTACCCCTGCGCCCAAATCTCCTCAAGTCAGCGACAGCCCCACTTTTAAATTTAAATTTTCACATTTTACATTTTACATTTCCCCTCCTCCTCCTCACCGCGTGCAACCAAAAAACGCCGCCCGAACTCTTCCCCGCCCCGGCAATACCCGCCCCGGCTTATTCTGAAACCTGGGATACCGCCCTGACCAAAGAACTTTACTACGACAAAATGCTGGGCATGCTCGCCGGGTCGGCCATCGGCGACGCCATGGGGGCGCCCACCGAGATGTGGCATCGCGATGGTATCGCCGTGCATTGGGGCCATGTCGATTCGCTCAATCTGGTCCTGCGCGAAGGCTCGCCCGAAGGCCCCTGGGAAGACAATCTGCCCGGCGGCAGCACCACGGACGATACCCGCTGGAAATACCTGATGGGCCGGTTCCTGGTCGAAAATGCAGGCGGCGCCGACAGCCTGGACGCCAAAAAATTTGCAGGTTACCTGGTTTCAACCTACCTCCGCGAGGTGGAAGCGATCAAAAACATCGACGCTTTCGCGCCCGAACCCCTGGAACGCCAGATCCTGCATATGGCCTGGCTGCAGGAATGGGCCAAGGTGGCCAAACCTTATATGGAAAACAACCTTGAAGCTTACTCTTACGCCCTCAACCGGTTTTATGGCGGGGAAATGTCCTGCGCGGGTATGTTGTATTCCCCCATGGTAGGGGCTTTTTATCCCGCCCAACCCGAGATCAGCTACCGGGAGGCTTACCGGCTTGGATTCTTCGACCTCGGTTATGCCCGGGATATCACCGCCCTGACGGCATCGATGGTTTCGGCAGCTATGCAACCCGGCATCAAACCCGTCGAGATCGGGATCGTGACGGCTTACATCGACCCGCTGCGGTACAACAACAGCCGGCTCATCGGCCGGATCGCTTTCAACGAATACCGCACGGCCATCGAAATTGCCTACAACGCCAAAAAAGATGTCGAAGGCCCCCACACCCCTGTAAAACTCAGGAACTGGAAACGCGACCCGGTCTATTACCGTCAGGTGCAAAAGGCCTATGAAATGCTGGATGAACACCTACAGGATATCCCCTTTCACGCCGCCGAGATCCACCTCATCAACCTCACCGCCCTGGAGTTTTCAGGGGGCGACTTCCTCAAGGCCATCGAATTTGTGGTGAATTACGGCCGCGACAACGACACCGTGGCGGCCATCACCGGCGCTATACTGGGCGCTTATTGGGGGTATAGCCGCCTGCCTGCCGGAATGAAGGAAAACGCCCTCAGGATCAATAAAGATGTCCTGGGCCTGGACCTGGAGGCGCTTGCCCGCGCACTGACAGAAGCAGGATACAGGGCCCGGTAGGGGCATTGTTGATTTGTTGATTTGTTGATTTGTTGATTTGTTGATTTGTTGATTTGTTG
>CAZLEF010000031.1:54016-71653 GCA_964558465.1 uncultured Lewinella sp. | reverse complement strand
ACTTGGTGATGGCCTCACCCTCTCACCCTCTCACCCTCTCACCCTCTCACCTCTCACCCTCTCACCTCTCACCCTCTCACCCTCTCACCGTCCGCCGAAGCCTTAGCGAAGGCAGGCTCGCTCTCTGTAATAAATCAACCGGGTTTGCCCGAACAATCCGAACGAAAAATGAAAAAGCGAATTGCGCTTGACATGGATGAAGTAATTGCAGACGTTACGCCTAAATTCCTGGATCTGTACGAAACTACCTTCGGGCGCAGGGTGGCGCCTGCGGATTTCTGGGGCAAAAAAATATACGACCTGCACGATGATGCTTTTGTCTTGCGGGACCGGTTGCACGACAAAGGTTTCTTCAGGGATCTGCCGGTCATGCCCCACAGTCAGGAAGTTGTTCGCCGCCTTTCTGAAGATTACGATGTGTTCATCACAACCGCGGCCATGGAATTCCGGGCTTCTTTTGAAGATAAATTTGATTGGCTGGCCGACCATTTTCCTTTTATCCATTGGAAGAATATTGTTTTTTGCGGCGACAAGAGCATCATCAAGGCAGACTACATGATCGATGACCACGTCAAGAATTTATTGAGTTTTGACGGAACCGGCCTGTTGTTTACCGCATCCCATAACATTTCCGAAAACCGTTTTATCCGGGTGAACGACTGGCGGGAGGTGGAAGCTTATTTTTATCCGGAAGAAAAGGGGGTGAGCCGATGATTTATGTTGAAATATAAGGAAAAAATATGGCGCTTACTGGTGCTGAAAGCCCGTTATGCAACCGCTTCGGCAATTGCCACTGCGTTTGAATACGGCGTCTATGGCCTGCTCATCTACCTGATGCAGCTAAACCCCACCCCGGCGCATATCATCAGCTATGCGTCCTCCATGCTCGGTAATTTTTTGATGCAGCGCTATTTTGTTTTTGATGTGAAGCGATCCGTCAAAACCGCTTTTTTCCTGGCCTTAATGATTTCGCTGGGCGCAATTACCCTGAGTTCTTTCCTGTTCATCGGCTTGACCAGCGTGGATTTTTTTGCAAAGAATCACTTTCTGGCCAAGGCAATTGCCACCGGAATCGTATTTTTCTACAATTTTTACATGAAGCGGTTCGCCTTTGAAAAGCGTTTTATCTAAAACCTGAAAATAAACTCGCCGCCTTTCTTGTCCGGTAAACCAATTTTCTATATCTTTGCAATCACATACTATTGTTCGGGATACCAAGCACTTTTTCTCAAGGGTTTTTACCCCCATCGCCTAAACATTTGTCTGGAACATTTTGCGTCGTAAGCGTATATTAGCTTTATTATTCAGGAGCAAACCTGCTCTTGCGTGACTAAAAGCTCAGATGCCTTATAACTTTCAGCGCCAGAAAAACAAGTTACTGCTTATCCCGGTTTAGGCAAGATGATACTTTCGCCATTCGTTCTTTGCATGAATTTCCAATATCAGGTGAATAATTTGATGTAGTTTGTATTTTTGCCGGTCAATCAAAAGAGGTCAGATTTTTATGAAATTGGAAAAATTAGTTGCGGTAAGCGGTTTGCCCGGGTTGTTCAGGATGGTCGCCAATCGCAAAAACGGACTTATCGTTGAAGAAATCGGCACAGGTAAACATCGTTTTGCACCGTCGAGAAAACATCAGTTCACACCCTTGGAATCGATTGCCGTCTATACGGATGATGGAGAGTCGACCGAGCTTGCGAATGTTTTTCGCAATATGCTCGACCAGTTAGCCGATAATCCGCCGGCAGATGCAAATGCCGGAGAGGATGAAATAAAAGAATATTTCGCAGACGTGCTGCCCAATTATGACAAAGACCGGGTGCGCCTCAGCGATATGAGAAAATTAATCAAGTGGTTTCATTTACTACACACAAATCAGCTTCTAGACCCCAAAGCGGAGACGACCGAAGACGAGGAAGAGTAATCTTCCAAAATCCGGCTCCACGCTCGATTGGAAAACTGCACAATTAACAAATCTATGGGAGCAGCTATCGAGGTACCGGAACCGTTAAAACGAAAATTTGTACCTTCCAACTTTCAGCTTACTACCTGGTCGGAGCTTGACTCCTATTATCGCGACCTGGTAGACCGTCCGCTGCTATCTGCAGCCGCGCTTGAGCGATGGATTTTGGATCGCAGCGAACTCGACGCGGTGGTGAGCGAGTCATTTTCGTGGCGGTATATCAGGATTACCGTAGACAGTTCGGACGAACTAGCCGACGAAGACTACCAATATGCCGTACAGGAATTATCTCCCCGTATCGCAGCTTACGATGATATCCTCAACCGTAAACTGGTTGCCTGCCCGTTTACGGCCAACCTGGACCCCCTAAAATACGGCATTTACCTCCGCAATATTAAAAACGAAGTCGCCCTCTTCAAAGAAGAGAATATTCCCCTTGCAACGGATGTACAAATGAAGGCCAAGGAATACGGGCGCATTTTCTCCGAAATGACCATCGGGGTCAACGGCCGGCAAATGACCTTGCAAAAAGCAGGCGCCCTGCTGGAAGAAACCAACCGGGATTACCGCGAAGCGATTTATCACAAGATCTACCAGCGCATCCTGGAAGACACCGATAGTCTGGAGGACCTGTTTGACGAATTATTGTCCAAACGCCACCAGATCGCCCTCAATTCCGGGTTCGACAATTTCCGGGACTTTAAATTCCAGGCGCTCGGCCGTTTTGATTACTCCATTGACGAATGCCTCGATTTTCATGAGGCCATCCAACTGGAAGTCCTGCCCCTCCTGGATGATTTCAACCGGTTCCGGAAAAAAGCCCTCAACCTCGATCAACTCCGCCCCTGGGACCTCCACGTCGATACCAGCAAAAAACCCCCGCTCAAACCTTTTGGGAAAGTGAATGAACTGGTAGAAAAATCCATCGCCTGCCTTTCCAAAGTTCACCCTTTCTTCGGCAACGTGATCAGGACAATGCAGCAAATGGGCCATCTCGACCTGGAATCCCGAAAAGGCAAACGACCGGGCGGCTATAATATGCCGCTGCACCTCACGGGTGTTCCTTTTGTTTTTATGAATGCCACGCATTCTATCAACGATATGCGCACCCTCATGCACGAAAGCGGGCATGCAGTCCATTCTTACCTGACCAAAGGCCTGAAACTGACCTCCGACAAAAAAGTGCCTTCGGAAGTCGCCGAACTGGCCGCAATGACCATGGAACTCCTTACCATGGACCACTGGGGGCTGTTCTTTAACAATGAAGAAGACCTTCGCCGAGCCCGGATCAGCCAGCTTGAAAACGTCCTCAAGGTATTGCCCTGGGTCGCTACGGTCGATAAATTCCAACATTGGCTTTATACCCACCCCGAACATACCCGGGAAGAAAGGAAAAATTACTGGATGGAAACCTTCCTTTCCTATAGTTCTTCCGAGGTGGACCGCTCCGGCCTGGAATATTATTCGGAATACCTCTGGCACAAGCAACTCCATATTTTTGAGGTTCCCTTCTATTATATCGAATACGGCATGGCCCAACTGGGGGCCGTAGCCATTTGGAAAGCTTACCGCGAAAACCCCGAACTGACCGTCCAGCGATATATCAATGCCCTCAAACTTGGGTATACCCGGCCGATCAAGGAAATTTATCAAACTGCCGGCATCCGGTTTGATTTTTCAAGGCCTTATGTGCGGGAATTGGGCTGTTTTATCAAAAAGGAACTCGACAACCTTCTGTAAAACCCCCTGATCGGTTCCGTTTTATTGTTCGATCTAAAATGTTACCAAAATATTAAATGTTCCGGCAGGCATTTTTCGGAACATCTTTTTACCTTGTTCTGTCGTTCTAATAGCGGGTGAGGTTTTGTGCTTGCCCGGTTTTTGGCGACAATGAATCCAATGCGGACTTTCCTGTGTATATTTCTGCTCATCTTTTTCGCCCAATCCTGCGAAAAGGAAACCCTGAGGCTCGACAAGTTCTCGGTTCACGGCATTGACGTATCCCACCACCAGAAAAAGATCCTCTGGGATACCGTAGCAACGCAACAGATCCATTTTGCCTTTGTCAAAGCCACAGAAGGCGCCAACTTTTCCGACAGTCTTTTCTGCTTTAACTGGGATGAAATGAAACGGGTAGGTATCAAACGCGGCGCCTATCACTTCTACAGGCCCAACTCTTCCCCCATGCAGCAGGCATTTCACTTTAATCAATGGGTGGAAATTGAGACCGGCGACCTGCCGCCGGTGCTGGATGTCGAAGTACTCGACGGCGCCGCCCCATACGATCTCTTATCCGGCCTGCGCACCTGGCTGACCCTTGTGGAATGGCGCCACGGCATCAAACCCATTATCTACACCAACCTGAAATTTTACAATACTTATCTGGCCGGACATTTTGACGACTACCCCGTCTGGGTCGCCCGTTATAACACCCGCGAACCGGAACTGGCCGCCGGACGGGAATGGCTTTTCTGGCAATATGGCAACAGGGGGTCGATCCCCGGCATCCAGGGGCATGTGGATTTTAATGTCTTCAAAGGGAGTTTTGCTCAATTGGATTCGCTCTGCCACCCGGGGATCGACCTGTTCAGTATGCGGTAAGCGTATCTGCTTTTTCAGCCACCAATCTCATTTCTTCCGCCTTTTCCACCTTTAAATGCGGGTCGATCCGCAAGGCAATCTCGCGCCGCAGATACAACAAGGTCACGGTTGCGGCCATCAGGTCTGCGATGGGAAAAGACCACCAGATTCCGTTCAGGCCCATAAAAACGGGCAGGATCATGATCAAAGGTATGAGAAAAAAACCTTGCTTCGTAAGGGTCAGCAATAATGCAGGCAATGATTTGCCGATGGCCTGGAAATAAGCCGATCCGACCAACTGCGCCGTGATCAGCGGGGTCGCCAGAAAAGCGATCACAAGTGCCGGAGGGGTGATGTTCAACAACTCGGGGTCCCGGGAAAAAAGGCCGACCAGCGATCCCGAAAAAATCAGGATGCCGGTGAAAATGATCAATGCCACACCCGTACCCGCTTTTACGGAGGTGGTAATGCTGTCTTTTACCCGTTTCCATTTCCGGGCGCCGTAATTGTACCCGGCAATCGGCAAAAATCCCTGGGTAATGCCCTGAACCGGAAAATTGGCAAACATCATAACGCGGCTGATCACACCGTATACCGCAACGGCCATCTCGCCGCCGTGTGAGAACAGCGAGTTGTTCAATACGATGCTCAACAGGCTGATGGTACCTTGCCGGGCCAACGTCACCAACCCAATCGAAGAGATTTCTTTTACAATCGGCCATCTTAAAACCAGGGTGTTCCAATGCAGCCGCATTTCAGAATCGCCCCACAGGAAAAACCAGAGGGTGTACCCTGCCGCGAGATAATAGGAAATGGTAGTGGCCCATGCAGCCCCGGCCAGCCCCCATCCGAACCCAGCGATAAAAACGGTATCCAGCAGGATATTGGACAAGGCAGGGATCAGCATGGACACCATGGCAGCCCTCGGTTTTCCCTGCGCACGCATAATGTTATTGGCCATCATCGCCCATGCCAGGCAAGGGATACCCGTCAGCAGGATGCTGAAATACTGGCGGGAGGGCGCAAGGATCTCTCCTCGTCCGCCAAACAACTCCAGGAGCGGTTGCTGGGCAAATGACCCCAGAAAAACAATACCCACTGCAAGCAGGATGGTCATACATGCCATCACGCCAAAAGTGATTTCCGCTTTCCGGCGGTCGCCGCCGCCCATCGCCCGCGCAATCACGGAGGAACCGCCGATGCCGATCGCCATCCCGATCGAGGAGATCAGAAAACTGATGGGCAGGACCACCGTAATGGCGGCAATGCCCAGGCTTCCGGCGTAGCGCCCGATAAAAATAGTGTCGACGATAAAATTGACAGACATCACCAGGATGCCTACCGAGGCGGGCAGGGCCATTTTTAACAATAGATCTCCAATGGGAGCCTGGCCCAGCGCTTCCGAGGATTTGTTGGTTGGTCGGGTGGTCATGGTCTTCAATAAAAAAAAACACCAGGAATTAATACGTATAAAATCCGGATAAGTTTGTTGTTTAACTTAATTTTAACCCATGGGCAGAGTTGATCACCGGCGGATCATCCGGATTGGCAGGAAAAATGACTGGCCACCGCCGGAATGGACCTCACTTCCGGGCGCCTGGCACTGGTTCGGATCCGGACGGGAAGCGCTGGTCGCCTTGATCCGGACGCCCCGTTTTAACAATCCGGCCGGAAAAACCGTTCTGCTGCCCGCTTTCTGCCCCGAAGGCGTTTTTGCGCCTTTTCAAAGGGAGGGTTGGCGGATCAGGTTTTATGACCTGGATGTACCGGGCAACCCTGTTTTGGAACAGGTCAAAACACAGGCAGCCGTCGAAAAGCCGGCCATCGCGGTTTTGATCCATCTTTTTGGCATTCCAAGGGATGTTGCATCCTTCAGAGCAACCGTCGGAGGAGACGTTTTCCTCATCGAGGATTTTGCCCATACCTGGCCGGGTGAACATTTGAAACTTCGCCCGGCGCCAAACGGAGCGGCGCTTTTTTCGCTGCCCAAACTGGGGGGCCTGCCCGACGGCGGCGGATTGTTTATACAAGACCCGGATATCTGCCCCGGCCGCCGCAGATCGGTAAAAAGATGGGGATACATCCTGTTGAGGATCGCTTCGTTGTGGGTCAGCACCCTTGCCTGGCGACTCGATTCGGGTTGGCTGCGCTTCCTGGCGGCCGCACTGAACGGCCGGGCCTACAGTTTGTTGCAAAGCGCTTTTTTAAACCCTCACCGGATCTCCTTCGCCGGCCGGTTCCTTTTGCGGCGTTTTGACCATCAGACTCTGATCGAGGCGCATCTTCGACAGGCTGCCCTCTATCGCCAAGCATTGGGGCATCTATCCCCTGCGTCCCTTCGCTCAACCTTACCCTGGCCGATGATTGGGTTTCCTATTCTGGTGAACGGCCGGCCGGAGTGGATCCGGTACCTTGCACAAAACGGGATAAACGTCCTGGTTTTTACGGATCGATGGAATTTTGTGCCGGATTCCGTAAGGGATGGTTTTCACGGGGCAGCCGCGCTGGAGAAAAACCATATTTTGCTGCCGGTCAACCCCAAACTGTCGGATGAAGACATCCGAAAGGTGATTCGGACGGTAGAGCGATTTTTCCCGCCTGGCACGAGCGCTCAGGATTCAACCGCAGCAGGCAAGCAAGAACCAGGGTGAAAAAAACAAAATTGCTGACCGGCGTCAGACGCCTGCAAGGCGCCCGACACCTGGTCTTGAAGATCATCAGCAACAGCCTGAGCCGCCGCAACATCCGCCTCCGCCGAGGAGGTTTGACAACAGATTTTTCATAGCTTGATAAATTTAAAAAGTGAAATAATAAATCGTTATATTACGATGAATAGGTGTTAAAAAAAAGCCTTCCGGCTCCTTCGGCTACGCTCAGGAGCCTGGCCGGCATCAGCAACACCCGGCCTTCTCCAATACCCCCCCCAACGTCTGCCAGGCTTCCTGACAAGCCTGCCGGTCGACACAATAACAGGTAAATTGTCCTTCTATCTCTCCCTTGATCAGCCCGGCTTCCTTCATCGCTTTCAGGTGTTGGGAAACGGTAGCCTGCGACAACGGCAATTCATCCACAATATCGCCGCAAACACAAGCCCCCCTGCGCACGAGCGCTTCCAGGATAGCAATCCTGGCCGGGTGAGCCAGGGCCTTTGCCAATTGCGCCAGCCGGTTATGCCGTTCGGTAAAGAGTGCTGATTTTGTTTTTCCCATATTTAATCGCAATATTACGATGAATTATTTTATAGTGCAAGTTTTTTTTGATTTTTTTTACTACTGAGGACACTTAGGAACACTAAGTGGTCAGTCAACAGTTCGAATTATTTGTTGATTTGTTGATATGCGTGCCACGCGGTACGCGTGGTTGATTTGTTGATATGCGTGCCACGCGGTACGCGTGGTTGATTTGTTGATTCGGCCTGCCACGCGGTACGCGTAGTTGATGCGAAGAATCCTCCAAAGGTTCATAGAACTCCTATGGAGAGTCCTATGGGGAGGATGTGAGGATTTGAGGATGCGATGGCCTCCGTTTCCAATCGCATCAATCGCATCAATCGTATCAATCGCATCAATTGAATCAAACTCCCACCTCCTCCTGGTGCCGCCAAAGTTCCTGAAAAACAGCGCTTTGTGCAAGAAGGGATGAAAAAGTTCCCTCATCGGCGATGCGCCCGTTGTCCATCACATAAATATAATCGAACCTGGGCAGCAGGTGCAGGCGGTGCAGGGAAGAAACGATGGCTTTGTCCTTGAACTCTTCAAAAAGGCGGTCGTAGATCATCAATTCCGTTTTGGGGTCGACGCTGCTGGTCGGCTCATCGAGCAGAACGATATGGCTGTCGCGGGCCGCCAGCACGCCGCGAGCCAGGGCGAGCCGCTGCTTTTGGCCACCCGACAGGTTGACGCCTTTTTCCTGGATATTCGACTCAAGGCCCTTGGGCAATTGGCCGATCACTTCCCGGAAATGAGCGATCTCGCAAACCCGTTCAATTTCTTCCTTTTCGAACGGCAGGCCCAGGGTAATGTTATAAGCGATCGTGTTTTCAAAGATCTCCGGTTCTTGCGGAAAAAGCGTCACATTGCCGGATATCTGTCCGAATTCGATCCGGTTGCCGTCCAGGTTTACATCCACTTTTTCCGGGATATAAAGCCCCCGGAGCAGGGCCAGCAGCGTGCTTTTTCCGCTCCCGCTTTCGCCGATCAGCGCCAGGCGTTTACCACGCTGGATATGGAGTGAAAGGCCATGCAGCCCCTGGGGTTTGTTGTTGCCGTCGCCGGATTCCCTGTAAACGAACCGAAGGTTTTCGATCCCGATATTTTTCCAGTCCGGCGGGAGGGTTTCGGCGGTTTCCGGCATGTGTTGCTGATCGTAGGCGGCGCTGATGTTCTGCGCGGTTTTGATGTCCGTATCGTAGGTAACAATGGCGCTGTACTGCCAAGCGATATTGTGAAATACCCCTGCAAACTGGTTGATATACCCCACCAGCGTGACCAGGCCGCCGACCAGGAAAACCTCGCCGGGTTTCCAGTTCTGGAAGACGTAACCCACGACGATCATCACATACATGAGGTGAACAAGTGAGTCGACCGTAAACCATTTCCACTCGTTGATCCGGATCTTTTGGCGCAATGGCGGGAAAACGGACATCACTTTCCCCAACAAACCGCTTTCCATCCGCTTCTCCAGGCGCAGCGTGATGACGGTGAGGATATTGGAAAGGCTGTCGAACAAGGTGGCGGAAACCTGGTGCTCGCGTTCGTTGACCTCTTTCGACGCTGTAATGATGGGTTTGTCAAATTTGAGAATAATGAATACCACCAGGCATCCCATCAGCAGGGCCAGGCCGCCGAAAAGCGGCGAAAACCAGACCATGGCGCCCAGTGCAAATACCATTTTGGCCAGCGTCTGGAAGTACATAAAACCCGTGTCGAAAAACGATTTCAAAGCCTCATAAGCTTTCCGGACCCGGTTGATGGTAGCGCCACTGTGGTGGTCCTGATGCCAAGTTACGGGCAGGCGCAGGGTTTTATGATACAACTCCTGCAGGAAATTGCGGCTCAGGTCAAAGGCCAGTTCGCGCTCCATGACCCGGGCTGGGCCGTGGGCTGCCCAATCCAGGACATTGATCAGCAGGTAGGCAGCCCCGTAGATCCATGCTGACCGCAGCGCATCGATGCCTTCCTTCTGCAACTGGTTGATAAATAAACCCCAAATGACCGGGTACATCGACATGGCCACATTGCTGAGCGCAAACAAGCCGTAAATGGCCAGGTATTTCCTGCGCTGCCCCCTGGCATAAATCCAGGCGGTGCGCAACAGTGAAAGGTAAGGATTTGCGGAAGAGGAGAATTTCTTTTTCATGAGCAGTCGTGGCGCCGGATTTTGAGTCCTTTGGTAGAAACCTGCAAAGGGGGGATTTAGTTCCAAATTCGATTGGGGGGAAGGGTTGATTTGTTGATTCCACGCCTGTGGCGTGGCAAGTCGTTGATTTGTTGATTTGTTGATTCGACCACGCCGAGGCGTGACGTTCCAATCGAACCAATCGGATCAATCGAATCAATCGAACCAATCGAACCAATCGAACCAATCGAATCAATCCATTTTTTTTTTAAATTTGGAGGCAAAATCCAGTGAAATGGTACAAACCCATTTTCTATCGCCCTTCGGCTGTCTGGAGATCACAGGGAGCGAGTGGGGTATTTCATCCGTCAAATTTGTGGGCAAGACCCCTTGTCCGGCCGGCCCGATCCCGGAATTGCTGCACGACTGCATCCGGCAACTGGATGAATATTTCAAAGGCTGCCGCACCGAATTTGACCTTCGACTGGATTGGAGCGGCGCTACCGAATTCAACAAAATGGTCTGGCGCGAACTCCGGACCATTCCTTACGGTCATACCACCTCCTACTCCGCGATCGCCGAACGGCTGGGCGACCTGAAGGCCATCCGGGCCGTGGGCCAGGCCAACCGCAACAACCCGGTCGCGATCATCGTCCCCTGCCACCGGGTGATCGCCAAAAGCGGCGAATTACACGGGTATTATTACGGGTTGGAGATGAAGCGAAAGTTGCTGGAATTGGAAAACCCGAAAAGTTTTGCCAAACAGGGAAGTTTGTTTTAATTCTTCAGCAACACCATCGGATCCGGATTTCCCAACACCTCCAGGGCTTTTTTAATGGAATTGTCATCGCGGTTAAACACCGTGAAGAACCCTTCTTCGCCAAATTTCTGGCGTGCCAGGCGCGCTTTGATAAACCGTTTGATCTCCGGTCTGATGCGGTTCAGGTCTTTGGCAGATACTTTTACATCGCGGGTGGCCGCATAGGAAATGAAGGCCTGAAAGATCGATTCGCTCACTACAAAATCCCGGGTAAATCCTTTGAGGTCGTACGACTGAAAAATATTGGGATGCTCTTCGGCATAACGATAGGCGAAAGAGGGAATATGCTGGCGCAAGGCCAGGTAATGTTCGTTGAAGAGGACGGAATCGATGGGTACAAAAAAATCCGGATAGATTCCGCCGCCGCCGTAAACGACTTTGCCATTGGCAGTGAGGTATTTGGTGGAATCGATGACAGATGTTTTGGTCTCTTCCGACAGTTCGCCGTTTTCAAAACGGTGCATCATATCCGTTTCGTAGGCGTCGAGGTCGTCGTAGGGTTTCTGGATGGACCGGCCGGAAGGCGTGTAGTACCGGGCGACGGTCAGCCGGAGGGCGGAGCCGTCGCGCAGCGGGTATTGTTCCTGGACAAGCCCTTTGCCGAAAGAACGGCGACCCACGATAACGCCCCTGGCATTGTCCTGAACAGCGCCGGCGATGATCTCGCTGGCGGAAGCAGAACCCTCATCGATCAGCACCACAATATCATCGATGTTGAACATGGCCCTGCCGGAGCTCTGGTAATCGTTGCGGGGTACCGACCTGCCCTCGGTATACACCAGAAGTTTGTCTTTTTCCGTAAAAAACTGGCTGAGGATATTGGTCGCCTGCTGCAGGTATCCGCCGGGGTTTTGCCGGAGGTCGAGCACAAGGTCTTCCATTTTGCCGTTTTTGGTCAATTTTTCGAGCGCCTCCATGAATTCCTCGTAGGTGGTGGCGCTGAACTTATTGAGTTTGATATACCCTGTTTTGGCGTCGAGCATATAAGCGATATCCATGCTGTACATGGGGATCTTGTCCCGTTTCAGGGTGAATTTCCGGACGTTGGGGTCGTGGCCCCTGAGGATGCCGATGGTTACCTCAGAGCCGCGGTCGCCCCTCAGCAGGTTGATGATATCCCGGTTCTGGTTGATGAGGCCGGCTACGACGGAATCGCCGACGCTGACAATTTTATCGCCGGCGAGGATGCCGGCGGCTTCAGCGGGCCCGCCCGAAAGAGGGGTGACCACCACCACGGTATCATCGAGCACGATAAATTCTACCCCGATGCCGTCAAAGGCGCCTTCCAACTGTTCGTTGACCTCTTTGAGCTGCTCGGCGCTGATATAATTAGAGTGCGGATCCAGTTCTTCCAGGATGCGGTCAATGGCTTGTTGCACCAACTCGTCCTTGTCGACATCATCTACATATTTTGCCTGAATATAACGGATCAGTTCTTCCACTTTTCCCTGGCCCAGCCCGGCTGAAGCGAATTCATTCCCGTCGACAACCATGACCGGAGATGATGATTCCAGGCGCATGCCGATGAACATGCCTGCTACAAGTGCCACAGCCAACAGAAGCGGAAGCCAGATTTTCCAGTTTGCCAGATCGGGTTGCTGATCTTGATCCATACATTTTAATTTACTCGCCGGGCGAAATTGAGAAGAATTACAAAGTTAACTAAATTCGGATATGGAAAGTTTAAGGAATAAATTGCCAAAATACGGGTTGAACCGCTACTTTTGGACAAATCCACGCGAGTTTCTGCAAAAAATTCAAAAAAAATCAAAAAAATATGTAAATTTTTCAATTATATGGATCAATAATTTAATTTTGTTGTTAATTCTGAATTTGTAAAGCTTTTACAGTCGTCCCAGGAACATTTTAATCTGGTTACATGAGAGACATCGACAAGTTAGATAAACAAATATTGGCCATTTTGATGCAAAACGCCAAAAAGGCCTATACCGAAATTGCACAGGAGTTGTTTGTGTCCGGGGGGACCATTCATGTCCGGATGAACAAACTGTCGGAGGCCGGCATTGTAAAAGGCTACAACCTGGTGGTCGACCACGGAAAACTGGGATATGACATTTCCGCTTTTCTGGGGATCTACCTCGACAAAAGCTCACTTTATGATGAGGTGGCGGCTGAACTGGAAAAAATCCCGGAGATCGTAGCGGCCCACTATACTACGGGCCTGTACAATATCTTTGCGCGGATCGTTTGCCGGGATACGAAACACCTGCGGGATGTTTTGCACGACAAAATACAGCGGATACAGGGCATCCAGCGAACGGAAACCTTTATTTCCCTGCAGGAAAGCATCAACCGGCCCATCAACATCATGATGGACGAAGAGGATGAAAGTTAAAAAAAATCATATTTGTTTTTTATTCAAATAAGTTTTTTATCTTTACGCGCCGGTTCGTTGCAGGCCGGCACACCCTCCTATAGTCGGCATTCTTATCTCACATTACTCCAATCACCCTTTTGGCAATGGGTACGCCTGGCGGCGTGCCGGATGGCGATCATTTGCCGTTTCATGCAATTGACCCTGCGCCCTTATTGATCCATTTTTAACCAAATTCTGGCAATGTCAGCAAAAAATCTGATCATGAAAAAGTGCTACCTGGGTGGATTGGCGCCCACAACCTCAAAGAGCCTGCTGAAGGCGGCCTTTTTAGCTTTCACCTTCCTGTGGAGCGCACGGGGAGCGACACAAACCGAACTGGTCTGCGACGGCGCCCCGCACACCGTTGAATTTTCCGGAACCTTTCAGGATTTTATCGTTCCTTCCGACCCATCGGTAGGGCAGATCCAGGTCACGCTGAAGGGCGGGGACGGCGGTTTTGCCCGGCTTGGCAATTTGTGCAAATCCGATGGCGGCGAGGGCGCTACGGTATTCCTGGTCCTTGAGATCGGCGACGGCGACGGCAAGATCCCCTACGGCTCGACCCTGCGTTTTGTGGTTGGCCGCGCGGGTGAAAAAGGCACCGGCGAAGCAGTCCTCGGCACCGGCTTCACCTACGGCGGCGGCGGCGGCGGCACCGGGTTCTTATACAAAGCGCCCGATAGCGATACCTGGCTGACCCTTGCCGTTGCAGGGGGTGGCGGCGGCGCTTACCAGGGCGCCATCGTCGGCATCTGTGTGGACAACGAGGAGGGCCAGGGCGGCAGGGCCACCCAGAACGGTGGCGACGGCAACGGAGATATTGAACCCGGCCAGGGCGGTTCGAGCGGCAGCGGCGGACAGGCCGGCGGCATCAGCGGTCTGGAGATCTCCGGCGGCGGCGGCGGACAATGGCATGCCGGCAGCGGCATCACCTGCACGGATATCAGTCAGTTTTACGAAGTAGCCGAGGGCCAGAGCGGATTCCCGGAAGGTGGTGCAGGCGGCGGCAGTGAAGGCTGCGTTTCCTTTACCTTCCGCGACGGAGGTTACGGCTTTGGCGGCGGCGGATCCGGTGTCGGCGCAGGCGGCGGCGGCGGCGGTTTCTCCGGCGGCGGCGGCGGTGGAACAACCGGTCGCGGCGGCGGCGGCGGCAGTTATGCCAACCTCAATTATACCAGCAACCCGCAAATCCAGGAAGGGGGAACCACCGGTGAAACCGTCGACGGATTTGCGCTTTATAAATGTGTACTCAAACAACAACCTCCCGTAGCGCAATGCGCCGGTAACCAAGTGGATCTTTTCCTCGACGAAAACGGTGTGGCCACCCTTACGGTCGCCATGGCCGACAACGGCAGTTTCGACCCGGATGGCGGCCCCCTCAGTTACAGCCTCAGCGCCACCGAATTCAACTGCTCCAATATCGGGACCGATACGGTCTCCCTCACGATTAAAGATACCAACGGCCTGACCGCATCCTGCGATGTTACGGTCCGTATCCTGGATAACATCGCTCCTGTCCTTAACTGCCCGACTTCCATTGTCCGGACGGCCGACCCCGAAGTCTGCACCACTTCCATTCTGTTCTCGGAAGGTATTTCCGCTTCCGACAACTGCAGTTTTGACCTCGGGTTTTCCGTCCCTCCCGGTTCGGTATTCAGTGTGGGCGACACCCCGGTGACCGCAACCGCCCAGGATCAAAGCGGCAATTCGACATCCTGCACCATCGTTATCACCGTTCAGGACGCAGTGGCGCCGGTCATTACCTGCCCGTCCAATGCATCGGTCAGTTGCGGCCAGGACAGCTCTCCCCAGGCATTGGGAGAGGCCATTGGAGAGGATCTCTGCGGCCAGTTCACCGTTTCCTTCCAGGATTCGGTCACCGGCGAAGACTGCAGCCCCGACCGTGCCATTATACGGGAATGGACAGCCGAGGACAACTCCGGCAACCAAACCACCTGCACCCAAACGATCAGCATTCTCCCGGATCAGACCGCCCCGGTAATCAATTGTCCGGCCAACATCAGCGTCACCTGCGGCGAAGAGATCCCGGATTCGGCCCTGGCCACCGCCACCGATAACTGCGGCTTATCTCCGGAATTGACCTTCACGGATACCGTAATCGAGGGCGATTGTTCCTGGGCCTGCAAAGTGGAGCGCGTATGGACCGCCAAGGATGCCTGCGGCAATACCAGCGTCTGCAACCAGATCATTGATAAATCCGCGCTGGGCCTGATCGAGGACGCCCTGGATACAGATATCGACGGCGACGGCCAGAGCGACCCTATCCTGATCGGCCGGAGCGGGCGCACATCGCTGATCCTTGAAAACGGCGCTGCAGCCTGTCTGATCGAATGGCTGCCCACTTCGGGCGGCATACCCGCAGGTCTGCCCAGGGGCGAATTTACCCTGGACGGATCCAATTGTTACCCGACCAACTATCCATTCAACGGCGATGGTCAGCTCAACAACCCCTTCCTGGGAGAAGCCATTACCCTTTCGATCTATTTGCGCCTTCACCCGGATTTTGGCAATACCCCGCTGGCCAACGTCGGATGCAATATCCATCCGATCGTCTTCCAGGGTCTGCCGCCCAATCCGACCGTCAACGACCTGATGGGCCAGGTGAACCTGATCCTCGCCAACAGTTTCGCACCGTTTTACACCTATTTCACCAGCGCGCTGGCCTGCATCAACAACCAATATAATCTGTGCAGCGAAGATCAGAACGGCGACCGGCCGGTGACTGGCCATGTTCAACCGGTCTTTACGCACCCAACGTCCAGCCAGGTAAAGGCTTTCCCCAACCCGGCCACCGGAGAAATCTATATTTCGACCGGCCAGATGACCGGACAAGCCGACCTTGCTGTTTTCTCGGTTGACGGCCGGCTGATGTTCCGCCGGCAATCAGAAATTGCAGGCGCCGGCGATCCCATCCGGCTGGATCTGTCACAATTGTCCCCGGGGATCTATTTCCTGGAAATCAAAACCGGGGCGGACCGGGTGACGGAGCGGATTGTGGTGGAGTGATTTGTTGTTGATTCGTTGATTTGTTGATCTGTTGATTTGAGGGCTGCCGTCTTCAAATCAACAGATCAACAAATAAACGCATAAACAAAGACCGTCGTCTTTCTGCCAGGCTTTGTCGGATTTTCTGGCATTTGCCTGCCTGTCTGCCTTAAATTGCGTTAAAATTTTGCACCACTTGTTCACCAGACTGTTTAAATAAGACGCAATGAGTTGTCAGCATCATCACCACTTCGACGCAAGATTTCAGCATACCCGGCATGGAAAGCAACCCGTTTCGGAAAAAATGCGCTTTTACAAACACCTGAGGACCTACCTGATTGTCAACACGATCCTGTTTTTCCTGTCCATGTCCGGCAGCGGAGGTTTCGGATGGTTGGAAGTCAGCATGATCTGGGGTATTTTTGTGGCGTTCCACTACGTGAAGGTGTTTGGGATCCCAGGTACAAACGGCTGGTTCGGCGGCGACTGGAAAGCGTGGATGGAGGAGCGTGAACGGCGCAAGCAGGAGGAGCAGTCTGAAACCTTGTTTCAGGAGGAATCCGGCAGGCAGTGGCGGAATCGGGATATGGTGTAGTTAGTCTTCAGTTGGCAGTTGGCAGTTTTTAATGCCGTTTTCATTTTCTGTGGATACCCAAAAATGAGGAACTGGTGAACCGAGGAACTGGCGAACTGCAAACTGCAAACTGGCAAACTAAAATAATTTGATAAGTAGTTTTTTCATACTAAATGCGTGGGCCATCCCGGCGGATCGAATGGGGATGGCCCTTTTTGTTGTTATATCATGATTCGCCGGATTTTGTGGATTACCAGGATTGGATTTCTCTGATTTTGAATGAATTACCCATTTTTCCATACACACCTCGCCGTTGGCGTGGGGCGACACGATGTATAACCATCCCCGCACTCATAAAAAAGTGCGCTGAAAAGTGTATATTTCGCCTTCAATCCATTTTTTTGAAGAAAGCGTTTTCCATTCTGTTCTTCGGATTTCTTCTGCTGCATACAACAGGATACCTGTTGCTTTTTCAGGTCCGGAAAATGCAGATCCGGAAAGAAATGGCGCTAAGGGTGCAGGAGGGGGTCCCGTTAGAAGAATTGGTACTGTTAAAGATCCCGCTCAAATCCGGGAAACCGGCGATGGAAGGATTTCAAAAAGTGGAAGACCACGAGATCGACCTCATGGGTTTGCGGTACGATATCGCCAGGGAAGAGATCAGGGGGGATACGGCGTTCTATTACTGTATTTTCGACGAAAAAGAAACCCTCCTGTACGCTCATAAACGGGAGGTCAGCGAAAAAAAATGGTCAACGGACCCGGAAAACCAACAACAAAGAGAAAAGATCCAACGCCTTTTAAGTTCACTTTTTTACCTGCCTGTTTCGGGATTCAGCCTTCCTGCCGGATCGATCGCCTATGGCGCACAGCCGGGTTATTTTTTCCGGATCAAGACCTGGGATTGGCCTCCTCCCGGCCCGCCGCCTGAGGGATATGCAACCTATCTTTTTTAAATGATGGCCTATTTGGTTCATGGT
>CAZLEF010000031.1:18658-53916 GCA_964558465.1 uncultured Lewinella sp. | reverse complement strand
TTCATTGATTCATGGTTTCATTGATTCATGGTTTCATTGATTCATGGTTTCATTGATTCATGGTTTCATTGTTATCCGTGATACACTGAATCACTGAACCATTCCCATCCTTCGCCTTAGGATTACGGCGGGTAAAAAACACGGAAGCCATCCATTTTCTTTCATTGAGGCATTTAACACCATCACAATGAGAAAAACCATATGTCTGTGGCTTTTCCTGTCGTTGGCGCATTGGGTGCAGGCGCAGGTATTGACCATAGAGGATAAAGCCGACGGGCGGCCGTTGGAACTGGTATTGGTATCCAGCCGGATACCTGCCGCTTCAGCGATGAGCAACGCCGGAGGCAAAGTCGATATCACTCCTTTCATCGGCGCCGACAGCATCCATTTTTCCCTGATCGGTTTTGAAGCGGCAGTGTACAGTTACCGTCAACTGGAGGGAATGCAATTTGTACTCCTGCTGGAACCTGCGGAAATTTCATTTGATGAGATCGTGGTTTCGGCTTCCCGCTGGGAACAGGACAAAAAGGAGATCCCTGTGCGGATCGCGACCATCCGGCCGGAAGAAGTGGCCTTTCAGAATCCGCAAACCGCGGCCGACCTGCTTGGCGCCTCAGGCGAGGTTTTTATCCAGAAAAGCCAGTTGGGCGGCGGCAGTCCGATGATCCGCGGCTTTTCCACCAACCGGGTGCTGATCGCAGTGGACGGGGTACGGATGAACACTGCCATCTTCAGGAGCGGCAACCTGCAAAACGTCATTTCCCTCGATCCGTTTGCGACGGAAAACACGGAGGTGATCTTCGGCCCGGGGTCCGTCATCTACGGCAGCGACGCGATCGGCGGGGTGATGAGTTTTTACACCCTGCGCCCCAGGTTGTCGTTCAGCGAAAAAACCTTGTTCGGGGGTTCGGCCACGGGACGGTGGTCGTCGGCCGGCGATGAGAAAACCGGACATGTCGATTTCAATATCGGCTTGCGGAAATGGGCTTTTGTCAGCAGCGTCACCTACAGCGATTTCGGCGACCTGAAAATGGGGGCAAACGGTCCGGACGAGTACCTCCGCAACCTTTACGGGGCCAACCTGAACGGGCGGGACACCATGCTCGTCAACCCCGATCCCAGGGTGCAGGTTCCGACGGGTTACAACCAGATGAATGTCCTGCAAAAGATCCGGTTCCGGCCCGGCGAAACCTGGGATTTCAACTACGGTTTTCATTTTTCCACCACCTCGGATTATTCCCGGTATGACCGGCTGGTTCGTTACCGGGGCAACGGCGTCCAGCGGTCGGGCGATTGGTATTACGGCCCGCAGGAATGGATGATGAATACGTTGAACGTTGCGCATTCCAAAACCACCCTTTTATCCGACAACCTTTCCCTGACGCTTGCCATGCAGCACTTCGGCGAAAGCCGGCACGACCGTGACTTCGGGGATACCGAATTGAGGAACCGGGTTGAAAAGGTGGATGTTTTCTCGGCCAACCTCGATCTGGAGAAAAACCTGAGCCGTTCGGGTACGCTCTTTTATGGCCTCGAAGCTTTGTTCAACCATGTCAAATCCACCGGAACGGACGAAGATGTGGAAACCGGGACGGTAAAACCGGGGCCTGCCAGGTACCCAAATCCGGCAACCTGGAATTCCTACGCAGCGTACGCCACTTTCCGGCTGAGGCCCTCCCCTGCTGTCACCTACCAGGCCGGTCTGCGGTACAACCGGGTGTCGCTGAGTGCCGAATTTGACGACACCTTTTTCCCTTTTCCGTTCAACAAAGCCGAAACCGCCAACGGCGCCCTGACGGGCAGCCTCGGCATGGCCTGGTTGCCGGCCCAAAGCTGGCAGGTGAATATGAACCTCTCCACCGGATTCCGGGCGCCCAACGTGGACGATGTGGGCAAAATCTTCGATTCGGAGCCGGGCTCGGTCATTGTGCCCAATCCGGACCTGGGGCCTGAGTACGCCTGGAACGGCGAGGTGGGCGTCAGCAAGATCTTTGCCAATGCCTTGAAGGTGGACCTGACGGCCTATTACATTCTCCTGGACAAGGCCCTGGTGCGGCGCAATTTTACGCTCAACGGCCAGGACAGCATTGTTTATGCCGGAGAATTGAGCCAGGTGCTGGCCATCCAGAATGCAGCCGAGGCCAGGGTGTACGGCATTCAGGCCGGTTTTGACCTTAAATTGCCGGGCGGGTTCGGGTTGAATTCCCGGTTCAACGTCCAGGAAGGCGAGGAAGAACTGGACGACGGCAGCACGGCGCCCCTGCGGCATGCCGCGCCCTGGTTCGGTGCTACCCACCTGACCTGGAAACGAAAACAGGCCAAACTGGATCTGTATGCAGTGTACAACGGCGAGGTGTCGTACAAGAACCTGGCGCCGGAGGAGCAGGGCAAGGATTACATCTACGCCATCGACGCCGGCGGCAACCCGTATTCACCTGCCTGGTATACGCTCAATTTTAAGGCGATGTACCGATTTGGGGAGCGGCTGACGATCAACGCCGGAGTGGAGAACATCGCTGACAAGCGGTACCGCCCGTATTCATCGGGGATTGTGGCGGCGGGAAGGAATGTGGTGGTATCGGTGCGGGTTGGGTTTTAGGAGAGGGAGACTTGGTGACTTGGTGACTTGGTGACTTGGGGACTTGGGGACTTGGGGACTTGGTGACTTGGTGACTTGGTGACTTGGTGACTTGGCGACTTGGGGAGAGGGTGAGAGGCATTGCGTTTCTCCTCCTCTCCTCCCTTGGTAATGCCGGTGGCGCGGTCAGGCTGCAACTTTGGGTTGCATCCTGACTTGAGGCCTGAGGGGGGGTTAGCGGCTGCTCTCCAACCAATCCGCTTCGGGTTGAAATTTATCGCTCAGATTTTTTTTAACTTTAATTTTTTTGATAAATAAAAACCACCTGATGGTATCCTGCAGGGTCTCTTCCATATTGTAAAGAGTATAATCGAAATCTTTCAAAGTTTTGGAGTTGTCATAATGCGCAAACCGGTGGCTAAGTTCTTTGGCAACTCCTTCGGTAAAGAGCGGGTCCCATCCGGTTAATTTTGCCCACATTTCCATCAGCTTACCCGAGGCAATATTGATGGACCGCGGAAAGGGAAAATGAGGCACCCATTTACCCGAAAAGGCATTAACCATTTTTCCAACATCCCTCATTTTAATTCCGGCGGCGCTGAGGATATACCTTTGACCTGCGTTCCCTTTTTCAATTGCCAGGGCATAGATTTCACCGGCGTCGCGGGCATCAATAAAAGAAAATACGCCTTTCACTGTCATGCCCCGGCCTTTCAGCATTTCAACGATCTGCCGGCTGGTGGGGGTAACATTATAGTCGTACCTTCCTAATTTACACCTAAATGGCCATTGGCCCCTGTTACCAAGATGCTTTTGCTCATTTTGATTTTATTTCTTTGGAGGTAAATTACACCTGTTGTGGCTGAAAAGAAAACCTTTTGTCTCGGGTTGATGAAAAAATATCACTCTACACTGTCTGACATATTTCCGGTCGCGTCGCAGGTGAATCCGGGGTAGTGGCCGGAACGGCATGGATACTCTGCCATATCGGGAGATGTGGATGCAGAATGGTGTGGAGAGTTACCACGATTTGCCGGACCTGAACGACCTTCTTGCCGAAAATCTGCCGTTTTTCGCCGCTTGCAACATGAGTAGTGATTATTGACCAATTATTGGAATCCCTCCCGGGCTTCCGGCCCGCATCTTTGTCCTGCCGGGGATAAAAGTCCCGGCCTGTCCGAATTGAACCCGGACGGGTTTTACTAAATCTGTTTTTCTAATTTTTAACAACCTTTTTATGAAAAATTCAGCCTTTATCTTGCTTGCAACCCTGTTCTTTATCGCCGGATGCGCCAAAGATTCTATCACCAACTATGACGCGCCGGACTTTGCGGTTGACTACCGCGAACCAGCCAAAGTGACCATCTGCCACCTTAATGACGAAGGTGAATTCAACGCCATTGATGTGAGTCAAAATGCTGTAGCAGCTCACCTGGCCCACGGAGACTACCTCCCCGATGCCGACGGCGACGGCTACACCTCCATCGGCGCATGTACCGGCAGCGGGGACGACTGCGATGATGACAACCCCGAAATAAACCCCGGCGCCGGCAACTGCAGCGACTGTGAAAACTCCTGCTTCGACCCGGGGATACTATTCGAAGCGATATGGTTTGCCGTCGGATATTATGATACAGGTGAGAATGATTGTATTGGGTCCGGGGGTGAGGATATAATAATTTTTGGTGTAGTAGAAGATTTTCAATTTGTTTTTTACGTTGGGAATTCTATATTTGGGTCCCCCGCAATAGCCTTTGAAATCTCCTACGATGGTGGTTCCGAATTCTGTGTAGTTGTGGGTGAGGAAATGACGGAAGAACTGTTTAACTGCACCCTGGCTGCTTTCCGGGCAGCTATTGCAAGCAATCCCGACCTCCCGAATTTATGTAATGAAGAAGGTTTAACAGAAGGTTCCAGCGACAGCGATACATCAGCCAAATCGTTGAACCATGTATCAGATATGCTAAAGGCTTTTGGAAAGAACGTTACAGCACGTAGCCTGTCTGCCAAACCATCGGACGAGGGGCATTTTTTGGAGGAGATGAAAAAATCGTTCATACTTGACCTCCACCAGAAAAAAGACCATTAGAAAAAGCCAACAGCCGAAGGTGAAATGCCCGGCTGAAAATCCGTTTTTTTTTCTTTAATGCGCCATGCAAGCAATGCTCGCATGGCGCATTTTTCTCCTTATAAAAAACGTTCGCGGGGAGTTGCGAGGCTCCCTGATAACCTACGAGCCGCGTAAAATCTTCTCCATTTTTCTGCCTTTGGCCAACTCATCCACCAACTTATCCAGGTACCTGGCTTTTTGTGTCAACGGGTTTTCGATTTCCTCTACCCGATAGCCACATATTACACCGGTGATGAGGCGTGCATTCGGATGTATCATTGCCTTTTGAAAGAATGCCTCAAAATTCACTTTTTTTTCAATCAGGTCTTGCAGTTGCTCGTTATTGAAGCCCGTCAGCCACGCTATGACCTGATGCAATTCTTCTTTTGTTCTGCCTTTCTTCTCCACTTTTGCGAGATACATCGGATAGACCGAGGCAAAGGTCATTTTTGCAATACGCTCATCATGTGAATTGGTGTTGTTCATACTTTGCGGATTATGTTAAACTTTCAAATGAATACCCGAAATAATTATAGGATTAGCTCCGAACCTCTCGCTGGGCAGCAGAAAAATCCAGGTGTAAAATACGCCTGTTGCGTTTGAAAAACAAGCATTTCGACCCAAGGTGATAAAAAAAGAGCCTGAATCGACTGCTTCCCATATTCGTCGTACAACAAGCGTCGAAAGGAAATCAGCCTTTTGATCCCAAAAACCCGACAGCGATAAACATGTTCGAACTGAATACTTTAAAAAACACCAAAATCCCGTATTTTTACCCAAAATCACGCCATGAATCCCTTCCATCAGAACGACAAACCGGTTGACGATTTCGAAGGCCTGACGCCCAACGAGATGCACTTCATGCTTTACCGGCCGCTGGAAGAGACCGTTTGCCCGCTCCGGTTCAAGCCGTCGGCGCCGGCGGAATTGTTGGATTCGAGCCCGCTTTTTCTCCTGTACAAGCTGTTGCTGAAAGAGGTGGCCGGCCCCAAGGGGCTGAAACTGACCCCGGCGGGATATTTGCCGCCCAAAATTTGTCAGGGTCTGTACGATCTGAAGTTGTTCGACGACGAAATGATCAATAAATGGAAGAAGGGGAAGATCCGTTCGGAGATCGACTGGAAATACGCCATTGCCCTCCGGCTGATCCTGGAATACGGAAAGGTTTGCAAAAAAAGACATAAGGTGCTGAGCGTGACCAAAGCCGGGGCCGCCATCATGGCGTCGCCCTACACGCTGTTCAAGGATTTTCTATTCACCTTCGCCACCAAAGTGAACTGGGGTTATTTCGACGGCTATCCGCCCCATATCGGGCAGTTCGGGTTTGCCTATTCCCTGTATTTGCTCCGGAAGTACGGCGACCAGGAGCGGCCGGTCGGGTTTTACAGCAGTCTGGTCCTGAAAGCCTTTCCCGCGCTGCTTTCCGGCATACCGGTTTCCCCGTACGGTTCATCGCCGGAAGCCGAATTCAGAGACGGATACGCCTGGCGGTTTTTTGACCTGTTCACCCAATCCACCGGCCTGACGGAAGCAACTTTTGGAAAGGAATTAATCACCTATAGGGTGGTTTCCGTTAAAAAAACGCCTTTGTTCGATGCGGTTCTGCAGTTCGACCGGTCGGGGGGGAGGTGGAATTGACTGCTGTATTCACTCAATTACCACTTTAATCCGCATTGTTTTTCCTTCAACTTCAGCATCCAGAAAGTAGGCCCCGCCTGGAAGGGCGGATACGTCGAGGGCGCCATTGACCGGCGTGGATTGCATCACCTGACGACCGGCTGAATCATACAAGGTCACCTTCAGGATTTCTGCTGACCCCTTTGCCGAAATATTGAATTTGCCCCGTGCCGGATTGGGAAAGACATTTAATTCCGCCTGTTTCGTTTCAAAAAACACACTTACGATCCTGGAGTATTTTGAATTGTTGTCCCAATCAATCTGGTTAAGGCGATAATAGTTGATATCCGGCAGGGGGCCGGCGTCCGTAAACCCATAATCCCTGGGCTCGTTTGTTGTGCCCGCTCCCTTCACCCAACCCAGGGTTTGCCAGTTCCGGGCATCATCGCTGCGCTGGACCTCAAACCCTGAATTATTGGTTTCGGCGGCCGTTTGCCATATCAATTCAACGACATTTCCAGCTGCGACTGCTTTAAAATCAATCAGCGATACCGGCAGCGGGACATTGGGCGTAGTAAAGCTCCAGACCGGCCCGATGGTGGTATTGACGCCGTCAAAAACTTCGACGTACCATTCGTATCCCGTATTTCCGGACAACCCTGTCCAGGCCATGCACGGGCTGGTCCCGGCAGGTACGCTGCTGAGTTGTCCGATCAAAGAAAAGTTCGTCAGATTGACAGGCAGGGTGAATTCGCTGGAAGCGTCGGATTCAAAGGAACCGGTCACCGGAGAATAGGTTTGCACTGCCACATCGTTGAATTCAGGGTCGAACTCAAAAGTCCGCAACAAACCGTTTCCTCCGTTGGTTCGGCCCTGATAATCGGAAAGCACGGTGTGAACGGTATGACCCTGGAAAACATCCGTACGCCGGGCTTCTCCATCTCCACCGGGGTCGTGACCACCCACCATCAGGATGAAGTTGGGATAGGCTTTCAGCCGGTTGTAAATGGCGCTGCCCTGGGTGCTGAAATTGCCGTTATCACTTAAAACCCAATGGCTCATAACCATTACTTTGGAGGAAGGGTTGGCCTCCACCAGGTCCTCTGCCCAATCCAGTGCGCCGCCGGGGGCAGTGAAGTTGGCTGTTTGATCATATTCCAGTGAAATGATCATGAAATTGATTCCGGAGGCAGTAAAGACTTCATAATGGTTGTCGTTGTTGCTGCCGCTATGGCCGCCGTAATAACCCATCGGCGAAAAATGGGCAACGCCAAAGGCGTTGTTGTACCGGGTAGTCGAACCGGTGGGGTCGCCAATCGGTGATTGGTCGTGGTTCCCTACACAAATGCCGTAAGGGATACCCGGCGGTTCGAGGGCGTACATGGCGGTGGTGGCTCGGGTCCACTCTATGGCCTGCGCGTCGCCGTGCTCCACGCAATCTCCGAGTTGGCCGACATAAACAATGTTCTTTCCAGCTTCATTGGCGACAATCCAGGCCGTTTGCGTATTAAACATAGCGGGGGTCCCGCCGTGAGTCGCAGGCTCTTCCACATAATATTGGGTATCGGGCAACCACACGATGGTAAAGATGCTGCCCGGTGCAGCGACCGGTCGCCCGAAAAACCGAACCTGGAGGTTGTCGCCGCCCGGATCGTCAACCATGGCGCACAAATCCGGGTCGACAGACAGAGCGGTAACTGCATCGGCGGGAGAAGGGGTATCCGGTAGATCCGGCGGCAGGTTAACCGGCGACCCTGTGAAAGAAGCATCCGTCCAAACCGGTCCGGCGGAACTGCCAAGCATGCCGTTCACACCACCGGGTACGCTGTTGGCGGTTGTAAGTCCGCAACCTTCATTGAGGCCCCAACGGCCAATCAGACCGGTTCCGCTGGTGATCTCTTCATTGAGGTTGGTTTGGATCTCTGATTGAGAGAGCGCCCTGTTCCAGATCCTCACTTCGTCAATTTTGCCGTTAAAAAAGCCGGTTCTCGATCCGGTTGAGGTCATGGCTGTACCGATGCCCGAATGTTGAATGCTGGCGCTTACGGGTGAGATATTGGCGCCCAGGTCCAGGGTTTTGTCAAGCGTTCCATTGATATAAAGGTTCCAGACTGCGCTTGTGGGGGCATAAGTCGCCGCTATATGCGTCCAGTTGTTCAGCGTTAAAGCGGTGGCCCCGGTTACGGGATGGTTGGGCCCACTGCTCTCTTCAAAATCGGCGACGAGAATATTTCCTGCAGTGATTCCAAAAAAATAATTCATGTTAAGGTTGGCAGGCGATTCTGCCTGGCCCAGCCCCTTGGTAATGACCGGTACCCCGGTAATCCCTCCCGTACCACTGGAGGCGGTAGCGCCCGCGCCTTCAATCATGATCCAGGCTTCCAGGGTGAAGGCGACAGTATTCAGGCCAGGCGCGGCGCCGAAGGTTACATAATCGCTGCTTCCATTGAAATCAAGCGCGGACGCAGGTTGATCAAACCCATTTTTCCAAAGCGGTGTTCCGGTAACCGACCCTGCGGGGCCGCCTGCGACAGAATTGCCGGCAGTATTGCCGGCCCCTTCGTTGAACCCCCAGCGACCTGCCAGGCCAATACCTCCTGTCAATTCTGCACTGAAACCGGCGGTCATTTCAGCGTCTGTTCTGACCACATTCCAGATCCTTACCTCATCGATCCTGCCGTTAAAAAAGCCCGCCGCGGTGGCGCTTGAATTGAAAGAGGCGCCGATGCAAGCGCTGACGTTGCTCAGCGATTGTGGCACGAATGCGCTGCTCAGAACCGCAGTCTGATCCAGATCTCCATTGATATAAAGCTTCCAGGTACCGGTCGCAGCATTGTACGTAGCTGCCACATGCGTCCAGCAATTGTCAAGCACGCTGTTGCTGAAAACGGGATGATTAACGGATCCGGCATTATCCTCAAAGTCGGCAACCAGCTTATTCGTAGACAATTGGTATCCCAAAAAATAATTGACATCTTTGACCGGGTCTTCCTGCTCCGCCCTGCCTTTTGAAATGATGGGTACGATGTCGCCGATGCCGCCCGTCCCTGTACTGGTAGGGGTCCCCGTTCCTTCAATTATTATCCAGGCTTCAAGGGTAAAACTGGTTAGCTTGAGGGAAGGGTCGTTGCCCAACACAATATAATCGGAACCGGAAAATCGGAGCGACTGGCTTTGGCCGGCAGGTAAAAAAGAAAAAAGAGCCAAAATCGGCGCAAGAAAGGAGGTATGGATTTTCATCGCTACTCTGCTACCACCGCAATCTTCATATCCGGGCTTAGGGCCAGCCGGGTGATATTCCGGATCTGGTAAAAACGCAGGTCGGCTACTTCCACCCAATATTGGTCGGTAAACCGGTTGAATTTGAAAATTTTGCTGCCTTTGCCCATGAGGAAAGTACCATCGGTGAGGATGACAAAATCTTCGGCGCCGGGCAAGGTTTCGATGATCCGGGTAGGAGAAGCCTCAGGGCGGAAGAGGTTCTTTTCCATCAGCACCCAGTTGCCGCCGGGATTTTTCTGCACGAATGCCAGGTTGCCGTTGGGCATTTTCATGAAGCAGCGGCCCGGGTCGTTGGCGAAGGGCGTCACCTGGTCGGTTCGGGTATCGGCAATGGCCAGGTAATTCGGGTTGTCGACGATGAAAACCGCCACCTGGTAACCCGACAGCCAATGGTAATAGCCGATGCCGGTGAGGTATTTGAATACGGGTTTGCCGTTGCTCAGGCGGTCGAGCGGAAATTGCCAGAGCCGGAGCACCGTGTCGCGGCCGCGGGTTTCCTGGCGAACGGCCGAAAATTCGTAATAACTCGGGGTGCGCGCAGGCGAAAACTCGCCGTCGGGAGTGGAGGTTACACGGGTTTTGGTCCGTTTCTCAAGGTCCAGCGCAAAAAGATCGGGTTGCCGCTCAAAGGGAGTCTGGCAGGTGATGTACATTTCGGTACTGGAAATGAAAGTCGGCTGGTTGTTGTACCCCGTCGGGTTAAAAAAGGTCAGGAAACGGGGTTTGGTAAAGGCGTAGGAGGTATCCGTTACCCGTTTGAGGTCGAACAAATAAATATTGGATTGGGGTAGGCCCTGCGCCGCAGCCAGGGTTACAAACCCGATGAAGAGGCATAAAATAAAGGCTGTTCTGAACATAAGATTCCTGCTTTTGGGCTTAAAAATACGGATAATTGCAAAACGGCGAACAAAAACCCGTTTATTCGGGCTGCATTTCCCTGTATCTTTGTGACCATCCCTTCTACCAAAACACGCTTTTTATGAAAAACGGACGGTTTGCCCATAGATTTTTGCAGGATTTATGTGCGTTATTGGTTGACCGGGCACAACCCCGCCTGAGGCGCGGCGCCCCTGCAGCAGCGTTCATCTGTTTTTTTGCCGGTTTTTTAACAGCCCAATCCCCTAAGATCGCACTGGAAATTGTGGCCGGCGGTTTCGACCGGCCGGTGGACATCGCCAACGCCGGCGACGACCGGCTCTTCATCGTCGAACAGGACGGCATCATCCGGATCATCGGCGCCGACGGACAGGCGCTCTCCACTCCTTTTCTCAATATTGACGCCAGGGTGGGCAGTTCCGGCAACGAACAAGGCTTGCTCGGCCTGGCTTTCCACCCGGATTACGCCGGCAACGGCTTTTTTTACGTCAATTACACCAATACCAACGGCGACACCCGCGTGTCCCGCTTCCGGGTAAGCGGCAACCCCAATATAGCCGACCCGAACAGTGAAAAGATCCTGTTGAGTATCGACCAGCCTTACAGCAACCACAACGGCGGCGACCTTGCTTTTGGCCCAGACGGTTACCTCTATATTGGCCTGGGCGACGGCGGCTCTGGCGGCGACCCGCAAAACAGCGGACAGACGGCCACCACTTTCCTTGGCAAAATGCTCCGTATCGATGTCGATAACGGCAACCCCTACGCAATCCCGCCGGACAACCCCTTTGCCGACGAAGATTTTTTTCTCGATGAAATATGGGCTTACGGCCTGCGCAACCCCTGGCGGTTCAGTTTCGACCGGCTGACCGGCGATCTGTGGATCGGCGACGTCGGGCAGGACGCCTGGGAAGAAATCAATTTTCAACCGGCGGGCAGCGCCGGCGGGCAGAACTACGGATGGCGCTGCTACGAAGGCAATGTGGCCTACAATACCTCGGGTTGCCAGGGTCTGGCCACCATGACGCCGCCCGTGGCCGCGTACAGCCATTCCGGTTCGGTGGGCTGTTCGGTCAACGGCGGCTACGTGTACCGCGGGCAGGATTTTCCGGCGCTGCATGGCTTTTATTTTTACAGCGACTATTGCAGCGGCCGGTTCTGGACCCTGAAACCCAACGGACAAGGCGGCTGGGTCAGCCTGGAAGCGCTCAACGGCGCCAACAATACCTTCGTATCTTTCGGGGAGGACAAGGATGGCGAGTTGTATGTCAGTGCGCTCAACGGAACGGTATACCGCATAACCGACATTTGCGCCACAGTAAATATCACGTCGGAGATCCGGAATGTAACCTGCAACGGAGCGGCGGACGGCGCGATCAACCTAACCGTTTCGACCCAGGCCTCATCGGTCGCCTATCAATGGTCGAATGGCGCGGGAGGGGAGGATATTTCGGGGCTAACGCCGGGCGCATACAGCGTTTCCATCACCGATTCCAACGGGTGTGTATTTGAACGCACGTTCCAGATCGCCGAGCCGGCGGCCATCAGCGTGGTGATCCAGGCCGACGGCAACCAGTTGTCGGTACCCGATCTGTTTGCAAGTTACCAATGGTTTTGGAACGGGCAGGCCGTCGGGGGCGCCACGCAACCCGTATTGGTGGCCGCCAACCCGGGGAATTATACCGTCGAGGTAACGACCGATAACGGGTGTACGGCCGTGTCTGCCCCGGTCAATTTCCAGATCAACAGCGCTTTTGAAACCCTGGGGATCAGCGCCTGGACCATATTGCCCAACCCGGTAGGCGACGAGGTCCGCGTGCGGGTGCGCACGGTCAAAAAGGCGGTTTTCAACGTGCGTTTGGTGGACGCCGGGGGCAGGCAATACTTTCAGGAACGTTGGGAAGTCAACGGATCTGTACAAAAAATAATACCCGCTGCCGACCTGGCGCCCGGTGTTTACTGGATCCTGATGGAAGAGAATGGGAAAAAAGCAGTGGGGCGGTTTGTGAAGGGGTAGTGAGTTGGCAGTTGGCAGTTGGCAGTTGGCAGTTGGCAGTTGGGAGTTGGGAGTCTTCACCCGCCGCAGCATTTACAAACTACTACATGTTGCTTTTTAGGTGGGGCATAGAAAATTCTACAACAATTCCCTACATTTGTCATTCACAATACAAAAAACATCACCTATGAGAACCAACATCCTCCTGTTCATTGCAGTTATGACCGGCCTCAGTGCAATGGGGCAAAGCCAGGCCGAAACATTTATCCAGGAAGCCCAGGATTATCTTGTGAAAAAGGAATATAAACAGGCCCAGCTCAGCCTTCAGGATGCCATCAACGACATCAATATGCTACTTGCCGCCCAAGTTGCCGAAGTACTTCCAGACGAGATCAACGGGCTTGTATCCGATGAAAATGAGGACATTAATACCGCATCCATGGGAATGATCGGCGGGGGTATGCAGATCACCAAACGGTACCAGCACCCAGGCAATAAAGCCAATGAAGCGGAGGTTCAGATCCTGGCCAATTCTCCGATGCTCAGCAGCATGAGCATGTACCTGAGCAATCCCGGCATGATGGGGTCCGAATACAAGAGCGTCAGAGTGGGCGCCACAAGGGCTATTTTGAAAACAGAGATGCAAGAGTATTACGATGATAATGGTTCGGCTAAAAAGATACGGTCGACCGAAATCCAGATTCCGCTGAACCAAACGCTGATCACCCTCAATGCGCGCGGATTTGCCACGGAACAGGATGAACTTGCCTTTGCAGTCAAATTGGATCTGGAAAAAATCCGGGCGGCACAAGGGGAATAAAACCCCGAGGCTTACAACTCATAATTCGGGGCCAGTTCCGTTTCTTTTTCCTTGTAGAAATCGGAAATGATCCGGACCACTTCCGCCGGGTCGTCGGTAATGGGCAGCAGGTCGAGGTCTTTGGGGCCGATATTGTTTTCCTTTTCGAGCATCACGTTCTGGATCCAGCTTTTCAGGCCGCTCCAGAACTCGGCCCCGACCAGGATGACGGGGACCTTATTGATCCTGTGGGTTTGAATGAGCGTGAGCACTTCAAAGAGTTCGTCCATGGTACCGAACCCCCCCGGCAGGATGACAAAGGCCTGCGCGAATTTGACGAACATCACCTTCCGGACAAAGAAATACCGGAAATTGAGGTTCTTATCCGTATCTATAAATTGATTGTGGCTTTGTTCGAAGGGCAGGTTGATGTTCAGTCCGACCGATTTGCCGCCCGTGAGGAAAGCCCCTTTATTGCCCGCTTCCATGATGCCCGGGCCGCCGCCGGTAATGACGCCGTAACCTTCCTCCGTCAGCATCCGGGCGATATCCACTGCTTTTTTATAATACGGGTGATTGGGTTGGGTGCGGGCGGAGCCAAAAATGGATACACAGGGTCCTACGTGATTGAGTGTTTCAAGGCCGTCTACAAATTCGGAAATGACCTTGAACATCGTCCAGGAGTTTTCTCCTTTTACTTGTTTACCCCACTGCTTCATCGGCGCCTTTTGGCCGACTTTTTCCTCGTTGTGAATCATACGTTTCGGTTTAGGCGCGAGAAGCCCGCCGTTTTCACAGCGGGCTTCTCGCAGAAAATCATTTGTTCTGCAAAATTAATAAAAACTTCCATATGGGTCAAGCGGAATCGCCAAATGTCGTATTCTGAACGCTTAACGTATTTATCCGACTTTCAAACCTTTGTTTTTATACTTCAAAAATTCCTGCCCGATGAAGGCGTGCAGGTCGTCCTCATCATCAAACCGCTGGAAAACGGATTGCAGCGACTGGCCGGCGCCGGCGCTGGAGGGGAGGACAAAATTTTCCACGTCGCCGAGCTCCACCGAATCGCCGGAAAGGATGATCAGGCGTTCGACCACATTGCGCAATTCCCGGATATTGCCCGTCCAGTCCAACCCGCAGAGCGCCTCGAGGGCTTCGGCGGAGAAGGGTTTCGGCGGCAGGCCGTATTCTTCGCTGACCAACCCGTTGAAGTGGCCGACCAGCAGGGGGATATCCTCCCTTCTTTCCCGGAGGGCCGGCGACTGAATGATGATCACAGCCAGGCGGTGGTAAAGGTCTTCCCGGAACCGGCCCGCCCCGATCTCTTCGCGCAGGTTTTTGTTGGTTGCCGCAAGGATGCGCACATCCACCTGGATATCCTTGTCGCCGCCCACCCGGGTGATCCGGTTTTCCTGGAGCGCCCGCAGCACTTTGGCCTGTGCGGAAAGGCTCATATCGCCAACCTCATCGAGGAAGAGCGTACCGCCGTTGGCTTGTTCAAATTTACCGAGCCGTTGTTTGATGGCCGAAGTAAAGGCCCCTTTTTCGTGGCCGAACAACTCGCTTTCGATCAGTTCGGACGGGATGGCGGCGCAATTGACCTCCACGATCGGGTTGGCGGAGCGATTGCTTTGTTCGTGCAGCCAACGGGCGATCAGTTCTTTGCCCGAGCCGTTGGGGCCGGTGATCAGCACCCGCGCTTCGGTGGGCCCAACCCGTTGAATGGTGTCTTTGATGCGCTGGATGGGGCCGGATTCGCCGATGATGTCCTGGACTTTTGATTTGGCGACCTGCTTTTTCAAAAACCGTGTTTCGGCCATCAGATGGCCCTTGTCCAGGGCATTGCGGATGGTGATGAGCAGGCGGTTGAGGTCGAGGGGTTTGGAAATAAAATCGAAGGCGCCTTTTTTGACGGCTTCGACAGCCGTTTCGATGGTACCGTGGCCGGAGATCATGACCACCGGCGTTTCCGGAGCGATTTCCTGGATCCGGTCGAGGGCCTCCATCCCGTCCATTTTGGGCATTTTGACGTCGAGCAGAATGACATCGAAGCGCTTTTGTTTGATTTTGACGAGGCCTTCCAACCCGTCGGCGGCTTCGTCAACCTCGTATTTTTCAAACGCCAGTACATCCTTGAGGGCTCTGCGGATGGGCGGTTCGTCGTCGATGATCAGGATGTTTGGCATGGATTTTTTTATTGATTGGATTTTCACCTGCCCGGCGCCTCGTATCTCGCAGCTATCCGGGTAAAAACAAAAAAACCTGGCGCCAGGGCGCTGGAATCCTCCATTTTCTACGAATTTCAGGGTGGAATGTTGCGGTTGAAGTATTTAATCAATACCATTCTAGTAGGAATACCAACCGCATTCTCTGATAATTGAACAAAGAAATTGCTGAAGATGTTCTTTTGCTAAGTTACTTTTGCGCGTTGAATGGTTGCATGGCTCCACTGAAACACTGAAACACTGAAACCATGAAACCATGAAGCCATGCAACAAAAAACGAAATCATCCAATTTTCCATTTAAACCAAAATCAACATGATGCGATTGATGAACAACCTTCTAGCCTTTGCACTTGTACTCGTATTTGCCCTTCCGGCCAACGCCCAGATCCGGACGCCGCAACCCAGCCCCGGCGCTGAGGTAAAACAAACGGTGGGCCTGACCGATGTAACGATCAATTACTCCCGCCCTGCCATGAAAGACCGCAAGATCTTTGCAGCCGACGGCCTGGTACCTTTCGGACAAGTATGGCGCCTCGGCGCAAACTCCGCAACCAAGATCACTTTCAGCACCGACGTGAAGGTGGGCGGTCAGAGCCTGAAGGCCGGCTCTTACGCAGTCCTGGCCAAACCGGCCCAGAACGAATGGTCGCTGATGTTTTACAATCATGAGACCAGCAATTTCGGGGCATACCTGGAAAAAACCCCTGTTGCTACCGTTACGGCCAAACCGGAAAGCCTGGCGCCGTTCAAAATTGAAAGCTTTACCATGAGCGTCGGCAACCTCACCAACACGGGCGGTGTGCTCGAAATCATGTGGGAAAGCACCTGGGTGGGCGTTCCGATCGAGGTACCGGTAGACGAAGCCGTCATGGCCGATATCAAACGCGTGCTGGCAGGCCCGAGCCCCGGCGATTATTTTGCAGCGGCTTCTTATTACCACGCCGCCGGCAAAGACCTCAACCAGGCGCTGGAATGGGTGCAGAAAGCCACACACGTAGAAAAACCGGCCTTCTGGCAGGTTCGCCTGGAAGCCTTGATCCTGGCTGACCTGGGCAAGAGCAAGGAAGCCGTTGCTGCCGCCCAGAAGTCGCTGGACCTGGCCAAAGCCGCCGGCAATGACGACTATGTGCGGATGAACGAGAAGTCCATCAAAGAATGGTCAACGATGAAGAAGGAAACGAATAAATAAAACTTCCTTTCCATAAGAACCGCGCCGCGGCCTGAAACAGGTCGCGGTTTTTTTTTGTTCAGGCGAAGGCCAACTTTCTGATGATTATTGCCAGCCGCTGCGGATATGGCCGGCTATTTCTTCTTCCATTGCTTTGGATCTGGCGAATTTTGGGAAAAGAAAGATGACTTCATCGCACGCTTTCTTACCTTTGCCCCCTCAAACCAACACCTGTCCAGATGCCGTTTCAAACCACCCCGTTCGAGGGTTTGCTGATCTACGACCCGGTTGTTTTTCCGGATGAGCGCGGCTATTTTTTCGAGAGTTTCAACCGGCTCCGGTTCGGAGAAGGCGGCGTGTACACGGATTTTGTGCAAGACAACGAGGCCAAATCCGGTTACGGTGTTCTCCGGGGCCTGCATTACCAGGTTCCGCCCTATGCCCAGGCCAAGCTGGTCCGGGTGATCGACGGCGAAGTGCTGGATGTAGTTGTGGACATCCGCAAACACGCCCCCACTTACGGCCAATGGTTTGGCATTCGCCTCAGCGGCGAAAACAAACGGCAGTTGTACATCCCGCGCGGGTTTGCTCATGGGTATTCCGTGCTCAGCGAAACGGCTGTTTTTGCCTATAAATGCGACAATTATTATTCCAAAGCCCACGAAGGCGGCATCCGGTTTGACGATCCGGCGCTGAAGATCGACTGGGAGGCGCCTGCAGAGAAGATGGTGCTGGCGGACAGGGATTTGGTATGGCCCGCGTTTGGACTTCACCGGTAGCGCGTATAGCGATCCGATCGCTCAGAGCGATCGGATCGCTATACGCGCTGTAAATTTATTTTCAGAATGATTTACATTTATGTTGAAAAATAATACTTTTACCTTTTCAACCGCCACATACAAGATACATCCTCCTCGCCTGATACAGAAATAGCCTAAAGATTCTTCAAAATGGTTGCATTGCTCCTGTCCTGGGCGTTTACAGGCTGGCTTTCACTGGTTTTCGGTATTGCCGGATTGCGGGTATTGAATGCTTATCTGAAAAAAGAAAAAAGCGCTATCCATGAAACGGGTGTGGATTATTTGATCCTGTCCGGGTTTATACTGATCACCACCCTGGCCGGCATGATCTCTATTGTAAGCCCTTTAAACGGGCTCGTTACCGGTTTGTTCTCCCTTTCAGGCGCCGGCCTGACATACCGTTACCGGTCGGACCTGGTTCAAATTCTTCAAACCTTGCGCGAAGGGTGGAAGGCGATGGCCTGGTCGTTTAAGCTGGCGATCATCTCCATTTTCACTATATCGCTGCTTTCTGTCACACTCGACTTCGGGGAATCGGATGTCTGGTTTTACCATGCCCAGGCGATCCAATGGATCGAAAAATACGCTGCCGTCCCGGGGCTGGGCAATTTGCACGGGCGATTTGCCTTCAATTCTCATTTTTTTATTTCCTCGGCTGTTTTCACCCTTTGGTTCTCCGGGGAATACATTGTTTTTCCGGTGCTGAGCTTTTTTTTCCTGATATTTACTACCCGGTTGATAGTCAATATCCATTCGGGGCTGAAGCAAGGCAAATGGACCTGGTTTGTGCTGAACAGCCTGCTTTTAATTCTCTGTACCTTTCAATTTTTCCCGGTCATTCACGGTACGGCCACCGACGAGATGACCGCGATCCTGCTGCTTTACGCGTTTTTACTTTTCCTGGAACCGGCATTTGACAACCGGAACAACACCGGATTAATGGTGCTCTGGGGCCTGGTCCTGACGGCCGTCACCTTCAAGGTCAGTTCCATCCTTACCGGGATACTCCTGATCTTTACATTGCCCCAAATATTTCGCACCCAAAAAGTCATCCTGTTTTTTTCCGCCGCGTTGGTCATTCTGGCGCCATTCCTGATCCGGAACATCCTGTTATCCGGGTATCTGCTTTATCCGGTTCCCCAGATTGATGTATTATCCGTCGACTGGAAGATCCCCATGAATGAAGTGATACTTGAAAAGGAACTGATCGAAGGTTGGGCAAGACTGCCGCATGGCGGCGCCGACATCGCCGTTGAAGATATTCCCAAAATACTGGCGGTTCCGTTCGGAGAATGGTTCCGGGAGTGGTGGCCAACCCGATCCCTGAAGTGGCAGGGGATCATGGTTGCAGATCTTTTTACGGTCGTTCTTTTGTTTTTTGCGCTCTTCCGGAAAGACTTCAGGCTGGCTGCCCTGTGTTTTGTCCTGATCGTCAACCTGTTGTTCTGGTTTATGAAAGCGCCCGCTCCGCGGTTCGGGCTGGCCTGCCTCCTGATGAGCTTTGGGCTGGTTTTGAGTTACGGCCTGGCGCCCTTCTTCAGATACCTGAAACCGGATCACCGCATATTCATCCCCATTGCGATCCTCATCATCCCGGTTCTGACGCTGAGGAACGGGATTTCCTTTATTCACAATCCGGAACCTTCTCTTCTTTTAATTACGAAGGTTCCGGCAAAAATAGAGCCGGATACTTTCCGTGCAAAAAATTTCACCGTCTATGTTCCCCCTGCGGCGCCTCCGGCACGGGGGATCTGGTGTTATAACCTGCCGGCGCCCTGCACACCTTACCCGAAAGAAAATCTGATGATGCGCGGCGCCACCTATCAGGCAGGATTCAGGGTGCAGAAGTAAGAATCAAACCATTTTCCAAACTTTACAGGATTATCTAAAAACCATATGATGAAAATTTCGAAACTCTCCATTGTCATTCCCGCTTACAATGAGGAACGGACCATTCACCTGATCCTGGATAAAATAAAGGAAGTTGAACTGTCAAATGGGATCAAAAAGGAAATCATCCTTGTGAATGATTGTTCCAGAGACCATACAAAGGAGGCCATTCTGCACTATATTGAGGAAAACCCCTCCCTGAACATCGTCTATTTCGAGCACGAGGTCAACCAGGGCAAAGGCGCGGCGCTGCATACCGGGATCCGAAAAGCCACGGGCGAATACCTGATCATTCAGGATGCCGACCTCGAATACGACCCCAATGAATACAACGAACTGCTGGTACCCGTCCTGCGCGGAATGGCCGATGTGGTTTATGGCTCCCGGTTCATGGGAAGCAAACCGCACCGCATTCTTTTTTTCTGGCATTCCATCGGCAACCGGATTCTCACGAATATTTCGAATATGTGCTCCAACCTCAACCTGACGGATATGGAGACCTGTTACAAGTTGTTCAACACCCGGCTGGTCCAAAGTCTCCCCCTGAAAGAAAAACGATTTGGGTTCGAACCGGAAGTGACGGCCCGGATCGCCCGGGTCCCCGATATCCGGATCTACGAAGTCGGTATATCCTACTACGGCCGGACCTATGCCGAAGGAAAAAAAATCGGATGGCGCGACGGCCTGAGGGCCATTTACTGCATTCTCAAATATAACTTTTTCCAAAAGCCGGTAAAAACCAATTGGAAAGCGCCGGTTGTGCAACCGGAAGGCGCCGAAGTTTCTGTTCTCAAATAATCAATGAAGAAATGGGTATGCAAAAACTGATCCTGCCCGGCCTGTTCATCCTCCTGCTGGTATTCCATTCCTGCCGGGGGCCGGAACCGGAGCAATTGCTGATCTTTTCAAAAACGGCGGGAACCCGGCACGTTTCCATCGCCTCCGGTCAGCAAACGCTGCTGAAAATTGCCGCTGAAAACGGATGGGTGGCCGATACCACCGAAAACCCGGAATTCATTACGGAAGAAAATCTGCAACGGTACGCTGCGGTCGTTTTTTTGAATACCTCGGGGAGTTTTTTAAATACTTTCCAGAAAGCCGATCTTCAGCGGTACGTTCAGGCCGGCGGGGGGATTGTAGGGGTCCATTCGGCATGTGAAACGGAAACGAACTGGCCCTGGTTCCAGGAAATGACCGGCGCCAAACCAGCCGGTCACCTTGAGGCAAAAACCGGCCCGGTCCGGATAAAAGACCGAAAACATCCATCCACCAAAAAATTGCCGGAATCCTTTTCCTGGACGGATGAGTGGTATGTTTTCCAGGAAATCAGCCCGGATGTAACCCTGCTGGCGGCCCTGGCCGTGGACGGGAAAGAGCTCCCGTTGTCCTGGCGCCGGGACTTTGACGGAGGGCGTGTTTTTTACACCAATATGGGGCATACCGCGGAAAGTTTTCAGGATGTCAACTTTCTCGAACACCTGCAGGGAGGGATCCGGTACGCCATGGGCGGCAACAAGCGGGATTATACGAAGGCTACTGTCCCCCGGTCTCCGGATGAAAATCGTTTTGTGAAGGTTCCTCTGGCAGACTCCGTATGGGTAGAGCCCATGGAAATGGCCATCCTGCCCAACCTGGATATCCTCGTCATCCAAAGGCGCGGCGAGGTGATGATCTACAACCAGGAAACCCGGGAATTATCCCTGGCGGGCAAGCTGGAGGTCTATCACACCTCGGAAAATCCGAAGATCCATGCCGAACACGGCCTGATGGGCATAACAATCGACCCGGATTTTAACAACAACCACTTTGTTTACCTCTTTTATTCTCCGGTGGCCGAGGAAGTCAACCGACTGTCCCGGTTTGTTTTGCGCGATAAAAAACTGGATCCGGGCAGCGAGAAGATGATCCTCGAGTTCTACAACGACCGAAGTATCTGTTGCCATACCGGCGGCTCCCTTGCGTTCGGGCCCGACCGGCTGTTGTATCTTTCCACCGGAGACAATACCGCCCCGACCCACCAGAGAAAAGACCAGGTCCACCCCGACGACTATGCGGCGATCGACAACCGGCCGGAATACAGCCAGTTTGATGCGACCGGGAGACCCGGCAACACCAATGACCTGCAAGGCAAAATATTGCGGATCCGGGTAAATGAGGACGGATCTTACGACATTCCTGAAGGTAATCTTTACCCGGAAGGCGAACCCGGAACCCGGCCTGAGGTCTACGTCATGGGGGCCCGCAATCCCTTCCGCATTTCCGTCGACCCCAAAACCGGGTACCTCTATTGGGGCGATGTAGGGCCCGATGCCGAAGAGGACCATCCCGACTGGGGATCCAAAGGGTACGATGAGATCAACCAGACCCGCCGGGCGGGCAATTTTGGGTGGCCTTTTTTTATTGGCAACAACGCTCCTTACCGGGAATACGACTTCGTCAATGAAAAAAAAGGCGAATTGTTCGACCCCTTGCATCCCGTCAACCATTCCCCAAAAAACACCGGAAAACGGGACCTGCCGCCCGCACAGGGCGCCTTCATCTGGTACCCGTATGACGAGTCGGCCGAATTCCCCCAACTGGGAACCGGCGGGCGCAACGCCATGGCCGGGCCGGTTTACCGGATGGCAGATTACCCGGAAAACACCCGGTTGCCGGCTGCCTTCGACGGCAAATTATTTATCTACGAATGGATGCGGGACTGGATCAAAGTGGTCGCACTCGATTCGGCAGGCAATTATGCCGGCATGGAACCGTTTATGGCTTCTACCCGGTTTTCGCATCCGATCGATCTGGAAATCGGACCGGACGGTCGGCTTTATGTGCTCGAATACGGCGAAGGATGGTATACCGGCAATAAGGACTCCGGCCTGTACCGCATTGATTTCACGACCGGCAACCGGCCGCCCAGGGCCAAACTGACCGCCGACCGGACTTCCGGGGGCGTTCCCCTGCCCGTCCGGTTTTCCGCCGCCGGCTCCGAAGACCCCGATGGCGGCAGCCTTTCCTATATCTGGGATTTTGGAGATGGCCAACTGGAAGAAACCACTTCGGCTGCACTGGTACATACCTTCGACAAAGTGGGCGACTACCGCATTTCCCTGACCGCCATCGACAACAAGGGGGCGGCTACCCGGACGGGGCCCCTGGAAGTTTATGCGGGCAACGCAGCGCCCGAACTCGCCATCCAACTGGAAGGCAACCGGCAGTTTTATTTTCCCGGGCGGCCTTTGAAATACCAACTGGCTGTGAACGACCAAGAGGACGGAAAGCTGGAAGGAAACGGGATCCCGGCCGGTCAGTTTGAACTGAAACTGGATTATCTGACCCGAACAAAACCCGTATTGGGCCACCAAACCCTTTCCGAAATTGAAAAGGGAAAACAACTCATGGAAGAGAGCGACTGCGGGTCCTGCCACAAAACGGACGAAAAATCGGTGGGGCCCACCTACACTGAAATTTCAGCCCGGTACCAGGATCGGAAAGACGCCGTTGAATACCTGAGCGGCAAAATCATCCAGGGCGGCAGCGGCGTCTGGGGCACGTCCGCCATGAGCGCCCATCCGGCTTTGAAACCCGCAATGGCCGAATCCATTGCCAATTATATCTTGTCTTTGGCAAAAGATGAGAGCCGGTTGACCCGGCTGCCCGCCAGCGGCGTTTTCAACCCGGACCAGGGCAGAAAAACCGACCCCCGGACGGTTGTCGTACTCAAGGCGCGCTATACCGATCGCGGAGGACCGTCTGCCAGGGCCATGCAATCGACGGCATTCCTGGAACTCAGTTACCCCAAGATCGAAGCGGAAGGGACCCAGGGCCGGCAAAATGTGGCGGATGACGCCCTGCTAAAGGAGGACGCGGCCAAAACGACCGGCGCTCAGGGTTGGATGTCTTACCCACCCTGCGATTTCACCGGGGTGAAACGGATCAGGGTCCGTTACGGGTTGCCGGAAGCCAAAACGGCGGGTTTTGAGCTGAGCTTCTATCTGGATAACCAGGATGGGGCGCCCGTCGCAACAACCATGGTCGGAGCGGGAGAATCCTCCGGGCGGTTTTACGAAAAAACCCTGGATTTCAAGGCCCCGGAAGATGGTAAACTGCACACTTTGCAGGTGAAATACCGGAAAGTGGCGCCCGCAGAGAAAGGGAGCCTGGCGATTGAGGGGTATTTGCTGGAGTGAGGGCGGGTTGGAAAGGGAAATCCAACTAATCCATCTTCCCACTTGTTTTACTGAGGAATCGGATGTAATATTGTAATTGCTTGTCTATGAAAACTGCCCTCATCCTCCTCATTCCCCTTGCCGCCTGCAACCCTAAAAAACAGGCGCCCCCCTCATTCCCGGATGATTTCCCCCTCGTAACAGGCGATACCCTCCTGTTCGCCGTGCAGGAGCCCCGGGAAGACACCCTCCCCGCCGCTTCATTTTTTGCGCAGGTACCTGACAGCCTTTTGCGCAACATCAACCATATCCTCGAAACAGGCGACCCCCTGATTTCTCATAAAAGACGTTTCCCGCTGGATGAAAACCACGACGGGCTGGCGGTCAACATCAACGTGTTCTGGTTCATCAGCCAATGTATCCTGGTTTGGGACAAACAGACCCATCAGGTAACCGGCCTGTTCCCGGCAGCCGAATTTTACGGCGGCGAAGGCGGGCAGGTCCGCCGGCAGAGCTGGCTGATGAATACTCCCGGCGGCGGAAAGGAACTCATTGTGCGCGACTCGCAACATGCCCTCATCCTGAATGAGACCGGCGATGACGCAACCGACGTTTACGACGAATCGGTTTCGCGATACCGCTGGCAAAACGGGGCTTTCCGGCAGACGGCGGTGGCGGATTCTGCGGCGTTGATCCGGCGGTTTGGAGTGGATTGGTGAGAGCGCTTCGGCCTCCGGACGACGAAGTCGCCTATGGCTGACGGAGCCGGCTATGCTCAGCGTAAGGGGTGAGAGGGGATTTGCTGAACACTACCCACTATACAACACAGCACGCCGTAAACCATCGACCTTCTTTTTTACCCTAACATTGATCAGCCAGGCGTTTGATTTAAATCAATCCCTTATTTTTATCGTTGAAATCCATTTTTATGGCTGAAAAAATACATTTGAAATCTGGCTTGTTATGTTGCGCGCTGCTCTTATTGGAGGCCTGCGCCACCGTCCAACCGGTAACAACAGGGGAAAAGCCGGAAAAACCCGAAACCGAATTCCGCGCCGCCTGGGTGGCTACGGTAGCCAATATCAACTGGCCCAGCAAACCCGGACTGAACACAGAGGAACAGCAGCAAGAGGCCATCGCCCTGTTGGATCTGCTGCAGGCCCACCATTTCAACGCCGTTATTTTTCAGGTCAGGCCCCAATGCGACGCGCTGTATGCAAGCCCGCTCGAACCCTGGTCGTATTACCTCACCGGTGAACAGGGTAAAGCGCCCGATCCTTTTTACGACCCACTGGAATTTTGGGTGAAAGCCGCCCACGACCGCGGCCTGGAACTGCACGTCTGGCTGAACCCCTACCGGGCCCACCACAAGGACGGCGGCGAGGTCGGCGAACATTCCATTGTAAAAACCCGGCCCGAACTGGTGGTCCATCTGAAAACCGGGTATTGGTGGATGGACCCGGCCAAAAAAGGGACGCAGGACCATTCCGCCGCCGTGGTGATGGACCTCGTGAAACGGTACGATATCGACGGGGTGCATTTCGACGATTATTTTTATCCCTACCCTTCCTACAACGAAAATGAGGATTTCCCGGACGGAGAAAGCTGGGCGGAATACCAACGGTCGGGCGGTAAATTGTCCAGAGGGGATTGGCGGCGCAACAGCGTCAATGTATTTATCCAGCGGCTGTACAAGGAGATCAAGGCGGAGAAACCGCATGTGAAATTTGGCCTGAGCCCGTTTGGCATCTGGCGGCCGGGGTATCCTGAATCCATCCGGGGCTTCGATCAGTATGACCAACTTTATGCCGACGCCCGTTTATGGCTGAACAAGGGCTGGATCGATTATTTTACCCCGCAATTGTACTGGACCATCAACCGGATCCCGCAGAGTTACCCGGTTTTGCTGGGCTGGTGGGCAGGCGAAAACACCAAAAAGCGCCACCTTTGGCCGGGCATCCGGCTCAGCCGCGATACCACCCCCGATCAGGTCAACGAAACCATCAACCAGATCATGATCACCCGGGGCATGACACCCCAAAGCAAGGGCGTCGTGCATTGGAGCATCGGCCCGCTGATCACCAACCAACACCTCGGCAAAGCCCTTCTGGCCGGGCCCTATCAGCGCCAGGCCCTCATGCCGCCCAGTCCGTGGCTGGATAAAAAAGCCCCGCAACCGCCGGTAGTGACCACAGCCGCCCGGGAAGAAAAACTGCTGGTCAGCTGGACCCATCCGGACGAAAAAGAGGTGGCCCGCTGGGTGGTCTATTGCCGGTACGGCGATATCTGGTCTTACCAAATCTTTCCGGCCAGAGAGCGGACCTGGGAACCGGATCGTTTCCAGGAACAAAACCCGGGCGCTAACAACGGCGAAAAACGGCAGGTCCCCTTGGTCCGGGTGCTGGTGTCGGCCGTAGATCGAAATGGGAATGAAAGCGTTCCTGCGCCAGGGCCTATAAATCCTTAGTGTTCTTAGTGTTCTTAGTGTTCTTAGTGGTTCCAAGATATGAAAAACTCCCACCTCCTCCCCGCCCTGTTCCTATTAGCAGGCTGTAGCGTCCCCAAAACAACAACGACGGTCAAGGTCCAACTGCCGGTCAACCAGTCCGTTGAACTGAAATTGCCCGCAGAGATCCGCGGCGAAATCCGGGTTGAACCCGGCTCAAAATCACTGGTTACCGACCCGGAGGGCTGGATCCGGTTTGTGGTTTCCACCTTGCCGGATACCATCCGGATCACGGGTGGCGGTCAGACCGTGCTGGTCCCTGCTGCCAGATGGAAACCGCCTTTTTACTACGTCTTGCAATCCGACGGAACGGTACACCGGCAATGGCCCTGGGTGGAGCTCAGGAGCAGCGCCACGGATACCGTTTACCAACCCACGGTGAATATGTTATTCAAAAGCCGTTATCCCGCCCGGGCTTCCATCAACGGGGATTCGGTAAAAATGTACCAAACCGGGATCTTTTTCAAAGAGGTCGCCTTGAAGGAAGGGCAGAATACAATAGTTGCGGAAGCGGAAGCGCCGGATGGGTCCAAAGCAATCTACCAACGCGAAGTGCATTATATCAAAAAAGACCAGAACCGGCGGCCCTTTCCGCTTTGGGTGGACACGGCATCGGTGGAGCCCGCCGGCGACCAGATCCTGACGGCCCGGGACCGGGTTCAGATCCGTTTTAACGGTTCAAAAGGGCAGAAGGCGTGGGTGGTGGTCCGGCGGGGCAATAAACGGTTTCCCTGCTCCGCCAAAGACATCAGGGATTACACCCGGTACGAGGCGGATTTGCCGCTGGCGGACTTCAAACCCGGGAAAAAACACCGGCTATCGGTTGTCCTGGAGCCCGCCGGTGATATGCCAAAGGTTAAGCCGCTGAGCATAAGCCTCCGCCCTGCAATTACCGTGCGGAATGAAAACGATTTTCCGCTGGTAAAGGTCGTAAAACCGAAATCGATCATGACTTACAACCTCGGGCCCGTCCGTCTGGGCGGCCCCATCATCGCGGAATACGATCCGGGGGTGGTGCTGCAAACCGACGGGCAGGCAGGCGATTACTATCGCATCCGGCTCAACCAGATCGAAACCGGTTTTATCCACCGGGATAACGTGGAAGTACTACCTGAAGCGGCGGTGAAACCCGGTTATTATATCGGGTTTGTCCGGGCCTCCGTCGTAGAAGGCCGGGATATGATCGCCCTGCCCTACCCCGAACCCGTGCCGTACGCCATATACCCCGAACCGGAGCTCAAACGGATCCGGATCGCCCTGTACGGCGTAAAAACGTCCAGCACCTGGATGATCCGCAAAGAAGGGCTTAAGGTGGTGGACAACCTGGACTGGCGCCAAACCACGCCGGACACCTACGAGTTGCTCATCTATCTGAAAACCGCCAAAATCTGGGGGTACGAACTGACCCAAAACGGCGGCAATCTGGAATTCCAGCTCAAACACCCGCCGGCCATTCAGATGGAGAACGGCAGGATGAAAGGCCTGGTCGTATCCATCGAAGCCGGGCATGGCGGCAGCAATCTGGGGGCGGAAGGGCTGTCGGGGTTGCTGGAGAAAGATGTCAACCTGGCAGTAGCGCTGGAACTGGAAAACATTTGCCGGGAGAACGGGGTGGAAGTGGTGCAGATCCGGCGCCGGGACGAGTTCATGCTCCTGTCGGAAAAACGCAGGCAGGTGGAAACTTCAAACGCGCATGTACACGTAAGCATACACGCCAATTCCGGCGGGGGCGGCAATTACCTGGGCGTATCCGGCGTGAGTACGTATTATCACAACCCCTTCTGGGCCGGTTTTGCGGAGGAGATGTATACCCATTTGCGGGAATTGCCCCTGAAGGATTACGGCGTGGTCGGGTCGTTCAATTACACCGTTACCCGGATCGCGTCCCGGCCGTCCATCCTGGTAGAGCAGGCCTTTCTCAGCCAGGCTGAGGATGAAGAAAAACTGGCGTCGCCGGCATTCAGGCGGCAGATGGCGGAGAAGATCTTTGAGGGGATCGTGGGGTACGTGAGGCAAATGCTGGAAGTAAAAAATTAAATCATTTTGTAATAAATCAGAACAATCATTTGTTTTTCATTAAAACAAATTAGATATTTGCATTGTTAAAATGAAATTCATTAAGTCAAGAACATGAACCTGTCACAAAAAGAAATCGGCCGACGGATTGCCCGGCTTCGCAAAATGAAGGGGTTGTCGCAAGAAGAATTGGCCAATAGCGTTGATATTTCCCGACCGTCCTTTGCACAAATTGAATTGGGCAACCGGAGTGTCAACATCATTGAATTTCAAAAATTGTCCCTGGTTCTTGGATTTTCCCTGGATGATTTTATGTCGGAAGATTTTTCAGCAGGCCAGGATATGGACATAAAGGATGAAGACGACATGACCGAAGCTGAAGAAAGAATTTCCATTCCGGTTTTGAATGTCAACAAATTCAAAACCGTTTTACTGTATTTATTGGAACATTGCGCAGGCAAACCCAATGTGGGTGAAACCGTACTTTACAAGCTGCTTTATTTTGCCGATTTCAATTACTATGAGTTATACGAAGAGCATTTAACCGGCGCCAAATACCGCAAATTGCCCTATGGCCCGGTACCTCAGAAATTGGACGCCATTATCCAGCAAATGATGGAAGATGGGCAAATACAAAGAATAAAAACAGCGTATTTCGACAAGGTGCAAACCCGGTACATTCCCCTTGTCAAAGCCGATCTGACTCGTTTAAAAGCCAGCGAGAAGGAGGTCATCGACAAGGTCATTGAACAAATGAGCGATTGGTCGGCTGCCACGATCAGTCAATATTCGCATGGTGATAAACCCTGGAAAGCAACGGAGACCAACAAAGAAATTAATTATGAACTGGCGTTTTATCGCACACCGCCTTATTCTGTAAGGGCGTACGAAGACGATGAGTAAGATACTGTTTGAAAGGCTTCCTGAGTTTGAACAGGATCTCAAACGCCTTTTGAAAAAATATCGAACACTTCACGATGACTTGGAAGTTGTCATGCAAGTTTTAAATGACGAACCCGGCGAAACCCCGCCTTTCAGCTTCCGAATCGATAATTTAGGCTTGGAGACCTGTATCATAAATTAGCAACCCTCAGGTTTCCTGAAAAATATTGCCAACTTCGCCTTACCGCAAAATCCTGTATTCATGAAAATGGCCAACCCGTTCCAACGACACAAGATGGCGGCGTTTCTCCTGCCGTTTGCCCTGATTCTTTCTCTTTTTTGTTTTTCAGGATGCCGGGAAACCGGCCAACGCCCCCTTTCTTCTGAACTCCAAAAAGCACTGGCCGCCTTCGAAATCGCAGAAGGCTTTCGCATCGAACTGATCGCCGCAGAACCGCTCATTGCCGACCCCGTAGCGATGGAGGTGGACGAAAACGGCGTGTTCTACGTGGTGGAAATGCACGGTTACCCGCTCGACGTGAGCGGTTCGGGGTTGGTGAAAATCCTGAAAGACACCGATACCGACGGCCTGCCGGATACAAGCGTGGTCTTTGCCGACAGCCTGGTCCTGCCCACAGGCATTATGAAATGGCGCAAGGGCGTACTCGTCACCGATCCGCCGCATGTCTGGTACCTGGAAGACAGCAACGGCGACGACCGGGCCGATATCCGGAAGAAAATCCTCACCGGTTTTGCGTTGTCCAACCCGCAACACAACCTGAATACACCGGTCTTTGGCCTGGACAACTGGATCTACCTGGCCCACCAATGGGCGGTCACACCCATCGTTTGCACCGAAACGTTCAGCGACGAAGGGACAGAGGTATATTTTCCCGACAACCCCGGTGCACCCCGGCTGCCCCGCAATGCAGACGACCGGAACGTACGCTTCCGCCCCGACAGCTACGAGATCGAGGCGCTCTCCGGTAATTCCCAATTCGGGCAGACTTTTGACCCCTGGGGCCACCAGATCATGAATGAAAATGCCCATCACCTGTACCATGAAGTGATCGCCGACCGCTACTTGCGCCGGAACCCCAATGTGCTGATCCCGGATGTGGTGCAAAACCTGCCTGATCATGGCAATGCTTGCGAAGTTTATCCCATTACCGAAAACCCGCAACACCAACTGCTGACCGACGTGGGGGTCATCACCTCAGCCTGCGGCGTCACCTGGTATCAGGGCGGCGCTTTTCCGGAACCCTATAACCACCACTGTACCTTTGTAGCAGAGCCTGTTCATAATCTCGTACATGTGGACCGGATAAAAGACCAGGGTGCAACCTTTTCCGCAAGCCGGATACTGGAAAACCGCGAATTTCTGGCCTCCAGAGATCCCTTTTTCAGGCCCTGTAATTTTTATACCGGCCCGGATGGCGCATTGTATGTGCTGGACTATTACCGGCCCATCATCGAACACCCGGAGTGGATGTCGGACGAGGTCAACAACTCGGGTCGGTTATACGAGGGGTCCGACAAAGGCCGCATTTACCGCATTGTGCCCGAAAAAGGCCTGCCGATGGACTGGATGAACACTGCCCGACTGGGCCAGGCCTCCGATGCCGGGTTGATCAAATACCTGGACCACCCCAATATCTGGTACCGCAGAAACGCCCAGCGATTGCTCTTTCAACGAAACAGCACGTCTGTCGGCCTCATCCGGAAAGCAGCGTTGACCGCCAAAACGCCTGAAGGACGGGTACACGCGCTTTGGCTGCTGGAGGGGTTGGGCAAAATGGACGAACCGGTACTGACAGAAAACCTGGCTCATCCCCATCCGGGCGTCCGGGAAAACACAGTCCGGATTGCAGAACTGCACCTGGGTCAATTCCCCGGACTTGAGCCTGTTTTGACGGCTATGTCAACAGACCAACACCCAAAAGTCCGCTATCAGCTTTTATGTACGCTCGGTTTCCTGGAGGATGAAAAAGCCGACCAGGTAAGAATATCCATCCTGCAACAAGACCTCGAAGACCCCTGGGTTCAGGTGGCTGCACTGACGGGAGTCCCGGGACGGGAGATGGCCCTGCTCGACCTGGCCCAGGAAAAATTCAAAGGCCAAAACTCCGGATCCGCAAGCCGTTTTTTCTCCTTGCTTGCAGCTGCCATCGGTAATTCAAATGACCAACAAGCCATCCAAACCCTGATACAGAAAGGAACCCGGACCGGTTCGGCCGAAGACGCCGGATGGCAATCGGCCGTTCTGGAAGGTTTATACCAACTCTGGCAGTACAAGGGAGCGCCGGCATGGATCGGAGAAACGGAGAAAAGCCGGCTTTTACAGCATTTTGACCAAACACCGGAAAACCCGCTGCGTTCGGCCTGTTTAAACCTGCTGACAGTGACCGGATTGCCAGGACCGGCAGCCGCGGGCCCCTCCTTGCAAGACGCCGCAAAATGGGCAAAAGAACGGAACCTGCCGGAAGCCGTCAGGGTTGACGCGATGCAACTCCTGGCACTCTCGAACCCTGTTTCCAATCGTGTTTTGTTCGAACAGCGGATTTCCCCGGTTGAGCCGGAATCCGTCCAGAAAGCGGCAATGAATGCCCTGGGAAAAATCCCTGGCGACGGGGTGACGAACTTCTTACTGGACCAGTGGAGTACCTTGACACCGGATCTGAAAGACCACGCAGTCAACCTGTTTTTGTCGGCGCCCGGCAGGATGCACCGGCTGCTCGACGCCGTGGCGGCAGGCAAGGTCAAGGCTTCGTTTATCAGTTGGCCGCGGCAGGTCCGGTTGATGAACAACGACGATACGGAGGTACGCGAACACGCGCGCAAGGTTCTGACAGCTCCGGAAAACAGCGACCGGCAAAAAGTAGTGAATCAATATCAGGCAGCCCTCCAGGGCGCCGGCGATGCGGCAAAAGGCAAATTGGTTTTTGACAAGGCCTGCCGGCAATGCCATCGGATGCAAGGGGAAGGCGTCAATTTTGGCCCGGACCTGGCCTCCATCCGCAACCGCGAGCCCCGGTTCATCCTGGCAGATATTCTGAACCCCAACCGGTCGATCGCCGATGCTTACGAAATGTGGACCCTGGAATTGAAAAGCAGGACGGTCGAAACGGGCGTTATCATTTCCGAAACCTCCGCCTCCATTACGATCAAAAACCTGGCTGGAATTGAAAGGACCTTCTCCCGTGCAGAGATCCTTTCACTGCAATCCTCCCCTGTATCGGCCATGCCCGACGGCCTGGAAAATACCATCGGCCTGGAAGAGATGCGGAATCTTCTGGCGTATTTGAAAAAGGGGGATACCGTTAAGGACCTCTGAAATCCAAAATAGGCTATTTTTTCTTACCCGTCAATTTTCATTTTTTGTGGTTTCCAGCCAAACCTTTCGCTGGGGGAAGGGAATTTCGATCCTTTCGGCGTCGAAGCGGAGTTTGATGGCTTTGAGCAGATCGCAATGCATGTTAAAGGCGCTCTGGGTGTCTTTGGCCCAGGCCCAGGCCCGGAGGTTGACGGCGCTGTCCCCCAGGCCGATCACCCGTACCTCCACTTCCGGTTTGCCTGCGGCTACCTGCTCCGGGGTGCGCGGATCCACGCGCTGGGGGTGTTTCATGACTTCATCCCGCATGATTTTTATGGCGTGTTCGAGATCGGCGTCATAGGCGATGCCGACTTCCACGAAGCGGCAAACCCGGTTGTCGCTCAGGTTGGTATTGACGATGATCTCGTTGCTGATTACTGCATTCGGCACAATGATCCGGTTGTTTTCCAGGTCGCGCAATACGGTGTGGCGGAGGGTAATATCTTCCACGGTGCCGGTAAAACCGTCTTTGAGTTTCAGCCGGTCGTTCACCCTGAAAGGTTTGAAAAGGATCAGGAAAAAGCCGCTGAGGATATGGCTCATCACCTGCTGGGACGCCATACCCACGACGATCGCAGCGATGCCGGCGCCGGCCAGCAACGAACCGGCGATGGTTTTGAACCCCGGTAGCAGCAAAAGCCCCCACCCCACCCCCAACAGATAGATCAGCGCTGTTACGAGGTGCCTGACAAACTGGTAACTGGTCGGGTCGGCGTCCATCATCAGGACGGCCTTGCGGATGTACCGGCGCGCCACCAGGTTGAAAAGCCAGGCCAAAACAACGGTAGCTACAATTATGGCAAAAAAGGAAATTAATGTTTCAAGGTCTCCAAAAAGTTTAAACTTCATCGCTTCTTTTTATCCAAAGATAAGTTATTTTCTGGTTTTGGCCCGGACCACGGTCAGTGAACGGGGGCCGGCCCGAAGAGAAATTTGATTGCCGGAGGTTTTCAACTCGCCTTTTTCCGGGTAGATCAGGTTTGGATTTTCGAGGGAATTATAGTCCATAAGGTCTGGTGAAGTAAGGGTTTGTGTCCACGCTGTATTGCCGGCCAGGCCCACGCCCTTCAGGTTGATCTGCACTGCAGCGGGCGTTGAAGCAGCGTTGACCAGTTTGACGATCAGTTCACCTGTTTTTTGATCGGTGACCGCGCTGGCGTAGAGGCTGTCCTGCCCAATGAGTGCTTTTCCTGCATCCAGGATCGGCACAACCTGATCACCGGCGTTGTTGGAAAAGAGTTTTTGCACGTAATAGTTGGGGGTGCCCACCACATTCAGGTTGTCGAACCAGATCAGGTCGGGCCGCCATTGCCAGGCTTCCACATGGGCAAAAAGCGGGGCGTAGGACGCCAGATGCACCACGTCTGCGTTCCGTTCGAGGCCGGTCATAAAGGCGGCTTCCGTCAGGGCGCTCAGCCAGGTATTGCGGGAAGAAGGGGCAGTCCCTTCCGGCCCGTGGGCGGCAAATTCTCCGGCAAAGACCTTGGGGCCGTTGCGGTCGTAATGGTCGTAACGCCCTGCATTTTTGAGGAACCATTCCGGGCGGCTGTAATAATGTTCGTCCACCAGGTCGGCCTTTTCTTTTTTCATTTCGGCCCACAGGTAATCGAACCATTCGCCGCTGTTGAAGGGCCCCGAACCGGAGACGAGTTGGATCTCCGGGTGTTTTTCCCGGAGCACTTTGGCAAAGGCCTTGAACCGTTCGACGTATTGCTCTTCCCATTGTTCGTTGCCCACCCCCAGCATTTTCAGGTTAAAAGGCGCGGGATGGCCCATATCGGCCCGCAGTTTTCCCCAGGTAGTGTTGACCGGCGCATTGGCAAATTCGATAAGGTCGAGGGCATCCTGTATATAGGGATCCAGTTGATCCATCGGGACCACTTCGCCCGTGTTGAACTGGCAGGCCATACCGCAGTTGATAATGGGTAAAGGTTCGGCGCCAAGGTCTTCCGCCAGCAGAAAATATTCATAAAAACCCAGGCCGAAAGACTGAAAATAATCGGGAGTCGAACGGTGGGCAAATTCGGTGTTCCAGCGGTTGACGATCATTTCGCGTTGGTCCGGCGGGCCTACTGTTTTTTTCCATTGGTAGCGGTTGGCCAATACGCGGCCTTCCACGATACAGCCGCCGGGAAAACGAATAAAACCGGGCTTAAGGGCTGCCAGCATGCCGGTCAGGTCGGCCCGCAGGCCATTGGGCCTGTTTTTCCAGGTATTGACCGGAAAAAGGGAGATCATGTCCAGGTCCAGCGTTCCTTCGCCCTCCAGCAGGACGTTTAGGCGGGCTTTGGGTTCGGTGGCGTCGCAGGTAAAAACGACCTCGTGTTTTTTCCATTCCGTGTGAAACCCTTGCAATTGACCAACGCCGATAGGGCGGTCGAGGGAATCGAGCAGTTCGATGCGGAGTTTGAGGTTGTTTTCCCCGGCCAGGCGGGCAAAAACGGAGAACCGGTAGGATTCGCCCTTTTTAACTCCCATTCCGCGGAAACCTTCGTTCTGGATACCAAACGCTCCTTTTGCAGCCTTGGCGGTCATCCGCAAAAATCGCGGGTTCTGCTGCTGTTGTTCCCCCCGGTTGATGACGAGCAGTTTCCCCTTGCCTTCGCCTTCTTTTTGTTCCTTCCAGCCCATCAGCGGCACGTGAAATTCAAACGACCGGTTTTTCACCAGTTCTGCGTATAACCCGCCGTCGGCTGCGAAGTTGATGTCTTCAAAAAAGATACCCCACATGGTCGGTTGGATCCTCGCGATGGGTTTGCCGGCCTCCACGACCAGTTGTTTGGGCGCCTGGGCTGTCGCAAGGGCAAGGGCAAAAAATAAAAAGATGAATGGAAACGATACGGTTTTGTGGTTGAATGGTTTTTTACCCGCCGTAGCCTTGGGCGAAGGAGGGCATGGTTGGATGGTTTCATGGTTGAATGGTTTCATGGTTGAATGGTTTTTTACCCGCCGTAGCCTTGGGCGAAGGAGGGCATGGTTGGA
>CAZLEF010000031.1:0-18558 GCA_964558465.1 uncultured Lewinella sp. | reverse complement strand
TGGTTTCATGGTTGAATAGTATCCGTGCTCTCAGTGTTCTCAGTGCTCTCAGTGTTCTCAGTGTTCTCAGTGGTTTCAAGTTGACCCCAAAAATAAGCGGCAATGCCTAAAGCAGCAGCGCCCGTCGCCATAAATAAAATTTCGGGGCCAAAACCGTACCAGATCCAGCCGGCAAAGATACTTGACAGCAAGGCAGTTATACTTTTTAATCCTTCGTAGGCCCCTATTGCCGTTGCCAGGTGGACGCGCTCCACCAGATTGCTGATCCAGGCCTTGGCGACGCCCTCCGTGCAGGCTGCGTACAAACCATAGAGAAAAAAAAGGCCCAAAAATCCATAGACATTGCCTGTCAGCGTTATGCCGCTGTATACCGCTGCAAAAAAGATCAAACCGGTAATGAACAGCCGTTTCATCCCCCATTGATCCGCCATTTTACCCACCGGATAAGCCGCCAGCGCGTACACCAGATTGTAGAAAATATAAATGCCGATCAAAGCGGTGTCAGACATTCCCTGGCGTTTGAGCATCAACAGCAGGAAAACGTCGGAGCTGTTCACCAGTGCAAACAGCAACAGCCCCAAAAGCAGATGCCGGTACGCCCGGCTGCTATGGGAAATATAGTTCATAAAACTGAAAAAACTGCCCCGCAGGGGGTTTTCTCTGGCTGGCCCCGCTGAACGATCCTTCAAAAAAAGAGTGGCCATAACCGCCAGCAAACCCGGGAAAAAGGCCAGCAGGAATAGTGCGCTGTAGGATTCCGGTTTAAAATACAGGAACAAAAGCGCCAAAGCAGGGCCAATGGCGGCCCCGAGCGTATCCATGCCCCGGTGGAAACCGAATACCCGGCCCCGCGCCTCAGGCGTCGCTTCCTCTGCCAGCAAGGCGTCCCTCGCGCCGGTGCGGATGCCTTTCCCAAAGCGGTCGGTCGTACGGACAAAAAAGACCCAAAGCGGCGCCGTCCACAGGATCAAAAGCGGCTTTGCCAGCGCGCTGAGCAGGTATCCAACCTGTACAAACGGGACCCTGCGCCCCGTTGCATCCGACCATTTGCCGAAATATCCCTTGCTGAGCCCGGCTGCAGCTTCTGCCAAACCCTCCAGCCCTCCAATCAGGACAATCGAAAATCCGATGCTTTCCAGGTACAACGGCATGACCGGATAAAGCATCTCACTCGCCATATCGGTGAACAAGCTGATGAGGCCGAGGAGCCAGATGGTACGGGTGATCACAGCTTTGGGCATGGTTTGTTGATGCGTTGATGCGTTGATGCGTTGATGCGTTGATTCGTTGATTTGAGGATTTGTTGATGCGCGTGCCACGCCACAGGCGTGATTGATGCGATAGAAACGCCACGCCTCGGCGTGGTCAAATCAACAGATCAACAAATAAACAAATAAACAGCTAATCGGGACCAACAAGGCATTATATTTGGGTCCGGAATGATCCGGGACACGGCATGAACACACAAACAAAGTCAATACTTATTCAACTTTTTTTGCTGACAACGTTTACCGCTGCCTTCCTCTGCTGGCGTTTCCCTGATTTTTTCCAATACGGCAACAGCCGGGTCATTGAACCCTGGGGCGACGGATATCAGGCCTATCACGCTTTTCTTTACCATGTACAACACGATTCCACTTATGCCCATTACGAAGGAATGAACTATCCGTACGGGGACCATGTCATACCCGGCAATTGCCAACCCATTCTCGGCAATGTCTTAAAACTGCTGGGATTGGGTGATTATGCGCTGGGGGTCATGCATTTTTCCATGCTGGTTTCTATTCTGCTTTGCGCCGTTTTTCTGTTTTTGATCCTGGCCCGGCTTGGCCTGCCGGCCTGGATATCCATTCCGGCAGCGATCGGGATTACCCTGCTGGCGCCCCAGATCCACCGGATGAGTACACATTACGGCCTGGCCCATCCGGAGGTGATCCCGGTCGTTTTTTATTGCCTGATGCGATGGGAAGAAGACGAAGACTGGCGTTGGGCCGTTGCTTTGGGCGTCGTGAACTGGATTTACCCACAAATCCATTTTTACTTTTTTGCCGTCATTGCTTTTGCAATTACAGGATACTGGGGGGTAAGGTGGATCTGGCGGCGCGACTGGAAGCGCCTGCCAAAATATGCGCTGCATTATGGCATTGCGGTGATCATTCCATTTGTTTACTTCAACTGGACGATGAACTGGGGCGACCCGGTGACCGACCGCTCTGCGCTGCCCTGGGGCTTTTTCAACTACAGGGCCTATCCCGGCGGGCTGCTGACCTCCCCTTTTGAACCGCATTGGAAATGGCTCGGCGAACACGCGCTGCGGATCAAAACTTATGATTTTGAAGCCCGGAATTATATCGGGCTGACGGCAATAGCAGGCCTGGCGGTCCTTTTTTCCACGCGGGTTAAACGCCTGTTCCAGCCCCGTTCACCCGCGACGCCGGATTCTCGAATCCCTGCTTTGCCGGCAGGCAGGCTCGAATCCTCAAATCCTCGAATCCTCGAATCCTCCACATCTGCTGAATGGCTCAAATACACCGTGCTTTCCGCCACAGCCATTCTGCTCTTCTCCTTCGGCATCCCCTTTATCATTCCGGGCCTGGAGGATTGGTTGAACTATACCGGCCCCATCCGTCAGTTCCGATCCATCGGGCGGTTTGCCTGGATCTTTTATTATGCATCGAATATTATAGCCTTGGCAGCCCTTTATCGTTATTTTGGCAAAAGGTCCTGGGTGATGGCCTTCCCTTTAATTCTGCTGCTATCCGAAGCTTATTGGTACAATACGGATAAAGACCTGCGCCTCGACCCCATCGAAGATTACGAACCCGGCCGGCGATTCACGGATATCCGGGAAATCAATTACGCCGATTATCAGGCCTTGCTGCCGATCCCTTACTTTAACCTGGGTTCCGACCAATTCTGGTGGGATATCAGCGGTTTGGTGGCGCAAAAAAGCGAAACCATCTCCATCCAGACGGGCCTGCCGCTGTCGGGTTCCCACCTGACCCGGACCTCCAGGTCACAGACGTTAAAACAACTGCAACTGGTGACCGAACCGTATCGCCTTCCGGCTATTCTGGCGGATTTTCCCAACCAAAAACCCTTGTTGATGGCTTGGGATTCGATCCGGCACAACCAGTTCGGACAGGATTTTCTGCACTTGCTCGACGGCGCCGTCCTGCTCTATGAAAAAAAAGAATTCAGGTTGTACGAACTGCCGCTGGAATCGTTCCGGGAACGGCTCGAATCCCGGATCGCCGGCATCCGCACCCGGATGGAAACGGACAGCCTTACGGCCCGCGACGGGTGGCTGCTGAGCGATTCCTCCGCTGCCTTTGTTTTTCAATCCTTTGACGATAAAAAATCCGTTCATCCCTACCTCGGCGGCGGCGCATTTGAGGGCAAAATGAGCGACTGGAACGTCCTGTTTGAAGGTCCGACGCCGGCAGGCGACCAAAAAGACCTGGTTTTTTCCGCCTGGATGTTCATCGACGCAGACCTCAATGCCCGGACGGATATGGAGATCCAGGTATTTGACCCGCAATCCGGAGAGGTCAGACAATCCTGGCGCCGGCAGGTTCGTGAATGCGTCAAGGTATTTGATTCCAACGGCTGGGCGCTGATCGAATGGCCGGTTTCCCCGGATCAGGCGGGTTTGTCCGTTCGCTGGGTTTTTCAAAACACGACTCTTGGCGATCAGCCGGTTTATCTGGATGAATTGCTGATCCGGCCGGCTGGGCTGGACCTGTATAAAAACCCGGGAACCGGAGTTTGGCATAACAACCGTCATTATTTATATTGAGGTAGATGGCTTACGGTAGACGGTAGACGGCAGATGGCCTACAGTTTGCCGCACACCAGCCGCGGGTGGACGGTTAGGCGCCTGAGCGAAGTCGAAAGAGATGGTGGACCAGGCCGCTGGGATTTTGGTCCCATAGCATAAAATCAGATTCTTTTTTGCCGTCAACCGTCCACCATCTGCCTTCTGCCTGTATAGTTACCAATATCCTGATTAATTTTGCTGAAATTTTTGTCTGGATGAATTATTTGATCCGAAACACGGTCATCCTGGATTCCGGTGGGCCCCACCACGGAGAGCGCCTGGATTTGTTTATAAAAGACGGCAAGATTGCAGAGGCCGGGAAAAACCTGGTGGTTGTGGAAGACGCAATTATTTGGGATCTGAACGGTGCTTTTTGTTCGCCGGGATGGATCGACATCGGCGCGCATTCCGGCGATCCGGGTTATGAACACCGGGAGGATTTTTCTTCTTTATCAATGGCTGCCGCAGCAGGTGGCTTCACCGGCCTGGCTTGTTTTCCGAACACCGACCCGGTGGTTCAGTCCAAATCCGGCATCCAGTATATGCTGCGTCAGTCCGAGCGGCTTCCGGTTGATATTTACCCGGTGGGCGCTCTTTCCTCTAACTGCGGCGGCAGTGATCTTACGGAAATGATGGACATGCATGCGGCCGGCGCCGTGGCGTTCACCGATGGCAAATATGCGGTCCAACATGCGGGATTGATGCTTCGGGCGTTGTTGTACGTCAAGGCTTTTGAAGGCCTGGTGATCAACCGGCCGATGGATGACGCCATTTCTCCGCATGGCCAGATGCATGAAGGATTTACGAGTACCAGCCTCGGCCTTAGCGGTATTCCTTCCCTGGCGGAGGAACTGATCGTTCAACGTGACCTGGATTTGCTGACCTATACGGGGTCCCGGCTCCTTCTGTACAATATTTCGAGCGCACGCTCTGTGGAACTGGTCCGCCAGGCAAAAGCCCGGGGGTTGTCCGTAACGGCGTCGGTTGCAGCTATGAACCTCTTTTTTACGGACGAAGACCTGGCTGATTTTGACTCAAATCTGAAGGTTTTACCGCCGCTGAGGAGTGAAACGGACCGTCAGGGGCTTCTTTCCGGTCTTCGGGAAGGGGTCATTGATCTGGTTTGCTCCAATCATTCGCCGCTGGAAGAGGAGGAAAAAAAATTGGAATTCCCTTATGCCAAACCCGGCGCAATCGGGCTGGAAACAGCTTTTGCCGCTCTTAACACCAGTTCAGGGCAAACCCTTTCTCCGGAAATCCTCGCAGAGATCCTGGCCATCCGCCCCCGGCGGATTTTGAAGTTGCCTTGCCACCCGATAGAAAAAGGCGCTCCGGCCAATTTTACTTTTTTTGATGTGGATACGGAATGGGTGTTTACGGAACAGGATATCCGCTCTAAATCCAGAAACACGCCTTTTATCGGCAAAACGCTGAAAGGCAAGGTGCTGGGAGTATTGAACAAAGGGCAATTGTTGCGAAATTGAGGTGTAATATTCCCTTTGGAGGCGCAGGAGGGCAGTGAAACCATGAAACCATCTTCACCTTTCCAATTCAACCAAAAGTTTTTTAACTTTACGCGCACAACACCTAATCTAACAATATATTATGGCCATTTTAACCGTTGTCCTGGGCGTGATCTTTGTACTCCTCATGTTAAGCCTCCTGGCAACTACCATCATGGAATTCATAGCCTCTTTTCTCAGGCTCCGGGGCAAAAATCTGAAAAAAGCCCTGCAGAATATGCTGGTCGGGGAAACAAAAGCAGGCCAGAAAGTCGACCGGATATTCCAGTCGTTTGTAGAGAATCCCCTTTTCAAACAACTTTCCCACCGGTATGGCCGAAAATCAACCGATCCGCCCTCTTATGTAGCCGCCGATTCCTTCCGCACCATTCTATTCGATGTGATACTGGGGGACGCTGAAACCTCGGAAGATAAACTGGCAGCAAAAATCGACGAGTTGGAAAACGAAGAGCTGAAACGGGTGCTGAAACAGATGCTGCGGGAGGCCGATAACAAGCTCGATGTTTTTAAAACCAAAGTGGACGGCTGGTACAACAGCATCATGGACCGGGCATCGGGCTGGTACAAGCGCACCACGCACAATGTCCTGATCCTGGTAGGCCTCTCCATGGCTGTGATCCTCAATGCCGACACCCTGGCCCTGTACGAACACCTGGAAAGCGACCCCGAAACTTTATCGCAACTGGTTACCGCGGCTGAGACCCTTTCACAAAAAGAAAGCGTTGATTCGCTGGTCCGGACCGACCTCGAGTTTGCCGACGCGCTCGAACAATTCAAAAGCTATAAGGGCCAGGTAGAAGAATTGGAATCACCGCTTGGAATGGGTTGGAAAAATGCCGATATGGTGAACGCATCCGCGTATGACTGGTTGACCAAGGTACTCGGCTGGATCATTACTGCTCTGGCGATTTCCCTGGGCGCGCCCTTCTGGTTCGATATTCTTAAAAAGATGGTCAGTATTCGAACATCCGGCTCAAAACCACAATGACAAGACTGATACAAATCACAGACCTGCATATCGGACAACCCGGTGAGAACACATTTGGCGTTGATGTCAGGGCCAATTTTTTAAATGTTTTGAAGGAAGCTGCCCGGCTTAAACCCGACGCGCTCATTCTCACCGGCGACCTGTGTTTCGACAAAGGCGACGCTTATATTTACAAGTGGATCCATCAGCAATTAACCCTTGCCGGAATCCCGTTTGAAGTGATCCCGGGCAACCACGATGATATTCCGGCGATGGCTGCCGTCTTTGAAAAAAAACACCACCTGAAAAAGGACGAGTTATATTTTACCTGGCAGGCCGGCGGTTCGGAAATGATCTTTCTCGACACCTCTGCCGGCACCGTTTCCAGCCCGCAACTCAAATGGCTGAAACAAAAGCTGCTGGAAAAGAAAGGTGATTTTTTTCTGTTCATGCACCACCCTCCCATCCTTTGCGGCGTCCCTTACATGGACCATAAATACGCCCTCCAGAATCGGGATGATCTCCAGGAAATTCTTTTTGCCCATAACAGCAGCGTTCATGTCTATTGCGGGCATTATCACGTAGAACGCACCTTGTATCTCAACAACCTGATCGTCAACATCACGCCTTCCACTTTCTTCCAGATCGACATGCACAGCACGCCTTTCCGGGTTGACCATTACAGAACTGCCTTCCGGGTTATCGAATGGGAAGGTTCCGGCCTGTTGCGCCAAAACTTGCATTATTTTGACGGCATTGCAAGCGAACTGGATGCTTGATGCTCGCATCTAGTATCCAGCATCTAGCATCAAGCGCCAAGCTCTTCCCGGATCTTGTTCAAAGCCGAGCCTGCGCGGACCCAGTCGATCTGTTGTTCGTTGTAGGTATGCATGAGTTCAAACCGGTCTTCGGTACCGTCGGAATGGTGCAGCGTCAATGCCAGGTTTTTTCCCGGCGCCATCTGATCGAAACCCGACAGGTCGATGACATCATCCTGCCGGATCTTCTCATAATCGTCCGGGTTGACGAAGGTAAGGGCAAGCAGACCCTGTTTTTTCAGGTTGGTTTCGTGGATCCGGGCAAAGGACTTGACCACGACCGCTTTCACTCCCAAAAAGCGGGGCTGCATCGCGGCGTGTTCGCGGGAGGAACCCTCGCCGTAATTTTCTTCGCCAAATACCACCGTACCGACCACTGCATTGCGGTAAGCCAGGCCGGAGTCAGGCACCGGCATATATTTCCCGGTGACGTAATTGATCACGCTGTTCATCTCGCCGTTAAAATAATTGATGGCGCTGATGAAAGTATTTTTGGCAATGTTCTCCAGGTGTCCTCTGAATTCAAGCCAGGGACCGGCCATGGAGATATGATCGGTGGTACATTTTCCTTTTGCCTTGATCAGTATCCGCATCCCCTTCACTTGTTCGGGGGTGATGGGCTGGAAGGGCGTGAGCAATTGAAGGCGGCTGGAGTCATCCGCCACCTGAATATTGACCCGGCTGCCATCGGGAGCAGGCGCCTGGAAACCCGGATCCTGAACGTCAAAACCGCGGGGCGGTAATTCTACGCCGGTGGGTGGATCGAGTTTTACGGCAACGCCTTCTTCATTGACCAGGGTATCGGTCAGCGGGTTGAAGGTCAGATCGCCGGCAATGGACAAGGCCGTCACAATCTCGGGGGATGCAACGAATGACCGGGTCTGCGGATTGCCGTCATTGCGTTTGGAAAAGTTCCGGTTGAACGAAGTAATGATGGAGTTGGCTTTATTCGGATCATCCGTGTGGCGCGCCCACTGACCGATACAAGGCCCGCAGGCATTGGCCAGGACAACGCCGCCCATTTCTTCGAAAGCCGCCAATTGTCCGTCGCGTTCCACCGTATACCGGATCTGTTCGGACCCCGGGGTAACGGTAAATTCGGATTTGGCTTTGAGTTTTTTGGCGACCGCCTGTTTCGCCAGGGAAGCTGCCCGGTCAAGGTCTTCGTATGAAGAATTGGTACAAGAACCGATCAGGCCGACTTCCAGTTTTTGCGGATAGCCGTTTTCCTTCACGGCTGCGGCAAATCTGGAGATCGGCCAGGCCAGGTCCGGTGTATACGGGCCGTTGACATGGGGTTCGAGTGTGGAAAGGTCGATCTCGATCACCCGGTCGAAGTAGTTTTCCGGGTTGGCGTAACAATCGGGGTCGCCGGTCAGGTGGCTTGCAACCCCGTCGGCCAGGTCTGCTATTTCAGCGCGGCCGGTTGCCCGCAGGTAACGGCTCATCGCTTCATCGTATCCGAAAGTAGATGTCGTGGCGCCGATTTCAGCCCCCATATTACAAATGGTCCCTTTGCCGGTACAGGAAAGCGATTGGGCGCCGGGACCGAAATATTCAACGATGGCGCCGGTGCCGCCTTTTACAGTCAGGATGCCGGCCACTTTCAGGATGACATCCTTGGAGGAAGTCCAACCGCTGAGTTGACCGGTCAGTTTCACCCCGATGATTTTGGGCATTTTCAGTTCCCAGGGCATGCCGACCATGACATCGACCGCATCAGCGCCGCCCACGCCGATGGCGACCATTCCCAGGCCGCCTGCGTTGGGAGTATGCGAATCGGTTCCGATCATCATGCCGCCGGGAAAAGCATAGTTCTCCAGAACGATCTGGTGGATGATGCCCGAACCCGGTTTCCAGAAACCGATGCCATATTTATTGGACACGGAAGCCAGAAAATCATAAACTTCGGAGTTGATGTCTTTAGCCGTTTTGAGGTCAACCTCGGCGCCCACTTTTGCCTGGATCAAATGATCGCAGTGTACGGTAGACGGGACTGCGGTTTTGTCGCGGCCGCAGGTCATGAACTGGAGCAGGGCCATTTGGGCGGTTGCATCCTGCATGGCTACCCGGTCGGGGGCAAAAAACACATAATGTTTGCCGCGTTCGTAAGCTTTCAACCCCGATTCGGGGTGTAGATGGGCATACAATATTTTATCCGTAAGCGTCAGTGGCCGGCCCAACGCGGTTCTTGCTGCTTCAACTTTTTGGGGTAAGGACTTATAAAAAGCCTTAATCATTTCAATATCAAAAGGCATATCGTTGGTATTTGAGTGTTGATGAATGCGGAGCACAAATGTAGCAAAATTCCGCTTTTCCTTACAGTAAACCGCTTCAAAATCGGGTTTGCAAATTGAACGCCTGGAAAGCCGGATTGTTCTTATTATTTTTGAGAACTTGGCCCTTGTAACACAATCAGGATGGTATGAAGTCAACAACAATTGATCAAAAGAGAACGGCGTTTCCTCCCTTCCTGCAGGGAATGTTGCTCTATACGGTTTTTTTGCTCTTTTTCTGTTTCCAGCTCAGGGCTCAGAGCGAGCAGCCAAACTGGCAAAAGCTGGATGAAATGGTGCGCCGGTCGCCTGCCTTCAACCTCGGTTTTACAGGTTTTGCCCTGTACGATCCGGCTGAAAAAAAATGGCTCTGCGGGGTGAACGAAACCAAATTCTTTACGCCGGCTTCCAACACTAAAATATTCACTTTTCTGACTGCTGTTCAGGTTCTGGATGACAGCATTCCACTGGCGCATTTCCAGGTTCTGGGCGATACCCTGCTTTTCTGGGGCGCCGGCAACCCCGTCTGGCTGCACCCCGAATTACCGGCGGAAGATCCTCTGACGCCGCTTTTGAAAGCCTGGCCGGGTCCGCTTTTTTACAGTGGTTTCACCTTTCAGACGGACCGTTTCGGACCGGGTTGGGCCTGGAGCGATTATCCTTACAGGTACCAGGTTGAAAGAACGCCGATGCCCTTCAACGGCAACCTGGTGGCTTTTAACCGGGGGGCCGAAGGGGTAAAGGTTCATCCCCGGATATTCAGGGATTCTATCCTGACCTTCCAACCCTTCCGGGAAGACGCGCCGGAATTGGAACGGGCCGAATTTTCCAATGTTTTCAGGATTCGGGAGCCGATGCCGGCCGAACTTTCCAATGCGGTCCCTTTCCGTTACTCCGATGAAATCCTGGCTGAAATGCTTTCGGATACCCTGGGCCGGATGGTCCGCGTCTGGCAGGGGCCGCTGCCGGCTGGTGTTGCCAAGGCCCAAACGCTGTTTATACCAACACCGGATACGATGTACCGGAAGCTGATGCAGGATAGTGATAATTTCATCGCCGAACAACTCCTGCTGATTTGTTCCGACCGCCTATTTGGCATTCAGGACGCCGACCTGATGATCGAATATGCCAAAACAAAACTGATCAGCGGCGGGCCCGATGAGTTGTATTGGAGCGACGGTTCCGGGCTGAGCCGGTACAATCTGTTTACCCCCAGATCGGTGATTTTTGCACTCGAAAAATTATCTCAACGGATTCCTTTCGAAAGGCTCTTCTCCATTTTCCCTGCCGGCGGTGTTTCCGGTACCATCCGGGAATGGTATCCCGGTCCGGACGGCAAACCCTTTGTCTTCGCCAAAACCGGCACCTTGCGCAACAAACATTGCCTGAGCGGTTACCTGGTGGCCAAATCCGGTAAAATTTACCTGTTCAGTTTTATGCACAACAATTTTACCGGCAGTTCCAATCCGATCAAAAAGGAAATGAACACGGTTTTGCAATGGATTCGGGAGAAGGGATAGTTTTTTGGTTTGGGATGGTTTGGGATGGTTTGGGGTTGTTTGGGATGGTTTGGGGTGGTTGGACATTCGTTAACAACCCCAAACAACTCCAAACAACCCCAAACCAAAACATCAATACCCCCGGTTCACGTCCTTGTTTTTCCGCTTCAGGGCCATCGAAACCGTCACTTCGTGTGAGCCGGTATTAAAGGTCTGGAAACGCTGGAAAGAAAGATCATAAGAATAATACAGGTGAAAACCGGATACTTTGGTGCCCAATAAAATACCCAGCCATCCCAGCGAACGGTAAGACAAACCTGCGATGAGTTGGTCGTCCAGGAATCCTGCTTTCAGGTTGACATCCATCATAAAGGGCACATCCCGGATCTGGCGGAGCAACAGGGAGGGCTCCAGGGTAAGGTTGAGTTCGTCCAGGAAAAATTTATGGCCCAGGTTAAAGGTATAATACTGAAAAAAGGATTCGTTGGCATCCACCTGGATGGCGGCCAGCTTGTTTTTCACGAGGTTGTTGAACGTCAGGCCGAAGAACGTATGGTCGCGGAAAGTACCGAATCCGCCGACGGCCGCGTCAAACTGGCTTCGGCCGTTGAGAAAGTCTTCCAGTGTGCGGTCGCCGGGGTCAAAAAAAGTACCCGTTGAGGCGGCATTATCCACGTCCATGTTCTGAAACTCCGTGAAAAAGCCGAAAGCGAATTTCCAGTCTTTTTTGACCGTAAACCGGAATGCATAGTTGAGCTGGAGCCGCAGGCGCGTCATTTGAGCGGCATCCTCCGATAAAACACCCAAACCCAGGCCGAAAGTGCGGCCAATCGGGCCGTTGTACATCGCCATATAGGTTTTGGGAGCATCCGGGAAACCGGTCCATTGCATGCGGGCATTCACCTGCAACTGGTATTCATCCTTGAACCCTGCAGCGCCCGGGTTGATCAGTACCGGGCTGATATGATAATGGTTAAAAATGGACTCGGTCTGCGCCAGTAATTGGCTGAAGGCAAAACCAAGGGATATGAGTAAAAATAACTTTTTCATAAGCTTGACCGGTTAATGGTTGATGTTATGGGATATGTTGCAGTTGGCAGTTCGCCAGTCTTTCAGTTGGCAGTCTTGACACAATCTGATCAGCGACTGACGAACTGCAAAACTGGCGAACGATTTTCTAATCGCGTAATAACGATATGGAACCTTTCACCTGGATCAACTGGTTATCCGGACCAAGGTATTCCAGGATGAAATAATAAGGGCCTTCGGGCAGCGGATCGCCGTTTTGAGAAGTTCCTTCCCAATTGTTCAGATAGTCATCTGTTTCAAACACCAGCTGCCCCCAGCGATTGTAGATCTCCAGGTGGTTGTTGACCAGTTCATCAATGCAGAAAATAATAAACTCGTCGTTCGAACCATTGCCGTCGGGGGTAATAACCACCCTTTCTTCCAGGCAGGGGAACCGTTTGTCCGCCACTTTCCCTACGCCGGTTTTGCTCTGACAGCCGTTAAAGTCGGTCACTTCCACCTGATAATCGCCCGGGCAAAGGCCGGTCACAATCTCAGTGGTCGTGTTGGTCAGGTTGAGCCAGTTGAAATTGTAGGGCGGGTTGCCGCCTGTCACCACGGCACGCGCTACCCCGTTGCACTCCTCCGTTGCCGGTTCGGTTTCCACACTGACTTCCAATATATCCGGTTCAGGTACGATGAACGATTCGGTAAGTACACAATCATTGGCGTCTGTAACGGATACCGTATGCGTACCGGCCGGCAGGAAATCGGAAACCGGCCCGAAATCATTGTTGGCCCAGCGGTAGAGATAAGGCTGGGTCGTAACCCCGCCCGAAGCCTGTACAACGATCTCTCCGTTGCGCTCTCCCTTGCATTCCGTCGGTTTGATGTTCAACACTTCAAGCGCCAGCGCCGCCGGAGCGGTCACTTCAATTTCCCGTTCAAGGGTGCAATCGTCGTCAAATACGCGCAGGGTGTAAATGCCCGCCGAAGCGTTGTTCAGGGTGGCATTTGTGCCTTCAACCGAACCGTTCAGCAGCCATTCGTAAGTTACCGGCCCGGATTGCCCGGTCGCTGCAGCCTGCAATATGCCGTCGGATGCATCAATACAACTGACGTCAAAGCCGTTGAAATCCGTCACTGCAACCGCGTCAACCCTCAGCTCGGAAACAGTCCCCACCGTATAACTGCGGTTCAGAATATTTCCAGAGGCTTCCGTGATCTCGGCAAAATAGGTGCCGGGCGCCAGGTTGGGCAGGCTCATGCCCTGTGCGATAACGGGTCCGTTCTGGGTTTCCCGCCATTTAATATCGTAAGGCGTTTTACCCCCGGTCAGCGTGAGGGTAACTGCGCCATTTTCATCGTCCTCACAATCTGCGTCTTTTATCAAAGCGGATTCGCCGAAGGTATTCACGGCGATATTACCGATTGTCGCCTGGCATCCTTTACTGTCCGTGATCACTGCGTTATAGGCGCCTTCACAAACCACAATCTGGGGGCCGACAACCGGTGCATTCCACACCACATTGTAGGTAGGCGTACCGCCGGTGATATCCAGCGTGATATTGCCCGTGCAGCCCGAATCTTCCGTATCGTGTACGACAATCACGTCAACGGCAATGGGAGCAGGTTCGGCAATGGTGACTGATTGGGTTACCTCGTTACCCTGACTGTCGGATAAAACGACGTCGTAAGTCCCTCCCGGGATATCGGTAATGGTATGATTTCCTAAATTGTTGTATTGATAACTGTCTTCTCCGATTGCAACGGTATACGGACCAACTCCGCCTTTGATATTGATAGTCAGGGTGCCGTTGTCGTTGCCGAAACAGTCTACCCCCGTCTGGCTGTTGATGGCCAATGCCAGGGCTTCGCCGGGCACCACATAACAGCCCTGGAAGCTGCAGAAGGTTTGGTAAGTAATGGTCACGCAGTATTCTCCCTGCGACAGGCCGGTGATGGATGCGCCTGTGCCGTTCGGGCCCCAGTTAAAGGCATAACCTGCGTTCCCGCCCTGGATGTTCAGGGTGATCGATCCGTTGCTTCCGCCGTCCGCAGGCACAATGGCGGGCGTGATGACCGGGTTGTTGACCGAGACCTCAAATGTACCTGTGATCTGCTGGCCGCTGGCGTCCGAAACCATGACAAGGTACATGCCTGCGGTCAGGTTGGAAATATCCTGGGTAACAGCGATGATAGCCGGGTTGCCCGCCCTCGTCCACTTATAGGTAATGGGCTCCACACCGCCCTGGACAGATACGTCAATAGAGCCGTTACCGGCGCCGGGACAGGGTTTGGCGATCAGGAAATTGGTGATGACCAGTTCTCTTGGCAAAAAGACGCAGCGCTCAGCCGTACAGCCGGCAGCGTCCGTCACCCTCAAACAATATTCGCCCGGTGTGTTGAGATTGCTGATGTCCTCCGTACCTGCGTCGAAGTTGTTGGGGCCGTCCCAGTTGAATGACAGGTTGCCTGTACCGCCGGAAACGCTGACATTGACCGCGCCGCCGCCCCCTTGGGGGATCGGTACCGGCGCAGCGTTGATCGTGATCGGGCTGTTTTGCGCCTGGATCTGGATATTGTTGATCACCTTGGTACAGCCGTTGTTATCCGAGACCGTCACGCTGTAGGTTCCGGCCATTAACCCGGTCTGACTGAAATCATTGTCAGGCAGGTTGCAGCACCAATCAGCAAAATAAGGCGCCGTTCCACCGGCTGCCGTCACCGTAATGGCGCCGTTGGGGTCATTCGGGCAGAACACGTTTTGCTGGTTGGTAACGAGAGCGGTTAAGGCAGAAAGCGGTTCGGTGATGTTAAAACTCCTGGTGGTCGTCAGGTTGCACGCGCCCATATCCGTGACGGTTACGGTTGCTGTACCTACGGCAAGGCCGGTAGCGGTGGGCACGTTGCCGATGGCGGAAGCTACTCCACCCCACTGGAAAGTGAAAGGCCCTGTTCCGAGCACCTGCAAACTGACCGCCCCCGAGTTTTCACCCTTGCATTTTACGTTCGTAACCGTTTCGCTGACCTGCGGCGCTACACAAGCCGTACCGCTGCAATCGCCAATGCAAAGCGTACCGGTGCAGGAGTTGAATGCCACGTTTTGTTCATTGCCGTCGATGATCTCCACCGGCGTCGGGTTGCTCGTGAAACTGATCACGCTGTTGGTACCGTCCCCGCCGGTCACATTGAAACACAACGTGAATATTGAGGTGCAGTTGGCCACGGTATGCCCGTCAAGCTCCTGGTCGGTCCAGGTAAAGGTGACTGCGCCGGGCGCCGGGTTGCCAAAATTGGCGCCCGCCAGGCCGGGTAACCCAAAATTGGTCGCCTGGACAAATTGCAGCACATTCGGGTCGTAGTTGATGCTGAACTGCATACCCAGGATATTCGAAAAATTATGGGTAAAAACGTTCACGCAGACCTGTTGCCCGGTCTGGGTATTCATATCTTCCAGGATCAATCCGAAGGCGTTGGCGGGCAGGTTGCAATCGGCTGATGGGCAGCCGCTGGGGTCAGGGTTGCAGGGTTCGCAATCCGGGCCGCCGCAATCTACGCCGGTCTCCTGTCCGTTCATGATGCCGTCGCTGCAACTGGGCGCCCCGCCAAATGAAATGGTACCTGAGCAACTGTTGAACGCAACGTTTTGTTCGTTGCCGTCGGTGATCTCCACCGGAGTCGGGTTGCCGGAAAATGAAATTGTAGTGGTTGTATTGCCGACGGAATTAAAACACAAGGTAAAGATGGAAGTGCAGTTGGCCACCGTATGCCCGTCGAGTTCCTGGTCGGTCCAGGTAAAGGTGATGGCGCCGGGCGCCGGGTTGCCGAAGTTGGAAGCCACCAGGCCCGGCAAGCCGAAATTGGTCGCTTCGTCAAATTGCAGCACATTGGGGTCGTAGTTGATGCTGAACTGCATCCCCAGAATATTGGTAAAACTGTTGGAATAGACATTTACACAAACCGGCTGGCCCGCAGTAGCGCTGAAATCTTCGATGATCAAACCGAATCCGTTGATATTGCAGCCGGCCGACGGGCAGCCCGTGCCGCCTGTACCTGTGCCGCAAGGGGCGCAGGATCCGCCGCAGTCCACACCGGTCTCGTTGCCGTTCATGATGCCGTCGTTGCAGGTCGGGCCGCCGCCGCCGAGGGTAACCGTGCCCGAGCAATTGTTAAAAACGACAGGGTTTTCGTTGCCGTCCGTAATTTCCACCGGGGTCGGATTGCCGGAGAAAGTCACGGTAGTGGTCGAATTGCCGATCACGTTGAAACAAATGCTGAAAATGGTGGTTCCGTTTCCTACGCTCAGCCCCACCACATTGGGGTCGTTCCAGGTACAGGTGATGACTCCGGGCGCCGGGGTTCCGAAAGAAGCGCCGGTGGTAAGCCCTGCCAGGTTGATATTATTGATCTGGTCAAACTGCAGCACGTTCGGGTCGTAGTTAATGCTGAACTGCATGCCCAGGATATTCGTAAAATTCTGAACCGTTACATCGAGGCATACCTGCTGCCCGGTTTGTGCATTGACATCTTCCAGGATCAGGCCAAAACCGGTGAAGCTGCAGGTTCCGCCGCCGGTTCCGCCGCCGACCGTAACCGTCCCGCTTTCCGTTGTCAGGTTCACTTCGTTCTGGTTACCGTCGATCACCTCAACCGGGGTGGGGCTCCCCGTGATGGTCACATTGGAAGAAGCGTTGCCGATCACGTTAAAACAAATGGAAAAGATCGCAGTTCCGTTGGCTACCGTCAGGCCTGTGACGTTGGGGTCGTTCCAGGTCATGGTGATGGCGCCGGGCGCCGGGTTGCCGAAAGAAGCCCCTGCGGTGAGGCCCGCCAGGTTGATATTGGTGATCTGGGCAAATTGCAGCATGGCCGGATTGTAATTGATGCTGAACTGCATACCCAGGATATTCGTAAAATTCTGCACCGATACGTTCATGCAAACCTGCTGGCCGGTGGCGCCGTTTACATCCGCGATCGTAACCATCAGGCCCGTGCCGCCCCCGCCCCCTTGTCCGGTACCCACCGTGGCTGTTGCATTTTGCTGGGTCATACCCACGTCCACAAAATTGCCGTTGAGTACCTCGATCCCGGGAGGGTCATTGTTGAAGGCGATATTCGACGTTCCGTTGGCCAGGCCGCGGAAGGTAATCGTAAATAAAGTGGTTCCTGCTGTTACATTCACCCCGTTGAAGTTGGGTTCATTCCAACTGACAAAAACGCGGTTATTCGGTACGTTGCCCGTGCCCGGCGTGCCGAGGTTGGCCATGGTGAATCCGGGTAAGGCCGTCCCGTTGATATTTGAAACGGAAACAAATTCGACAACCGCCGCATTCCAGCCGATGGCGTACTGGGTACTGGCGATATTCGTGAAGTTTGAGACCGAAACATTGACGGTAAAAGTCTGCCCTACGGAAACCGTATTGGTCGCCGGGCTGAGGATAAAGGTAGGCTGCTGCGCCTGCGCGTAGGTACACAAAAGCAACAAGGCCCCTGTAACCAGGAATGTAAATCTTTTTACCATTTTATCGGAATTTGGGATGATTTAGGAATAAGTTAACGGTCGACTAGAATTACTTTTTGCGATAGAATAAAATCCGGCCCCTTGATCTGGCAGGTATACGCCCCGGGTTGCTGAAAAGCTTCCATGGGCAATACGAGCTGATTGCGGCCGGCATTCAGGCGTTCCTCCGAGGCATAAATGACCCGGCCCCGGATATCCCGGATCAGGATACCGGCGTCTGTGCGTGCGCTGAGTTCGATGGTGAAAGTAATCTGGTCTGTAAAAGGATTGGGAAAGGCCTCAATGAGTACAATTTTGTCCGGCGCACTGTTGTAGGTTGCAGCGGTCGGGCCTTCCAGGGTTACCATGCCATGAATAAAACCTGCATCAGGAATGGTTTGGGAATTTCCGTTGTAAATCTCCGGATTGGGCAGGGGCGCCTGGTTCCAGAAACGCATGGAGGTGGTATCGTCCGGCGCGCCGACGGCCTCCAGATCGATGGAAAATAGTACCGTGCTGTCTGCAAGCGAAATGGTCGTCAATGAAGGTTCAACCCACAAAAAGCCGATCCGGCCTTCCGAAAGGGCATAATTGAACCCAAAATTTTCATTGAGATTCAGCTCCAGCCCAAAATCGGATACGCCTTTGAATTCAAGGACCTGTGGGTCCCATCTCACGGAAAACTGCAAACCCAGGACATCGGAAAAATCCGCTACCCTGACCTTTGCTTTAAAGGTCTCTCCAGGTTCAACATTTTGGTCTTGAAAAAATACTTTAGGCTGGGCCGTCGCCGCCAGATGTGCAAACAATAATGGCAGTAGAAGGGAAAGTAATCGCTTTCCGGTAGTGATTCTCATATTCATGGGATTATGCTGAAAAAATCGAGGCTAAGGTACGAAAAAAACAAAAATCAAGGTAAAAAACCCGGATTATTTTTTCCCCGGACGGAAAACGTCATTGGAACGTCCCCGCTCTTTGAAGTTTGCAACTTCAAAGCCTAAAACGCAAAACGGCCCCGCCGGGAAGGCGGAGCCGCTTTGCGCTTGTATTTCCCCGCTCTTTGAAGTTTGCAACTTCAAAGCCCCAAAAGCAAAGCGGCCCCCCGAAGAACGGGGAGCCGCAGTGCTCTTTTTATCTCTCCCGC
>CAZLEF010000030.1:0-75370 GCA_964558465.1 uncultured Lewinella sp. | reverse complement strand
TCGGCCTCCGGACGACGAAGTCGCCTATGGCTGACGGAGTCGGCTGCGCTCAGCAGGAGAGTTGAGCCCCACGCCGCGGCGTGGCCAAAGCTTCGCCGGGTGAGAAGGGGAGACGTTCCGTCATCCCTTCATCCGGCCTTCCGGTATTCAATTTAATATTCAGGACAATAGACCAGAACCTGCATGCAATAGCACGCAGGGTGGGAAACTTTTGGAAAGCATTTTTCACAATAAACCATTAAAATGATGAAAATCTTTTTAAAAACCATTCAAGCGATCGGTGTCGGCATGCTGCTGTTGTCCGGCTTTGCGGCCGAGGCATCCAGCCACCGGGAAGCGCCCCTGATCGCCAACGATCCGTTAGCGGATAACACCGATGTGTACGCCTTCCGGAGCCCGGATGACCCGAACACCATCACCATTATCGCCAACTACATCCCGGCTGAATTGCCGCACGGAGGGCCGAATTACAACACCTTTGGCGAAAACATCCGGTACGAGATCCACATCGACAACGACGCTTCCAAACCGGGCGACGAGATCGTGTACCGCTTCACCTTCAACAGGGTGAATGAAGATCCTACCACCTTTTTCAACATCCGGTTGGGTAAAATCAACCTGAAGACCACCTACAAGATGGAGCGCAGCATGGATGGCGGCCAGACCTTCACAACGGTCGTACTGGAAGGGTTGGTACCGCCCGCCAACATCGGCCCCCGGTCGATTGAAAGCGGTGTGGGACTGGGTTCGGTTTACGAAGACCTGATCGCCCAGGCCATTGCTACAAGCAGCACCGGCGAGAAGGTATTTTGCGGCCCTTCCGACGATCCGTTTTATGTGGATCTGGGCGGGATTTTTGACCTCGGCAATGCACCCCGCCAAAACGGCGATCCACGCGACGGCCTTGCCCGCTACAATGTGCATTCGATCGCCATCCAGGTACCCATCAGCACCTTGCTGAAAGCCGGCGCTCCGGCCACACCCGCCAACATCCTCGATGCGAACTACGTGATCGGTATCTGGGCCTCCGCCAGCCGCCTTTCGATGCGTACACTGAGCACGAGCGGGAGCGCTCCGACCGAGGAAGGGCAGTGGATACAGGTATCCCGCCTGGGCATGCCGCTGACCAACGAAGCCGTTATTCCGATCGGCATGAAGGACTATTGGAATTCGCTCACCCCTTACGATGAATTGAACGACACCTCCCTGGATGGTTTCTTTTACAATCCGGAGTTGGCGCTCTATATGGACGACGCGCTGTTCGGCGGCGCTGTGCCGGCCTTTGCGCCACTGCGCATCCAGCGCAATTCGCTGCAAGGTTTCGATTTCGGCAACGGCAAAGACGGCCTTTTTGGACTAAAGGGATCGGCTGCCGTATCCGGTACTGCATTGGATGATGCGATTTTTGGAACCCTTTTGCTGCCCGGCGCTGGCAAACCCCGTTCGGTCGACCTATGGCCAATCTTCCATACCGGTGTGCCCAATTTCCCGCCCTACCAACTGGCGACAGGTAAAAACGGCAACCCATTGGCGGCAGGCAAACCATTCATCAACAACTTTTTGCCCAACGGCGGCGATATGCTGCGCCTGAATATGGCCGTACCGGTTACCCCGAGAACCGACCCGAATTTCAGCCCGCTGGGTATTGTACAAGCGGCTGTTTTGGGGCTGACCGACCCGGCTTACAACGGAACGACCGACATCCAGTTCATTCCCAATATGGACGGTTTCCCCAACGGACGCCGTCTCGAGGATGATGTAACCCGGATTGAATTACAGGCTGTTGCCGGTGTTGCACTGGCGGCTATCGGTTTGTGGTACGACGATTATATCGCCGGCAGCCCCAACCCGGTAACAACCGATCTGCTCGACGTGCTGACCTATTCCACCGGCGTGGAGGCCAACGACAAACCCTTCAAATCAGAATTTCCTTATGTGGCAACCCCCTGGAGCGGGAAGGAGACGGGGCAGTGAACCTTCATCTGAAAAAACTTCCTTGTTTGGGAAAAGCTGGCAGTTGGCAGTTCGCCAGTTCTCAGTCGTTTTCAAACAAGAGTATTCTGCCACATCACCATTTGGGGAAGTTGTTTTTGGGTGATTTTTTAAACTTATTAAAAGAAGACCAAAAATGAAACATATTCATCGTTTATTTTTTATCCCGGCCCTCCTGGTTTTGGCCTGCTGGATGATGCTGCCAAACAGCGTGCAGGCTTCCAGTCACCGGGAAGCGCCACTGATCGCCGACGACCCGTTGGCTGATAATGTAGACCTGTATGCGTTCAGGAGTCCGCACAGGCCCAATAACATCGTTATTATCGCCACTTATGTGCCTTTGCAATTGCCTCACGGCGGCCCGAATTATTACGGCTTCGGTGAAAATATCCGCTATGAGATCCATGTGGACAACGACGCCAACAAACCCGGCGATGAGGTTATTTACCGTTTTACCTTCAAGATCAAAAATGAGGATCCTACCACATTTTTTAATATCCGGTTGGGCAAACAAAACCTCAAAACCACGTATGACCTCGAGAAAAGCATCGACGGCGGGCAGAGCTGGCTGACCATCATGCGGGGCGGCCCTGTTCCACCCAATAATATCGGCGAAAGGTCTATTGAATCACCGATTGGCGTCAACCGGTCTTACAGTGTTTTGATGAAAAATTCCATCCGGAGTTCTTATACGGGTGAGCGCGTCTTCTGCGGCCCGGTCGACGATCCGTTTTTTGTTGACCTCGGCGGCATCTTTGATCTGGGCGACGCACCGCGCCAGGACGGCGACCCGCGAGACGGCATCGCTTGTATGAACACCAGCGCCATCGCCATGGAAATCCCCATCGGTTACCTGATCAAAAAGGGTACCCGCGGAGGCCCCGTCAATATCCTGGACAGCAACTGGGTGATCGGCGTATGGGCTTCCGCCAGCCGCCGTCAGATCCGAACGCTGACCCCGGGGGGCGAGCAACATTCCGGCGACTGGGTGCAGGTTTCCCGCCTGGGTATGCCCCTGACCAACGAAGCCGTTATTCCGGTGGGCATGAAAGATTACTGGAATTCGATCACGCCGTACGACGAGTTGGCCGATAACACGCTGGATGAATATTTCTACAATCCGGAACTGGCGCTTTATATGGACGACGACCTCTTCGGCGGCGCTGTTCCGGCATTGGCGCCGTTGCGCATCCAGCGGAATTCCCTCCAAGGGTTTGACTTCGGCAATGGAAACGACGGATTGTTCGGATTAAAAGGTTCCGCAGCCGTCGCCGGCACCGCATTGGACGATGCCATTTTTGGCTCCCTTTTGCTGCCCGGGCCGGGCAAACCCCGGTCGGTGGATCTATGGCCGATTTTCCATACTGGCGTGCCCAATTTCCCGCCTTACCAACTGGCGACGGGTAAAAACGGCAACCCATTGGCCGCAGGCAAACCGTTTATCAACAACTTTTTGCCCAACGGCGGCGATATGCTGCGCCTGAATATGGCGGTGACGCCTACACCGCGGAACCACCCGAAATTCAGTTCACTGGGCATCGTACAAGCCGCAGTACTCGGCCTGACCGATCCGGCTTATAATACTTCCACTGCCCTGCAATGGATCCCCAATATGGACGGCTTCCCCAACGGGCGCCGCCTGGAGGATGACGTGACCCGCATCGAATTGCAGGCTGTAGCGGGCGTTGCACTGGCTGCCATCGGGCTTTGGTACGACGATTATACGGCCGGCAGTCCGAATCCGGTGACCACTGATCTGCTGGATGTCCTGACCTATACCACGGGCATTGAAGCCAACGACAAGCCTTTCCGGACTTCTTTCCCGTTCCTGGCAGAACCCTGGGCAGGCGACAGCGCATGCGGCGGGCTGGTAACCGGCCTTGCCGGCAACAAAGGCGTACCCGAATCCGGCAGCCTGGGTTTGCAGGCCGCGGCAACCGGGGAGAAAGCCATGCTGTACAATTTCCCAAATCCGTTCCAGGCCACTACGACCATCCGTTATCAGGTGGACGAGCCGGGCCAGATCCGGATCGACGTGATCGACGTGAGCGGAAAAACGGTCAAAACCCTCTTCAACGACCGGTTGGAAGCCGGCCAATACGAAGTTGACTGGGACGCAACCGCCCAACCGTCCGGCATTTATTTTGCCAGGATCAGCGGCGACGGCGGCCACGTGTACCAGATCCATAAACTGGTTAAAGGCAGGTAGTCACTTTCACTACGATGGCGCTTGGGAAGCTTCGGTTTCCCAAGCCTTTCTGCCTCATTTTAATTGAGGAATCGAGGAGGCGAGGAGGCGATGGGCTACCTATCGCATCTTCAGTTCCTCAGTTCCTCAGTTCCTCGATTCATCATGCATTAGCATATCAAAACTCATTTTATCACCCAAAAAATAAGTTAAAAAGCCATGCGCACAACAACCTGCCTTTTCAGCATACTGATCCTTTTCATTTCGGCCTGCCGGCAGCCAGACCCGCAGGAAGTGTCCGGGGAGTATAAAATCCCGAAGCTACTCCAAAGAAATGAAGCCATTTACAACGGCAAAGAATGGGAGCTCGTACAAAACAAGTACGGTGAAGCCCGCAAAGCCCTGACCGACAACCCCGACGCACTGGAACCCCGTCTTGACCTCGCCGAGTTGTTTGTCAACGAGGCCCGTATCAGCGGCGAACACGGGCATTATTACCCGGCCGCATTAAAGCTGACCGATGAAATTTTGACAACCCAACCCCAGGATAAGGATATTTTATTCCGGGCATTGGTGCTCAAGGCCGGCATCCAGTTGTCGCAACACGAATTTGCCGATGCACTGGAAACCGGCAAAAAAGCAATGGAACTCAATCCCTACAACGCCTGGGTCTACGGCATTCTCACCGACGCCAACGTAGAACTCGGCGCCTACGAAGAAGCTGTGAAAATGGCCGACAAAATGGCGGCTACCCGGCCCGACCTTCGGTCCTATTCCCGGGTCTCTTATTTGCGGGAGATCCACGGCGACGTCAAGGGCGCCATTGAGGCGATGGAGATGGCTGTGGAAGCCGGTTTTCCCGGATACGAACAAAGCGCCTGGACCCGTCTGACACTGGGCCATTTGTATGAGCAGTACGGCGATCCTCAAACAGCAGAAATGCATTACCTGATCGCATTGGAAGAAAGGCCGGGTTACCCTTTTGCGCAGGCGGCCCTTGCCGACCTGAAGATCAAACAAGGCCAATATACCGAGGCGGAACAATTGCTTAAAACGGCCTGCGCGGCCATCCCGGAAGTCGGGTTTTATGAAAGTCTGGCCGAAATATACCAGGCGACCGGCCGGACCGCGGAATTTGAAAAAACCATGGCCGCCATCTGGGAAATGCTGGAAGACGACGTCAAAAGCGGCCACAATATGAACCTGGAATATGCTCAGTTGTACGCCGGTATGGCCAAAAACCCGCAGAAAGCCCTCGAATACGCCAAAAAAGAATGGGAAAAACGCCCGGATAATATCGACGTCAACCGCATCCTGGCGGGTATCCTCCTGAAAACAGGGGATGTACAGGCTGCCAGTGAACATTTGAAGGTGGCCGGCAGGACCAATTCCCAACATCCGGAATTGCTGGAGTTGAGGGGCCAGTTGGCTGGTTTGTGACCGATAGGTGTCGGACACCTCGGAGGTGTCCGACACCTTGACGGATCGTTTTTTAGTTCCTGTTTGTCGCAATTTTTTTAAATTTGAGCGTTTTCGTCCCATCCATGGGTTCATCACTAAAATGCCATTTTAAAATGCGACAAACCAGCCTCTTTCTCATCTGTTTTTTAGCCTTCAGCGCCACCCTCGACGCCCAGATCGGCGTAGGTGCAAAAGCGCCCAAAGGCGCCAAAGTTTACCTCAACGGCAAAGGCAAATCGCTGCATAAAAACTGGACCTATTGGGAAGGACCCCGGTTTTCCGCTGCATTGCCGGTCAAATGGCCGGTGGTCGACAACCCGGCAGGCAAAGGCAAGGCCGTGAGCAGCAACGACCCCGCCGGAGCGGGGGGCAAATACGGCGCTGCGGACATTGTGACCAAAAAAGCGTTTCGCGATTTCAGGCTGCATGTCGAATTCCTGATCGCCGAACCCGGCGGTAACAGCGGCGTTTACCTGCAGAACCGTTATGAGATCCAGGTGCTCGACGGCGATTCGACGGCGCATGGCATGGCGGCCGTGATCAATGAAAAAGCATCCCCTTACTATCCTTACAACGGGGTAGGTAAATGGAACGCATACGATATCATTTTCAGGGCAGCGCGGTTTGAAAACGGCAAGCGGACGGAAAAAGCCATGGTTTCTATGTATTTCAACGGCGTGAAAGTGCATACCAACCAATCGATCAACCAGGTCTGGGGCGGCCCCAATTCGGGCATCGACGGCGGTAACGATGGCGGCAAGGGCATCACGGATACGCCGGGGGGATTGAAGCTACAAGCCGAAGGCCATAACGTCCTGTATCGGAATGTCTGGATCAAAGAACTGGATCTGAAGACGGCGGAGACGGACCTTTTTATGCAGGAAAAGAGGGGATAGGGTAAAATTGGTTGGATTGGAACGCTACGCCGCGGCGTGGTCGAATCAACAAATCAACGCATCAACGCATCAACAAATTAGTTCGATTGGGTGATCACAAGGGTCATCCCTACTACAGGCGGCGGCTGCGCGTTACCGCCTCATACAACACCTGCGTCTCCTCAGAAGGCTGGGCCTCCCATTCCCGCTGGAGCATCTCCCGGCACTTTTCGTATTGTTTCAGGGCCTTTTCGGGTTGTTTCAGGCTGATAAAACATTTCATCAGCAGGCGGTGGATACCTTCTTCGCGCGGGTCTTTCAGCAGGAGTTGCTGCCCCAGGTCGAGGGCCTTGTCGTATTGTTTGCAGCCCAGGTAATGAGCAGCCAGTTTGTCCAGGATCCGGAGATAATATTCTGAAAGCATATCCCGGGTGTACCCGGCCCACCCTTCGCTTTGAAAACCCTCCAGGAAATCGCCCCTGTACAAGGCGAGGGCCGCTTCGAAGGTTTTAACGGCCTGTTCCTTTTTACCTGAAGCTTCTTGTTGGCGACCGGCTTCCCATAGTTCGGTGAAAGCCTCGATATCCGTGCGGATCACCAGGCCGGGTTTCAGGCTGTAAGCGCGGTTCTGGTAAAGGATCAGGTCGTCAAAGGCAGTATTTTCCCGCAGGTAAGTCCGGATCGTGTGCAGGGCTACATTCAGCGAATTCCGGCCGGATTCCTGGTTTCGGTCGGGCCAGAATTCATTCAGCAGGACCTCTCTTCTTACAGGTTTGTTGCGGTGGCAGATCAAATAAGCCAGCAGGGAAGGGGATTGCAGACCGTTCAGACAAGGCAGGCGACCGACGCGCGTTTCTATGGAGAACCCGCCAAACATCCGGATGCAGAGGTCATATCCGGCCCCGGAAGATTCCGTAATAGAAGAAACGAACTGCCGGGATACCGGAACAGATCCTGGTTTTCGCTCAGTTTGGAACAATCTGTTCATGATCCGGCCTGCCCAGTTCCTCAACCCCGCCCGCCTGGAATGGGTAAACCTCAAAAGGCTTGAACGGATATTCTCCACAGGTTCGGGCCAAAGAAAAAAATCCTTGACGCCATACCTGAAGGCTTTTACGACGTCATCCGCATCGGCGTTGGCCGACATCATCAATACGGGCACTCCTTCCAGATTGTTGACGAGATCTTTTATATCTTCCAGGTTGGTTTTAATATTGCCGTTGGGGCAGATGAAAACGGCATGGGGTTCAAAAGCTCCGATCTTTTTTCCGGACAATTCGTCACAGGAAAAAACAGAAAATTCTCCTTCCACGGCCTGTTGCACGACATGGGCCAGAGAGGGATCAAAACTGATTAATACCAGGTTTTTATCAGGGGTTTTCATTCTTTTATCCGCAACTGTAACAATCTATCATTTTCCTGTCAAAGGCCAGAGGCCGGTGTCAAAAGACACTTGTCAAAGCCATAAGGGCAAATGCCGGATCAAGTCTGCGGATGGAACAAAAAGGAAAGAAAAAGAACAGGCCGAGGCCTGAGTGCGGTGAATTTGAATAGAAGGTTTCATGGTTTTTGGATTTTGGGGTGAAACAACATTCATTGACTATTAATGCCGTTTTCGGTTTAGTGTTACAAATATAGTAGAAAAACCATCCGGGACACAAAAAATGCCGGGATAATTCCCGACATTCGCAACATTAAGGGTTTTTCCAGTGCAGAAAACGATATAACGTTATGTCAAACCTGAAAGCATCACTATCGAACACCGGCAAGCGCCATGTAACACAAAGTTGGCAGGAAGGCGAATGGATTATCTTCAGCTGCCCTGAATGCGGCCAGTTGCGCAAAACCCATTGGCCTTCCGGCCAGATGCAGTTGGTTGAACCCGGAGACCAGACGGCGCTTCACACCGGCGTCCACAATCCTGTGGTATGGGATGAAGCGGAGGTCTTTTCCTCCCTGAGTTAAACCAGTTGCATTAATCGGTTGCCCTCCATCAGGGGCATCCCGTTCAAATTTTCGGCGTCCTGCAGAATAGCGGTCAGCCTGTACATGCCGGGATCGAGGCCATTGGTCAGAACGTTGACGGTCAGCGTATTCCCTGCGGCGGGTTTGTAGGTCTGCCGCCCGATGAGTCTGTTCTGGCCCGATGCGAGCGATTTGGCGTGAATAAAAGCCTCCAGAGCATTCATCGTTTTGCCAATCCCCCTGATGTTCACTTCAAAATTTTGCCCGGCCGGCAAAAGTTCCTTCTCTACCGGCGTTCCAGCCTGCAAAAGTTGCAATTCCAGCCCGTCGGCAGCAGGCGCTGCAATTGCTTCGTGATGGCCGAAACGGAGTTTTCCACGGATAAATTTCTCGATCGCCTCCGAATGAATGCCGTCAAAGCTGACCTTTTCCTGGGTCAGCAGGTATTCGATCCTGCCCCTCACGGGGTGGTCTTTGTCGCCTTTGTAAAAATCCAGTCTGAAACTGTGGCGGTTGGCGACGGGGGCAGGTACGGAGGTTCCAACCGGGAGAACGGTTTTTTCCTCTTTTGGCGTCGCTTTACCCGGCGCAAGCCATTGACTTTCCAACCTGGCCGCGGCCTGGTCGCGTTCGGCTGCACTTTTAAATCCGGGGCCTGAGGCAAGCGTTTTCTGGTTGCCGTCGAGCAGAGAAAAGCTGAAATTACCCGTTTCTTCCAAGAAATGGAGTTTCAGCGGTTGGAGCTGAATCCGCCCGAAAGCCGATTGCGCGCTTTTGGCAGAGGCGTAGGCCTTGCTGTGCAGCAGGATCTCCCGGTTTTTGCCCATGAAATAAAAGAAGAACTGTTTATCTTTCCCTTTGAAGCAGTAAAAGCCGGGTTTTGCCGTTGGGTTTTCCCGGGCAATAGCCGCTGTTATAGATTGGGGTATCATAATATTTCTGGTTTTTTGGTGAAACAACAAAGGGGGCAACGCCATGCGTAGCCCCCTCCATGCTGCGCCCTAAGGGGCAATGGTATTAATCTTCGTAAACCTGAAGAATGCCAACTTCTTCATAAGCGGCGATTGGCGTGGGCTTACCGGTCGGGCCGTTCAATTGCAGGGTAGCAACCACCTTGTAGGCGCCTTCCCGAAGGCTGCCGGCAGGAACGGTTACATAGGCGCTGTAGGTATTGCCGTCAATTGCGACAAAATTCACGTAAGTCGGCGCCGGATTGTCGGTTTCCTGTTTCCCCATTTCTTCGAGGTACACACGGCATTCCCATTTGCAGGAGGTGTTCAGCAATTTGGAAAGGATGCCGCTCTGGGTCCATACGAAATGTACGAACAAGGCCTGGTCGACCTGGATGATGTTTACCGGCGATGCCTGGGTAAACGGATCGGGTTTGGCGGCGCCTTCATGAAGGTGTACATTGCCGCTGATGGAGAACTTGGCTTGATTGATCACATTTTCAATCGTCAACATAAGATTGGAATTTTGGGCTCCGCTTTTTCCGTCAGGGGTTCTTGTGTTTCCCGGCGAATCAAGCGTGCGGGGTTAAAATATTAAAGGATTGATTTTCTCATAATCTGCAAATTGCTTTGCTTCAAGAACCGGAACAAAAATGGGGGATCAAAAATTAAAGGTTGGTTAATCTGCAATTAAAAAGCGCTTAATCTTTCAGAAAAACGATTAAAAAACGCTTAAAAGAGCAAGGGCCCTTTCCGGAGCGGAATCATTCCAAATATAAGGAAAATTTTTGAAAGGTCACTAGGCCAAAATGCCATTTTGCACAGCGTACAATACCAGTTCCGGAGAGGAATTGATCTTGAGTTTCCGCATGATGTTCTTGCGGTGGGTGTAAACAGTATGGGTACTCAGGTGCAATTCGCCGGCAATTTCCTTTGCGATCAGCCCTTTGGCCACCAACCGGACGATCTCCACTTCCCGGGGAGACAAAGGCATGGGCGCGCAATTGTCTTCATTCCGTGAAAAGGTCCGTTCCAGTACATAATCCAGGATCTTGGTGCAGAAAAACTTCTCGCTCCTGGCGCAAGCCGCAACGGCATCGATAATTTCCTGGTCTTCGCAGGTTTTGGTCAGAAAACTGTTCACCCCGTATTCCAATACCTGGAAAATACTTTCTTTTTCGTTATCGGCGCTGATGACCATGATATGGGTCTGCGGGAATTTGCGTTTGATCTGCTGGATTGTGGTCTGATCAAAACAGCCCGGCTGTTTGTAGTCCAGCAAAACAACCTGGGGTTGCAACTCCTCCATCAGACCAAAGAGTTCGGCCTGATTTTTTGCTTCGCCCAATATTTCGATCTGCGGCTGGCTGCCCAGCAAATGCCGCAGCCCCAACCGTACCAGGTAATGTTCGTCGGCTATCAAAACGGTGATCGGATATTTCATAAGACCGGTTTTCTCCATTCAGCCCCAAATTTACACAATATGCTGTTTCCAGGCAATTTTATTTAGACTTAATTTAAATAAGACGATCATTTACTCTACCACTTCCATCACCAACCGGAAACCGACCCTTGGATCGGGCGCCAAAAAAGGCTGGTTTCGGCTCATTGCGCATTCTTCCAGGGTATTATCCCAGCTTCCGCCTTTCAGGTTGCCGGAACGGGTCATTTCACTGACATTTCCCAACATATGGTACAGGCCGAGTTTATTTGGCCGGGATCCTTCCACTGCCAGGGTAACGGGCGCCTTTGCCGAAACAACCGGCGCATCCCCGGTTTTTAAATTAGCGACGGCTCGTTTTTTGCGCTGTTTCTTTCCTTTAACATCCGGACTGACCGCATAAGCCTGGGCCGTCAGTGCGATCATTTTCCATTCGGCTTCCGAAGGCAGGCGGATCACCACGTTCGGAAAGGGCCTTTTTTCTTCTTTCAGGTATTGCCGGGTAAGCCATTCGCCGTATGCCTGCGCCGCTTCCAAGGTAATGTTGACCACCGGAAAATCCGCAAATTTTCGATCGGCATGGTATCTTTTTTCCCAAACTCCTTCCGGATCAATGGGCGTTTTGAGGCGCCACTGGCTGGAATCGCAACGGTATTTGCGGAATTCATCCATTTTGCCGGCAGCCTTCAGGTCGTCCAGAAAATCCTGGTATTCCCCGTTGCTCACTTCCGTTTTCTGGATATAAAGCCGGTTGTTGACCCTTGCAAAGTTTTTTTCTACGCCAGGGCCTGGATAAACGGCGGTCAATACCAGGAACGCAAGCGGGAGAAGTGGGAGGTATTTCATATTGATTGGATTGATTGGATTGGTTTGGTTTGGATTGGATTGGTTTGGATTGGTTTGGATTGTTTGGATTGATTGGATTGTTTGGATTGATTGTCCGAAGGCCCCCTTCGGGGGATTGTTTGGATTGAAAACGGAGGCCGTCGCAACCTCCACGCCGGTGGCGTGGCAGGCAGCATCCTCCACGCCTGTGGCGTGGCACGCACATCCTCCACGCCTATGGCGTGGCACGCACATCCTCAAACCCTCGCATCAACGAATCATAAACCTCCTTCATTTCCGCTACCGACCGGTCCAGGTTAAAATGTTCTGCCACAAATTCCCGGCCGCCTTTCCCGATGGCCGCCCTCAGATCCGGGTTTTCGACCAGGCGGGTTATGGCCTCCGCCAGTGATGCAGGGTCCCTGGGAGGCACGATCAAAACGGTTTTTCCATTGATCCCCAGGCCCCGGTTGCCGCCGATATCGGTCATCACAGAAGGAACCCCCAGGAACATGGATTCGAGCAAAACCTTCGACAAACCTTCCCCCTTTACGGATGGCAGGATGCTGGCATCACAGGACTTGACCAAAGATAAAACATCCGCGCGAAATCCGGTAAAAACAAAACGATCCCGGTACGGAGATCCCGCGATTTGCCGCTCAAGAGCAGGCCTTTGTAATCCCCTTCCGATCATGAGAAAACAGAGCGGCAGATCAGGCGGTAAACAATGGGTTGCCTGGACCAGGTAAGGGATGCCTTTCATCCGGCGCGCATTGGCTACAACGGCAAGGACAACCGCTCCTTCCGGCAGGTTAAATTCGCGGAGGCTGGTCTTTTGCACACCGGCGTACCAGGCGGGGTCATGCCCTTTGCTGACGGTCACCGCTTTTCCTTTCGGGAAAAAAAGTTGTTGCTCGAGTGATTCTTTGACCGCATCCGAAACGCAGGTGATCTTGTCGACACGCGGGTTCAGATGGGTAAGGTAACTGGCCGGGTTCCACCAGTGGATATTACCGGTGTATCCGCGGTAGGTTGCCACCTTGACCGGCAATCCGCGTGCGGCCGCAATCCCGTTGCGGATGGCTTTGTTGTTGAACAGGTGCAGGATTTGGCGGTCCTGACCGATGATTTCGGCTCTGATCCTCCGGACGGCCTCCGGATCAAATTTTTTTGACGGGTGAAAATCGATCACCCGGATGCCTACCTCCCTGAAACGGGCGGCAAAATCGGAATCCCCCTGGGTCATGACCTGGATATCCACGCCTTGCCGGTGCAACCCGATGAGCATTTCGCCCTCAGGCCGTACGGCGTTGTAGGTATCCTTGTAAGAACTGACGACTAGCACCCGGATGGCCATGGAAGGAAAGTCAAAATGTAAAAATGCAAATGTAAAATGCAAAAGCCGGATAACGGCCGTTATTGTTTTTCTTTTAGCAAAATCACCCCGTTTTCAAATGTATGCATTGGTTCGTAGCGAGCAAAAATGGCTTTTGAAAGTGCATTTTCAGGGAAATAATTCCGGACCAGCACAAATTTAGGTTTTTGGTCCAAAATCTTTTCCGCTTCATTGGCCAGATCCACCCCCAGGGCGTTCACATGGTGCTGGTCCCATAACAATGAAGTGTGCACATACGGTGTTGGACTTTTTTTATCCAACAACAAATAAAGAATATGGTGATAATTGCCTGTATAGATCCCGTCATTGGGGGATAATCGGGGGCGAAGATACTCGGCGATCCGGCGCGGTTGATCCGGCTGGTTGTACAATTCAATGACCTGGATACCTGCAACCAGGAGCCCCAGACCGGCCACCGCCGCGACCTTCAATCTTGGGGGCAAGCGCCTGAGCCATTGTACTTTCTGCTTGTCCGGGTGGAAAAACCCTGCCGCCATCAAACTCAACGGCAGCATCAACGGAATAAAATAATGAAGAAACAGCTTTCCCGGTAAGGAGATAACGATCAGGTCGAGGATGATCCAGAGTATCAGTAAACTGTGAAAGCGCCTTTCTTCGGGCGTCCGTTCGGCAAAACTGTAAACTGCCAGGATCGTAAACGGTAAAAATCTGAGTGGAAAGTCGAAGAGGAAGATAACGCTCTTCCACCAAATTTTGTCTACCAGGTATTTGCCGGTCACTTCAAAGGTGTAAAACCACAAGGTTTCGAGGCGCCCTATGGAGTAGTAATAAAAAATGACTGCCAGGAACGGAATTGCCATGCCTGCACCCAAGGCAAAAAGCCTGAGTAAAAGAGGAAAGACGGGTTGTTTGTCCCGCCAGGCAAACCACAATATAAACAAACCAAAGGCGGTTGCATCGAACAGGGTAACATATTTGATAACAAACCCTAAGCCCAGCATAAAACCTGCCAAAACAAAACGCCAGATTGCGTGGTCGTTGTACCACAAAAGCACCGCGAGTACAGTGAACAGGTTAAAAAACAGTTCGGTATTGGGGCTTAAACCCAAAAAAACCCAGGTAGAAGATAAAAAAAGGTAGATAATACCGGCTGCCCAACCTATGCTGTCGCCGCCGTTTTTTCCATACACTTTGCCGGCTACCCGGAAAAGTCCGTAGGCGGTCAACCCTACCCAAACGGCGGCCAGCAAACGAATCAAAAATATGGAATCGCCGGCCACAAAATGAAAAAAGGCATACAGCAGAAAGATGCCAATGGGTTTGGTGTCGATAGAATCTATAAAATAAGTATCCCCGGAAAACAAGTTTTTTCCAATAAGGATATAAGTCGACTCATCGTGATCCAGCACACTGGGGAAAAAAGAGAAAAAACGCAGGGCCACTGCGGCTATGACCAGAATGAGGAGCGGTTTCCAATGCATATGCAATTGGCGAAAATAAATAATGTTACTATTCTTTTATTGATTCGATTGACTGGATTGATTGGAATGATTCGATTGGCACGAGTCCAATCGGATCAATCCAATCAATCGGATCAATCGAATCAATTATTCAAAAGTCCCTCCCGGGCCGCTTCCTCCTGTGCCCCGTGTAATTGTACCGGTTTCTGACGCCGTCTGAGGCGCAAGTTCAGGAATTCCACAAACAAGGAGAAGGCGATGGCAAAATACAGGTAACCTTTGGGTACCGCCCCGATAGGAGCGCCGGCAAGCACGACATGCGCCAGGTGGCCGCCTTCAATGATCAGCATAAAACCGATCAGGATCAGGAACGCCAGGCCCAACATCTGGATGGTCGGATGTTTATTGACAAAACGGGCAACCGGCGTGGCAAACAACATCATGATCAGGACCGAAATGACCACAGCGATGATCATGATGACCAGCGCTCCGTATATCCCGTTTGTCATACCTACCGCAGTGAGGATAGAATCGAAGGAAAAAACGATATTGATCAATGTGATTTGAAGAATTACGTTGGACAAAGTGGATTTTTTATGGGTATCGGTCCCTTTGAGATGGTCGTCTCCCTCCAGTTTGTGGTGGATCTCCGTCGTACTTTTGTAGAGGAGGAAGATCCCGCCGGCGATCAGGATCAGGCTTTGACCCGAAAATCCGCCGCTGAACCAGCCCCAGTCGACATGGAACCAGGCTGCCTCCATGGCCACCAGCCAGGTGACGCCGAACAACAGGCCGATGCGCAGGACCATCGCCAGCAGCAGGCCGATATTGGTGGCCTTGGGCTGGTCCTTGTCCGGCAACCGGTTGGCGGATATAGAAATGAAAATAATATTATCGATACCGAGGACAATCTCCAGGAAAGTCAGGGTCAGAAGACTGATCCACACCTCGGCGCTGGCCAGATTGGGCATTACCAGTTCCATACGTTCTCAAAATTTGGGCAATGTTACGAAATCCTGCTGATTTGAGGTAGTTTTCCTCCTGGGAACCGGAGTTTCCTCTTGTCAGGCATCCGGTTGAGCCTTAAAATCATAATTGTTATATATTCGACAAAAAAAACAGTTAAAAAATTTGCAGATATGTAAATATTCCTATATTTGCTAAGCAAAAGGCGCTTTTGACAAAACTTCCTTCCTTTTAATACTTTGAGCGGTTTTTCTTCACCATTCGACTGGAAATTATTGCAGGATATTCATGGATCATTGGCCTTTTGGCAAAGATGTTTTTTAATGCGCTCCGCATAAACAAACCATTAATCAGTTTGGCCCGAAAAGGCAAGTGCAGGTTTAGTCTCCCATCCCAAACCGGTTTTTGAATGGCAATGGCCGCAAACAGGCCAAATACCTGGTTTTTGCCTGATTTACAGCCCTGTCCATCCGGACCGGCTTTAAATAGATTCCAAATTATTCAGGATTAAAAATTTTTATGTATGAAAACACGTATTACAAACCAATTGTGTAGCGCCTTTCCGGTTGCTATGCTTTTCTTTTTCCTGTTTGCGACTAATACCGCTTTTGCTCAGCCGGCCAATGACCTTTGCGCCAACGCAATCGCCATTACCTGCGGTCAAACTGTTAGCGGAACCACCGTGGCTGCCACTTTCGACGCTGCAGGCACTTGTACTACCTCCAACACGGCGCCCGGGGTATGGTACACCATCACGGGCACCGGGGCCGGCATTACCCTGAGCACCTGCGCTGCAACGGGTTACGACACCAAACTCAGCGTTTATACCGGCGCATGCGGGGCATTCACCTGTGTAGCCGGCAACGACGACGACTTTACCTGCTCTTTCAGTACGCTCAGGTCCAGGGTTACCTTCAATTCTGTTGCGGGTACTACTTACCGCATATTGGTGCATGGTTTCAGTTCGAATACCGGCGCTTTTCAATTGACGGCAACCTGCGCTGCGCCGCCGCCCGCCAACGACGTCTGTTCGGGGGCCATCGCGCTCACCTGCGGGGTGCCCGTCAGCGGTAACACCGCCACCGCCACTGCTGATGTTGCACCCTTCTGCGGCACCAGCGACGGCACGGGCGGCGGGCTCTGGTATACGGTTACCGGCACTGGTTTCCCGATCACATTAAATCTTTGTAATGCCGGCACCACCTACGATACCAAATTGCGGGTGTACTCGGGCGCCTGCGGCAGCCTGGTCTGCGTGGCCGGCAACGACGACATTGGTTCGGGCTGCTCTTTCAGCTCTCTCCGGTCGGCGGTCACCTTCAACTCCGTCAACGGAACCACCTACTCTATCCTGGTACATGGTTTCGGTTCGGCAACCGGCAGTTTCTCGCTGGAGTCCACCTGTGTGGACCCCTGCAATCCGGACAATACCGATCCTTCTGTTTCCTGCATCGGCGGTTCGGTGTCGGTACAACTGGGCCCCGACGGTACGTACACGTTTGAAGGTAACGAACTGGTGGCCAGTGCCTCCGACGCCTGCGGCGACGTCTCTATTTCCTATTCGCCGGCCACCGTTTCCTGCGCTTCCCTGGGTTCCCAATCGATCAATGTGATCGCTACCGATGAAAGCGGAAATACCAGCGTCTGTTCGAAAACGGTGACCGTTGCGGCCGGCGGCGACCTGCCCGCTGAATGGAGCATCAATGAGATCGGGGCGGCCAATGGCGAAGCGGCTTATCCTTCGTGCGGTGAACCCACTTATATCCTGTCGACCAACGGATCGACCTCGCCTTCCGCCGACGGGCTGTTTTACGTCAACCAGCAGATGTGCGGCAACGGCTCTATTACCGTCAAAGCGGAAAGCGTTACAACCCAGGGTTGGGCAGGGATCATGATGCGGGAGTCCAACGCAGGCGGCTCTAAAAAGGTAGGGTTAAAAACCAAGCTGACCACCACCCTGGCCCGCGAAACCCGTACTACAACCAACGGCCTGAGTTCCATTTCCCTGATCCCGGTACCGCCGGGCAGGAACTGGCTGCGCCTCACCCGTTCGGGCAATACTTTTACCGGCTATTCTTCTCCCGACGGTTCGACCTGGTTTTTTGCTTTCTCCATCAATGTGACCATGTCCTCCTGCATCCAGGTGGGCATGTACGCCGAAAGCTATAACCCGGTTGATATCACTACCGCCGTTTTCAGCAACGTCAGCACCACCGGTACGCAAATCCCGAGCCGGCCGGCCGGCAACAGCATCTCCGACGCCCAACAGGTGGATATCTTCCCCAACCCGACCCGGGATGAACTCAACGTCAACCTGGCGGGTTTCCAGGGACAAGCCACCACCCTGCGCCTGCTTAACGGCCTCGGCCAGGAAGCGCTGGGCCGCAATCTGGGCCCGGTTGAAAATGTCACCGAAACCCTGTCGCTCAAAGATCTGCCCAAAGGCGTTTATTACCTCAGGGTCGAATCGGTGTTGGAACAGCGGGTGTTTAAGGTGGTGAAGGATTGATATAATTGATTCGATTGATTCGATTGATTCGATTGATTCGATTGATTCGATTTTTACCCGCCTCGGCCTTAGACCGGGCGGGGATTGGATTGATTCGATTCTTCGCATCAACAAATCAAGGCATCAACGCATCAACAATTGATTCGATTGACAAAGCCGCTCTTCCGGAAACGGAGGAGCGGCTTTGTATTTTACCGGATCACATATCCCGGTATTTAAAATTCATTAAAATACTGAAAATCAGCGACTTAAACTTTAACACACTACTTCCAACCAATTTCCATTTTCTAATTCAAACCTACCACAGGGGAGCGGATAGCGCCCTTTGCGTAATTACCCGGATTTGATATGGTATCCAGCGATTAACTTTGCAATTGTGTAGTTTTCTCATAGTATGTTCAGGCTCCTACATCCGAATTGCCTCCCCTGTTGTAGGAGCTTTTTTTTTCTTCTCCTTTTCGTTCTTCCTTAAAATCTCCATTACTTTTTTGAAAGACCTCCGTTAATAATTCCTTTGTAAGCAGCAATTGTTTACCTTTCGTTTCATGAAAACTTCAACCGGTCTGGACCGCCTGGCAAATGATCCCGGGATAGCCCAGCGATTCAAAGGCAGCGTCGCCTATCTTTGCCATAACGCCAGTGTGGATGGTAAGCTGAGATCGGGGGTACAAGTGATGGCCTCCGTTTTCGGCGCACGTCTAAAGAGGCTGTTCTCCCCGCAACACGGCCTTTTTTCAGACGTTCAGGATAATATGTTGGAATCCGGGCATTTTGTCCATCCATTCTTAAAAGTCCCGGTTTACAGCCTGTATTCCGAAACCCGCACCCCAACCATGGAAATGCTGGAAGGGCTCGATACGATCCTTGTTGACCTCCAGGAGGTGGGGTGCCGGGCCTATACCTACATCTCTACCCTCATTTTGATGATGCGCGCCTGCGCCGGAAGCGATATCCGCCTGGTAGTGCTGGACCGGCCCAATCCCCTGGGAGGCGACCGGATTGAAGGAAACCCGCTTGATCCGGCGTTTGCATCCTATATCGGGCTGTTACCGGTTCCCATGCGGCACGGCATGACCATCGGCGAGTTGGCCCTCCTGGCCAAAAACCTGGAAAACATGGACGTTGACCTGGAAATCATTCCCATGAAAGGCTGGCGCCGGGTCATGGGTTTCGCGGAAACGGGCCTACCCTGGGTTTTACCGTCGCCCAATATGCCGGGCCTGGAAACCGCAATGGTTTTCCCCGGAACGGTTATTTTTGAAGGTACTTCCCTCTCGGAAGGCAGGGGGACCACCCGGCCTTTTGAGTTATTCGGCCACCCGGACCTGGAGCCGTTCCGACACCTCGCCCGTTTTGAGGCAGTTTTTAAAGAATCCGGCATTCGGGGATGTTCCCTGCGACCGACCGCCTTTCAACCCACTTTTGAAAAACACCAGGGCCGCCTCAGCGGCGCTTATCAATTGCACGTTACCGACGCATCCATCTTCCAACCCTGGAAAACCGGCCAGTTGCTCTGCCGTGAAATGTACCGGATACTCGGCCCTTCGTTCCAATGGCGGCAACCGCCTTTTGAATACGAATATGATATGATGCCCATTGATATGCTCAATGGTACGGACCGGCTGCGGCGCTGGGTCGAAAACTACGGCCATTTTGAGGAGTTGCCTGAGATTGAACGGGCGGATATGGAGGCTTTTTTGGAAGACCGGGAGGAGGTAATCCTTTACAGGAGTTCATTATAGTTTATTGTGGTTTATTGCGGTTCATGCCAAAGGCATCCCTTTGGGATTGCTGTTAACGGCCGTCAACAACCCACAAACAATAATAAACAACCATAAACCATCCAAAACCCCTACAACCCATCCCCGGCTTTAAATTGCACCGAACTGCCCTCAGCAGCCTGGTATAAACGCCGGACCCGTGATGCGGTATAACTTTCCACCAACATATCCGCGCCGCCAAATTCCGGCTTTTTCTGGTAAGCGGCAAAACCCTGGTCGCAATCGGAGATCCGGACATTGGACAGGTAAGCCATCGACAGGTCTTTGGAGGCCACGGCGATCGGCGCAAAAGCAAATTCGGTATTAAAAATATGCACATCGCTTTCCTCACCTACGCTGACGCCTTTGTCGCCGTTATGATCCAGTTTGCAATCCCACACATTGACCACAGAGCCGGAAAAATCCATGCCGTCGTTAACGGTATTCCGGAACACAGACCGCCGGACTTCCCCCCTGCAAAAATCGGCGTCAAAAGCGTCGCCCCAGGTTTGGAGGAAGGCGCAATTTTCCACCGTGAATTCACCCCGAATGATGTTGAGCGCATCTTCGCAGAAGTTATTTTTGAATACGCAGCCCTCCATTTTCACCGCCGAACCATAAAAGGTCACAGCGCCGGTGAGTTCCCAATCTCCTTTTTTCAAGGTATTGAGCCGATCGAATACCGTATTTTTCAATACCGAAGCGCGGCCGGCTTCGAGCACCGTAAAGCCGCTGCCCGTCCCGTCGGAGGACCGGATCACCACTGGGTTATCCGTTTCGCCCAGCAACTCCACCGGCGAACGGCTGATAAAGGCGGCGCCGTTTACCAGGTCGAGGTGGACACCTGCGGCGAACCGGACAACGTAGCCCGGCGGGATGATCAGGTCCTCCCGAACGGTATATTTTCCCGGCGGAAAATCGATCTGCCGGTCATTCACCAGGTATGGGCCGCCGGGTTTCAACTGCGCGTTGGCAAAAAGGGTGGGTGATAACGCTATGCCTTCCGGGATTGGGGCGGGAATAACCGGGGCCGACATCAGGGTGTCCATGCCCAGCGGCTGAAAAAACAGGAATTTAGCCGGTCCCTTCAAGGTGATTTTCGTAAACTGAGGTATACTTTGTTGCAACGCTCCTTCTTCGAGGAAACGCAGGGTAGCAAAATCACGGATCATACTGTCCCGTTTGAGGCGCATACGAAACCGGCGGGGGGCGCCGGCGGGCAGCAGAACAGGGTTTTCCAGTCGTCCGCTGATCTTTTGGGCGGAATTGCCGTAACCCACTACCTTTAGCGGCAAGGTATGCCGGTTGGATACGGCCACCACCGGATGGTTGATATCGCCGCCCTGCCGGTAGATTCGCAGGCTTTCGCCCGGAAAAGGCAGCAGCAGGGAATGCAGATAACCCACCTGTTCCCTGATCTCGCTCAAGGTGGGATTATACCCGGGCCATTCCAGGCGGATCCACTCCAGGCGAGGTGTCCAGCCGGCCCTCATTTCATCGATAAACCGGTCGAAGTAATGCGGGGCGCTGAGGCGGGCCAGTTCCCGGACATAGTGTTCCATAAATGCGCTGTCCTGCGCAAGACCGGCAAAAACGGTATTTTGTTCGAGGTAAAATGGATTCAGACCGCCTTCCCCCAAAAAACCGAATTGTTTGGTCGGCGGGCTGCCAAACCCGTCAAACCCGATGGGTTCGAGCAACTGGGTAACCGGGTTGTAATAAAACCGCTGATTGTGCCAGGCCAGGCCGTGGTAGGCGTTGAAGACGTCTGCAATGGCGTAAAATTTAGCCAGGCGCTCCAGGTCGAATACCTTGCCGGGCGGCAGATCCCCTTTCCGGAAGGCTTCCATATTTTTGAGGCCTTCCCGCCAGTTGGCCGCAAGGGTGGGGTCGGCAAGCAGGTTATCCTCTCCGAAAGCCTGGGCGGGGGCGTTGTCCGAGTCCATTGATGAATGGGTGGCGCCCGTCCGCACGTAACCGGGGTCTTCCAATTGGCGGCGAATGGCTGACCACATGGCCGTTTCAGAAAATTTGAGGATCGGCCCTTCCCTGCGGCGGCGGGATTCTACCAATTGTTTTTCAAAATGTTCCTCGTAAGCATAGATGCCCAGTGATTTGCCGTTGAGTTGGAGTTCTACAAAATCGTAGCGGGTGGTGAGCACGTCCTCTTTTTCCCAAAGTTGGTGCAACAGCCATTCGTGCAGGTAATACCGGGCTACCGGCGTGTGCAGCGAAAAAGTTTTGAGGCGGCGCCAGTTGTAGGGATCGCGCACTTTGACCCTGAACGACCATTTGTTGGTGCTGAGGTGGTCGAGCCAGTCGCCCTTGAGGCGGATCTCCACCGGGATCACCTGGCCGGAGGAATCCGTCAGGTCGGCGTTCACCCAGTCATCATCTTCGGCTTCCAGGATTCCCGCCTGGAGGGCTTCTTCCCGTTTTTCCCGGAGTTTTTCGAGGGCGTTGCTTTTGACGGTCAGGCCGATGACCGATGGTTTAAAACTGGCTTCCGACCATAGATCCACTTTTTCAACGGCGAGGTCGTCAAAAAATACGGGATAATACCCATTGGAATAAACGTAGGCTTTCAGGGAGGTGGGCGGGTTGTGGAAGGGAATATGAAACACCAGTTCCAGTTTTTCCCAGCCCCGGTCGTCCGGGCCGGTTTTTTGCCCGGTTTCATGATAAAGCGGGCCGCCGCCTGCGGAGTTGACCGCCAGTTTGCCCTCGTTCATATTATTGCCGAGCCGCCAGACCGAAACCCGGTAAACTTCCCCGGGGACGAGGTTTTCCATGGTATAGGACCATCCGTACTGGGCGCCTCTGCCTTCGCCGGGCAACCGGTAGGAATAGCTGCCTGAATGCGCATTTTCATTGCTGTACCGCTCGTGGTTTACACCCGGAAACCTGGATTCGGCGTCCAGGACAACTGCGCTGTCCGCATCCGGTTTTTCAGCGTGAATTCCCCGGTTGATCAATGCAATACCGACAACCGCAAATAAAATAAAAAAAAGGATTACAGGAATATTGGCCGGCAACGCGCCAAAACGGATTGATTTTTTTTCACTCAGGATCATATCGCCAGGTCAACTTGTTCAACAATGGAAATTTGGGTTTGAGGCGATAAATTACCGAGCGCCTCTTTCAGGCGTGCGATTTGCTCCAGGTTGTCGGCCTGGCAGATGAATGAAAGCTTCAGACCCGGCCTCAGCGTATCCATCCGGCGCAATTCAGCATACGGCAGGATGGACGTCAGGAGCCCTGAAATTTGCTGCAAGTCTTCTTTGTCGGTGTGAATATGCAACAACATGCGGTTGTCATTGATGGCGGCTTTTTTACCGGCCCACCGTTTTCCTATGTAAAGTATACTGATAATAAAAGCAAAGGCGACGACAGACAGCACCGGTTGGTTGGCGCCGCCGGCCAGGCCGATGCCGATGGCGATGAACAGATAGGTCAGTTCTTCGGGGTCCTTGATCGCGGCTCGGTACCGGACAATCGACAAGGCGCCGACCAGGCCCAGCGACAAGGCGATGGAGGATTTTACGATCATGATGATGAGCAGCGTACCCAACGCCAGGGGCAGAAAATTGTTGGAAAAACGGCGGCGGCCGGCTTCCGAATAACCGTACCTGACATAAAACCAACGCAAAACACTGACCAATAGAGCGGTTACCAGAATATTGAGTAAAAATTCGTCGAACGGCACATTGTCGGCAAATTCCTGGATATATTTTTCCTGCAGTTTTTCTAAGATATTCATGTCGATGGCTTAAACGGGAGCAAAGGTACGGGTTTTCCGTGTTTGGCCGGTGAGAAACTTCGACTATGTCCGATCTGAGGAGACTTTGGGGGGGGGAGACTTGGAGAGGGGGGGACTTGGAGAGGGGGTGACTTTGGGAGGGGGTGAACGCAATGCCGTCACCCCCTCTCCAAGTCTCCTGGTCTCCTGGTCTCCAAGTCTCCGGAGCCTTTGGATTAGAGCCTTGATTCTGCTATATCGGGATCAGGCCCGTGGCATCAGGACAATTTTTTCCGTTTTGATCTTGTCGCCCTGCTGGACGGACAAGAGGTATTGGCCCGGCACGGCACGGCTCAGGTCGATGGCCTCGTTGTAATAACCATTGAACTGGTTGAGAGTCTGATTAAAGACCAATTTGCCGGATACATCCTGGATACGGATGGTGGTGGGCAGTGGTTCTGCCTGGAACTCCAGTTGCATTCTGCCGAAAGTCGGATTCGGGTACAGGTTCCAGGTTTCCGGCTCAAGTTGGAAATCGGGTTGTACTTTCGGTTCGGCGATCTGTTCTTCCACCACTTCTTCTACCACGACGGCTTCTTCTACCGGTTCGACCACTTCAGCAGTTTTTTCGCAGGGGTTGAACTGGGCGTCCACCTCCATCCGCTGCCCGTTGCGGAGGATGCTCAGGGTAAACCAATCGCCGGACTGATGTTTGTTCCGTTCGCGCAACAGTTCGTTGTAAGTATTGGTCGGAACATCGTCCATCGACAGGATAATATCGTTGGCTTGTACCCCGTATTTGGCGGCTGCCGTATTGTCGATGATGCCGCTCACCCGGACGCCCTGGCCTTCATCGCCATGTCCGCCGCAATAAATACCGATAAATACTTTGCATGGATCGCGTTCGAAGTTAAAGTTGAAGTTGTCGGAAGAGCGGGTCAGGGTAACGGTCGTTTCGCCAGGCTGGCCGTTGCGGATATAATTCACTTTTACGGCATCCCCGACCTTGTGTTTGCTCAAAACAGACTGGAGATCGTAAGTTTTGGTCACGGATTGGCCGTCAACCATTGTAATGAGATCGCCGCCCGACAAACCAGCCGCCTGGGCGCCGCCCTCGGATACGAGGCTGCCAATGGTAATCCCTGCGCCCTCGGCGCTTTCAGCGGGGTAGATCCCCAGGATTGGGCGTTCACCCATTTTTTTAACCCCGTGGAACTCTTTCATTTTTTCACCCATGGCATGGTCGCCATGCATAAAAATGCGGACCTTTTTCAGTTCGCCATCCATTTTTTCCATTTCCGCTTTCATCTCCTGAAGGTCTTCCTTCGCTTTGCGGATGTATAAAATGGTTTCGCCGCCGTCCAACTCGATCTCTTCCCCTGCTTCATTCAGAATATGGACCTCAACATTTTCCCCTTTCAGGTCTTCCAGGTTTTTCAGGTCCTGGATCACGGTTTCTCCTTCCGTCAGTTTCTTTTTGATCACCGTAACGTCGCCGTCGTCGCCGGTCACTTTTTTAACGATGGTGATCTGGCCGCCGGTGCTTTTTTCTTGCGCCTGGACCGAAAAATGGGCGGCAAATAATGCCAACCCTAACAGCATAAGGGTAAATTTCTTCATAAGGCACTTGTTTTAGGAAGTTAAATTTTAGACAAAGACCTTATATAGACGGAAAAGTTGCAGGTTTTTTCCTGTTTGGCCTGAAAAAAATGGGGAAAATTATTGGGTGCGGAATTTTTGTTGGTTGGGGTGGTTTGGGGTGGTTTGGGGTGGTTTGGGGTGGTTTGGGGTGGTTTGGGATGGTTTGGGGTGGTTTGGGATGGTTTGGGGGTAACGAACAACTCCAAACAATTCCAAACCAATAAAAACTGCCCCGTCGCACGGATAACCTACCGGCAAAAATAAATCAGCCCAACAGCAGATCAGCAGCGTCGGCGCCTACGAGCGTACCGATGGCCACCCCCATCCCGCCGAGCCGCACAGCTGCCACACTATTTTTTCCGATCTTTTTGATCACCGGTTTTTTTTCATTGCCAAGCCCCATGATCCCGCTCCACCAGGTATCGATCCGGAAGGGAATACCGGGCAGGATCATTTCTTCCAGCAGACGGGTCAGCGCGTCCTGGATGAGTGACGTGGCGCCAAATTCATCCGTAGTTTCACCTGCGGGATCGAGGCAGCGGCCGCCGCCCAACAGGATGCGCCCGCCGATGTCGCGGAAATAGTAATACCCGCGGTCATAATGAAAACTGCCCCGGATTTTCAGCTCCGGGATGGGATGTGTGATCAGCACCTGATTGCGGGCCGGATTCACTGCCAGTTCCGGCATCAATCGCCGGGCAAAACCGTTGGCGGCCAGAATCAGGGCGCCGGCTTCGAAGGTCCAGCCCAGGTCGGTTTCAAATACTACTTTTTCACCGCCGGTATGGAGGGAACGGATGTTCAATCCGTTGATCACTTCCACTCCGGCCGCCTGCGCCTTTATCAGCAAGGTTTTGACCATTTTGCCCGTATGCAGTTGTCCTTCGCCTTTGTTCCGGATCATCCCGATCATGTCTCTGAAGCCAAAATCAGGGCCCTCCTTTCCAAGGACTTCATAGGTTTCCTGAAGACCGGTAATTGCTTTGAGTTGATCATTGAAGCGCCTGATAGCGTCTTTACAGGCTTCAAAGCGGGTCTGTTCACCGAGCCGGAACAATTCATAGCCGCCCAGCGGTTCATACCCGATATTTTCCTCCCCCAGCAATTTTTTCAGGTTTTCGAGCCCCCTGAAACGCCTTTCGACCAGTTGAAAAACCGCGTCTTCCGGGTGAACTTCCAGGTCGTCAAGCAATTCGGAAACACTTCCGAAGCAGGCAAATCCGGCATTTCGGGTACTGGCGCCCAGGGGCAGAACGCCGCGTTCCACGACGGTCACCCGGAGGCGCGGTTCGCGTTCTTTCAGGCGCAGGGCCGCGCTCAATCCTACTATGCCGCTGCCCAGGACGACGACGTCGAGGTCTTTAAAGAAGGTTTCGCGTTCCCAGTAGCTTAGGGGGATCATTAGGTTGTTGATTTGTTGATTTGTTGATTTGTTGATTTGTTGATTTGTTGATTTGTTGATTTGAAATGGCAGTCCTCGTATCAACGTATCAACAAATCAACAGATCCTACTTTTCAGCAACGGGGCGGGTTCCATCCGCGATCCACTCACTCCAGGAGCCGGGATAGAGGCGGGCATCGCCAAGGCCGGCGTGGGCGAAGGCCAGGATATCGTGGCAGGCTGTAACGCCGGAGCCACAATAAAAGACGGTATTTTCAGCGGGTTTATCGCCAATGAGGGCTTTGAATTGGGCTTTCAATATTTCCGGATCTTTGAACCGCCCGTTTTCCAGGTTCAGCGAAAAGGGTGCGTTGACGGCCCCGGGTATATGCCCGGCAACCGGGTCGATGGGTTCCACTTCACCGTTGAAGCGCTCCGGGGCGCGGGCGTCCAACACGCAAAAGGCCTGGTTTTGGCGCAATTGTTCCACCTGACCGGCGTCGGCAATCCATTCCGGGCGGGGTTGGGGTATGAAATGAGCGGGGGCCGCTGCCGGAAGGTCGGCGGTCGCCGGGAACCCTGCCGAGGTCCAGGCCTGCCAGCCTCCGTCGAGCACGGCGACGGCGTCGTGGCCCAGCCAGCGCAACATCCACCAAAGGCGGGCCGCGATGCTGCCGGCTTTGTCGTCATAGGCGACTACCTGCGTATTTTGGCCGATGCCCCACTGGGAAAATCGGGCGGCAACCTGTTCTATTTCCGGTAGAGGATGGCGGCCGGTTTTTCCGGGAATAACGGGGCCGGAGAGATCGCGGTCGAGGTGGGCAAAGCGGGCGCCGGGGATATGGCCTGATGAATATGCCCTGACGCCCGCTTCCGGATCGGCCAGGTCGTGGCGGCAGTCGATGACCACCCAGCCTGGGTTCGCGAGGTTGGCCTCAAGATCACGGGGGGAGATCAGGGTAGAAAAGGAAATGGGCTGCATATCAGGCGGCTGGATTTTAGGCGCAAATTAGTGAAAAGTGGCAAATTACCCTAAGCGGCAGAATGAATACTTATCCAAAACGCACGTTAACTGTCTGAAGAAAGGACCCTGGACCGGGAAGACCTGGCGGAGTGCCGTAATTCATTTCGCCTCCCGGAGCGCCCTGGCGTATGCATCCGGCAGCGGACTATCCTCCACAGCCTTTGCTGCCTTTTCCACATCATATTCAAAACGGACAAACTCCACCGCGACGCTGTTTTTATCCAAAATGGAACTGTGTTCATCCAATGTGAGCAGCACATAACAGCCGCGGGGGTCGCCGTCTTTCGGCTTGCCAACCGAGCCTGTATTGACGGCGTGCCTGTAGTGGGGCGCATCGTCCGTTCCGGAGTTCAGTATCCGGTGGTAGGGTTTGTGCGTATGCCCGAAACAAAGAATGTCGGCATCGGCGCCTTCGAGAATGCGCAGCAGGCTTTTTTCCTCCCGGTCTTCAAACAGGTATTCATTGATCTTGCGGGGGCTGCCATGCACCAGCAGCAGGTTCAGGTTGTCGTTGTTCAACTGGAACTCCAGGCGGAGATGGACTGGAAGAGCGCGCAAATAATGCCGCTCTTCCGGTTGGGTGATTTGGTTGGTAAATGAAATGGACACGGCTCCGTTGGCCCTTTCCTCGTCGGTTTTGTATGCGCAGCCGCAATCGTCGCTTGCTCTTCCAATGCCGTAATCATAATTCCCGGCGATGGTCGGGATACTCCGGCGGCGAATTTCCCGGATCACCTCATTGGGCCAGATATTGTAGCCCACAAGGTCGCCGAGGCAGTAAACAGCGTCTGGCCGGCGGCGGTCAATATCGGCGAGGCAGGCTTCAAGCGCCGGCAGGTTGGCGTGGACGTCGGAAAAAAGTGCAATTTTCATGAGGGTTGTCCGATTGTATTTGATGAAGGATAATATTTGCTCCTGAGCCAAAACGCCGCGTTCACCAACCCAATCAATGCAGGCACCTCTACCAGCGGGCCGATGACGCCTGCAAACGCCTGACCGCTGTTGATGCCGAAGACCCCGATCGCGACGGCAATGGCCAACTCGAAATTGTTGCCCGAAGCGGTAAAAGCAATGGAGGCATTTTTCGAGTAATCAGCTCCCATGGCTTTTGCCACAAAAAAACTCGTCAGGAACATGAACGCAAAATAGATGACCAACGGGATGGCGATGCGCACCACATCCAACGGTATGCGGACGATGAGTGCGCCCTTCAAACTGAACATCAGCACGATGGTGAACAGCAGCGCAATCAAGGTAACGGGCGAAATGAACGGCACAAACTTCTCCTGAAACCAAACCTCACCCTTCCATTTCAGCAGGGCAAAACGACTCACGATGCCCGCCAGAAACGGGATGCCGAGGTAAATGGCCACACTCTCCGCAATCTGCCCGATGGTTACATTGACCTCCAGCCCGCCCATGCCAAAAATCGGCGGCAACACCGTGATGAACACCCATGCATACACGCTGTACAGCAAGACCTGAAAGATGCTGTTCAGCGCCACGAGCCCGGCTGCATACTCCCGGCTGCCCCCGGCCAGTTCGTTCCAGACGATGACCATCGCAATGCAACGGGCCAGCCCGATGAGGATGAGGCCCACCATGTACTCCGGATAGTCCCGAAGGAAGGTAATGGCCAGCGCGAACATGAGGATAGGGCCGACGACCCAGTTGAGCAGCAGGGATATGCCCAATATTCTGGCATTCCGGAATACCTCGCCCATTTTTTCATACCTGACTTTCGCCAGCGGCGGGTACATCATCAGGATCAGTCCGAGGGCCAACGGCACATTGGTCGTGCCACTCGAAAAGGAGTTGATGAAACCCGACGACGAAGGAATGAAATAGCCAATTGCCACCCCAACTGCCATGGCCAGGAAGATCCATAGCGTCAGGTAACGGTCGGGAAAAGATAGTTTTTTCCGCCCGGCGGCAGGGTTGCAGTTGGTTGCGCTCATTTTGAATGGTTTGTAACGGGATATTCAATTATATCCCTATCTCATAGGTTAACAGCACCCGTTCCCCGGGTCGCAACAGTTGCTTTTGGTCAGATCAGCAAGGTTCAGCTTTGTTTTGGCGGAGGTTTTCCGCTCTGTTTTTTCACCCGGTTTTTCCGCATACACCGTGATGCTGAAAATGCCCGTATTTGAACTTGCAAAGGCGCCCAATTCCTCCGCCGTCAGATAGTCGAGCAGGATTTCGTCGGGGATGAGGATGGGTTTTTGTTTCTGCACGATCCTGTTTTCAAATCCCGCCTTATCGATGAGGGTGAGGTATTCGTCCATTTGCATGGCGCCGGCGACACAGCCTGCGTACATTTCAGCGGCGTCCTGGAGTTTTTTGGGCAAATCGCCCCGCAGCACTACGTCGGAAATGCTGAAATGCCCACCGGGGCGCAGTACCCGCCTGATTTCGCTGAACACCTTTGCCTTGTCGGGCACAAGGTTGAGGACGCAGTTGCTCACTACGACATCCACGGTGTTGTCGCTGACGGGCAGTTCCTCGATATCCCCCTGGCGGAACTCAACATTGTTGAAACCGCGTTTTTCGGCATTTTGGCGGGCGAGTTCAATCATTTTGGGGGTGAAATCCACGCCGATGACCTTTCCGGTCGGGCCCGTTTCAGCCCTGGCCACGAAGCAGTCGTTACCGGCGCCGGCGCCGAGATCGAGCACGGTGTCGCCCTCCTGAATTTTTGCAAACTGGGTCGGCAGTCCGCAGCCCAGGCCGAGATCGGCGTCGGGGTTATAACCTTTGAGGTCGGCGTAATTGTCCGACATGATGGTGTAGGTACCGGATGCCGTAGCGCCACAGCAGGAGGTTGCATTTGCGCCCTTTTCCTGGCCGGCGATTTCCGAGTATTTCTCCCGGACGATTTCCTTCATTTTTTCTGATGTATCCATAACAGATGATTTGATTGTTCAAAAAATAATCGTAAAAATGCGATGGTTTCAGGCAAAAAAATTCAAAAAACCAACCTCAGCAACAACGCTCTTTTGTATCGGAAATGAATGTGCCGAGCAGCCGTTCCAACCGCATGAATGATGCCGGGTTGATGCAATAACAGGACTTTGCGCCGTCCACTGTGCCTTGGATCAGCCCGGCGTTCAGCAATTCCTTCAAGTGTTGTGAAACGGTGCTTTGCGCCAGCGGCATCACCTCCACGATTTCGCCGCATACGCAGGTTTCCCGCCTGGCCAATACTTTGAGGATGGCAATGCGGGCAGGATGGGAGAGGGCTTTGGCGAGCGCCGCCAGTTCCTGGTCTTCCCGTGTAAATGCTTCTTTTTTGTGAACGGCCATTATAGCGGTTTTGATATTTCATCGCAAAAATACGATAAATTTTTCAAAACGCAAGGGCTTGTCAAAATTTTATCAGTTTTGCTGGAGGCAGGTCTGCACTCAGCAGAAATTCCGTAGAGGTCCGAGTTAACCTGTCCTCGGCAAATCCGGTGAGGACGTCGCAGGAGTTAACACAATTTTGAAGAAGAACCACTTTTCGTGATTGTTAACACTAGGTTGGAAGCTATTTCAACAACGAAGATCGGGATAGAAGTGGATGGGTACATGAGGTTACGTTTCTAGCATTTGACCAAAATATTATTCTCATCTAGAAACTAATCCATGTAAACCATCTATTGAATACGTTCGTATAAAACCAACAACTTCTTGCCTTCTTATTGAAAAAATCATACAAAGATAAAGACAGTTTCGAAATATGTTAATATATTTGCGCAATACGCTAATTAATATGACTAACAAGTCAATAAATAGAATCAAAGTTGTTTTGGTTGAAAACCAGAAAACTAACAAATGGTTAGCCGAACAACTGAATATGCATGAAACCACCATTTCTCGCTGGTGTACAAATACTACTCAGCCAACTATCGAGACTTTAGTTGAAATAGCCAAGCTCTTAAAAGTTGATATTAAAGAACTACTAGCTTCAACTCAATAATATATGGACAACATAAACATAAACTTGGTCAATGCCTTCAATGGAGTTCTCGACAATTTGGTGGAGGGAGATACATATAATAAATTACCGCCAAGAGGTCCTCATGATTTAGCAACATTATCTGAGGCAGAACTTAAAGCCAGAGAATTAAACGAAAATGGCGAATCGTCTAAGGATAAGAACTATGACCCCATAGTTTATAGAAATATCGAGATTAATGGGATTGAAAATTCTTTTTTGCCTGTAGAAATTACATTACCAAATTCTAATCAATTAGACGGAATGATAATTTGCGGTATAGATGGCTCAAATCAAAAGGTTGAAAGAAATTCTTTTTATTTAATTTTGGCAAGGGCTGCAATAGTGAATTTTAAATATACAAAAGGGACAGAGCCTCCATATTTTTACCAAAAGACTAAGGATGCTTGTGCTGTTACTGAAGTGGATGGAAATATTTTCAAAGAGTTTGTTATTGAACACACTAATACTAAACTTAAAAATGAAAAAAAAGATGAAAGTGTTAAAATTTTAAAACATATAAAAGATGATTCTTCAAAACCGTTTTTGGTACGTTTTGATCATACTAAAAATGATAAAAGCCCCTCGTCTCATGCCTTAGGCTGGGCAGTAAAACTACAACAGGCGCTCGAACTTCTTTGCCTAGAAGAGATTGAAGTTGACCAAGCCAAGAAAACTGTTTGCATAAAAGATGGACCTATTTTCTCGACAAGTAGTTCAGAAATTGATACAATTGAAGGATTAAGACCCATCTTGAACTGGAATAATCAAACTTTGTTGGGCGTATCAAAGCGAATAAATGATTCTAAATTGATCTTGGAAACGCTATGTTCTTTTCCTGAATTACTTGAAATATATTTTCCTAATGATGAAGTAAAGCTAGAAGATATAGAATCTATAGGAACTGATTCCCTTTTGCTACAACGGATTTTAAACCCCGGTTATAGAACACCATTTATTAAAGCTGTGCCTGTTCAAAGACAAGGTGTATGCAAAAAAGCACTTAATGACTTATCATATGATTTCACACCGTTAAATTGTTATTATCGTGGTAAAACAAGACCACAAACATTTATCCGAATCGAAATCCCCTTTTTTATGTGGGAAAGGAACAAGGAACTTGTAACAGAGGCAATATCAGTTGTTGCATGGCAACATGAACTGGGGGGGAAAGCGCCATACATACAATTAGTGGCAGATGATTTATGCCAATTAAATTACGAAAAGGAATTGCTTGAAAAGCAAACCTTAGCCGCATTGAGTAATAAAAACCTAGAATTAGCCGAACAATATTATTGAAATGGAAAAACCGATTACAGATCTCGGGAAATTTTACGCAAGGCCTTATCATGATGTTAACTCTCCATTTGGAGTTGATGAAAGAGGAGCTTTTGCGGAATATATTATCCATGATCCAAATAATATGCCTTCGTTGGCGCTCGGTGCGACAGCGTTAATTTGGGACAGGAGAGATAATCAAAATTTGTGGATTGCGTGCAGGGTGGCAGGCCTTAAAATCATTTCTCCTTTTAATCCAGAAAGGCAAAGTTTATTGTATCACTCAGACCTAAAGTATGATTTAAATTTAATTATGAAACCATTAGATGATTTGAATGGACCACATACGCATCAACCAATGATAATAAAGGTTGAATTGCTCCGTGAAATGGTAAGCAACGACCCTTCAAACCATAAATTTATTTCGTCCGCAATTCAAAGACCTCCTTCTGCCATTAGTAAATTGATATTTCCCAATGTTACAAGTATTAAAAATGATCCTTCGCCTTCATTAGAACAAATTTTAAACATAAAAGAACAAGGATTAGAATTAGGGATGATTGGTTTTGGGAATACTCCTTATGAAACTGGTGGAAATTTTCTACATTATCGATGGGACATTGAAAATTTAGACAACAAACATGTTTTTATTGTAGGTGAAAGTGGTTCTGGAAAAACAGTTTTACTAAAAAATTTAGCTTACCAAATCAGGAAGAACAAAAGCACTGACAGAGTTATTTTAACAGATGTTCAAGGTGATATTTCTCAACTTTTATTTTGGGATTTTACAGATGAAACTGGAAAAGAAAATATTTTGAAACCACAGTTGATTTGGCAGAATAAAGTCCCCATAGAATCCAAAGAACAGGCTAAGAAACACCTTGAACCCTTCCAGCTAGTCATCCCAAAAATCAAGAAGGACGAACAAGAGGAAGACCTTATACGCTTAAAGCGACTAGCAAACAATAGAGGTGTAAAAGTTAACGAAATTAGTTTGAGGTTTCAGGACTTAAATAATCCATCTGATGTTGAATACTTATATAGAATTTCATCAGAACAAGCTCCAGGCTTATTGGATGACGTAGCTGAAAGTATTAGAAATAGAGGGGAAAAAGCCACGATCCAAAGATTAGACACCGCTATGAACCGACTATTAAGTGGCAATCAAGGAAGCACTATTGTGTTACCAACCAGTGGTATTTCATACTATAGGAGCACATTCGAAGCGGCACGCAGAGCACTGAACAATTTAAAAAGATATTTTGATATAGATAGTGAGGCTTTAAACACTGAACAAAATCCACTTGATGTATTCTCTGAGCCAGGAACCACTATACTTTACCTTGATCATTTGAATCAAGACGAAAGACTGATGTGGGAAATGCAGTTGGTAAAATGGCTTTACGAGAACAAAAAAGAAATGAGCAATACCTATGTGTTTTTTGATGAAGCTCATCAAATCATTCCTGCAAAGCCAAACACTTTTGGATCTCCTGGTGTATTTGAACGGTTACGTTCAAACTTTGAAAAACTTGCAAGGGAAGGTCGTAAATTCAGAATTAATTTAATTCTTAGCACTCAGAACCCTAAAGACCTTCACGAAATCGTTCCCGAGCAATGTCCAACAAGGATTGTAATGAAAATAAATCCCAAAAATGCAAAGTATGCTTTTTTAGATGATGGATTGGAATATATTGCCAACAGTTTTGGACAAGGTCAATTCTGGATTCAAAGCCCTTTCAATGGAACACCTGATTGGATTAGAGTTCACAGCGTAGCACCACCATTACCACATGAACCCATGGAATCATTTAGAAAAAATTTAGAATTAAAAGCAAATTCAGAAAAATAGACATGAAACTTCAAAGGCGAATTGCATATACTGTACCAATAACTTGGAGTAAAGAAGACGAGATAATTCTTCTTCGTTTCTTGAAAAATGAATCTTTCGATTTAAATAAATTAAAAAAACTTTTTCCAGAAAGGACTCTACCAAGTATAAAAAGCAAAGTGAGAAAATTGCGTATCAAGCACGATTTATTTGGAGCAGTTTATAGAGAAGAAAAAGAAAATTTTACAACTCAAATCGCCAAAAATGTAAAACCAAAAATCGTATTCGATGCTTATGCAGGGGCTGGTCATCAGACTTTTAAATGGATTGAAGTGGCTGAAAAGGTTTTTGCCTCTGAGTTTATGAAATCAAAACTTAGCCAATTTGAAAAATCGGCTAAGAAAAATGGGTTCACAAAGAAAGATTCCGAAGGAAATCGTTGGAAAGTTTATGTAAAAGGGAAAAAGGAAATTTTCTTTTTTCTAGGAGATGCTATCGATGCCGCTGCTGATTTAAAAGTAAACAGAATAAATATCGATGTGATTGATTTAGACACTTGTGGATCTACAATCCCATCATTGCCAACATTCTTAGTACTTTTAAACCCGAAACATGTTGTAATTACACATGGAGAATTTCATTCCATGAGATTTAAAAGAGACGATGTTTTGAGAAGATTATTCATGCATCGAGATATTGGTTCAAATCCACTTCCGCTAGGTGTAGATGAAATGAGTGATGAGCTTGACAAGGCAGTAAAAATAGCTGCATTAAGAGCACACAATGAAACTGTGGATTCGTTTTGGCTAAATTTAAAACAAGAAACCTGGCTGGGCAGCAAGTTTCATGGAATGTTAAGGAGACATTACAAAGTAGAAAAGCCCATTGCTACAGCCGATTGTATTAACGAACTTTCAATCTCAAAATAAACAATGGCACTACCTGTTAATATTGACGACTTAATAAATGCACGAACAGTAGAATCTGTGAGGATTGAATTTAAACGAGGATGGAATCCGAAAGAAGTTATTCATTCAATTTGTGCATTTGCAAATGATATTAGAGAATATGGTAGCGGATATATTATTATTGGTATTGATGAAAAAGATGGTGTTGCAAGTTTACCACCAGTGGGGTTAAATGATAATCAAATTGACCCAATACAAAAAGAATTTTTGAATCTTTGTTTCCAAATAAAACCAAATATTATTCCGGTAATTGAACCTATTTTGTTTCAAGGAAAACACATTATAGTTATTTGGGTAACAACGGGTGAAGAAAGACCCTACAATGCACCTAGTGAATTAGGAGAAAAAGGGCAACGTAAAATTTATGTAAGACCTGCTTCCGCAACTATTCCAGCCACACCTGAATTAGAAAGTGAATTACGAGAGTTAGCGTCTTACAGACACTTCGATGATAGAATAAATATAAAAGCAAGCCTTAATGATTTAGATTTTGGGCTTATTCTCTCATATTTACAAGAAGTTAAAAGCCAATTATACCATGATGCACCAAAAATGTCAATTGAAGAATTAAGTGTAAAAATGCAAATTGCAAGAGGGCAAATAGAAAATCTTAAACCATTAAATGTAGGTTTACTTTTATTTTGTAAAGAACCTGATAAGTTTTTCGAGGGTTGCAAAACAAACATTGTTGAGTTTGAAAACGAGGCAGGGACGCAATATTCTGAAAAATCTTTTAAAGGCCCCATTCAAAATCAAATTCGACAAATAATGGGTTACCTTGATTCAACAGTAATAAAACAATACACTAGAAAAGAGTCAAATAAACCGGAGGTCGACAGATTTTTTAATTACCCCTATTCTGCGCTTGAAGAAGCTGTTGTAAACGCATTGTATCATAGGAGTTATGAAAATCCAACTCCAAACGAAATTAGAATTTATAAAGCCGGTACAGATAGAAGAATTGAAATACTTAGTTATCCAGGTCCGTTGCCACCAATAGATAAAAATGCCTTACTACAATTAAAAGTTGTAGCAAGAAATTATCGGAACATCCGTTTAGGAGAATGGTTGAAAAATTTACGGTTAGCAGAGAAATATGCAACAGGTATTCCAACTATGGTCGATGCACTTAAAAAAAATGATTCTCCGGCACCAATTTTGTTAACTGATGAAGTGCGGAGTTTCTTCCTTGCAATTTTCAAAATCCATCCGGACACTCCAAAGAATGGCTCTACCGAAATAATTGAAGTTGAACATATTACCTTATCAAACCTGCAACAATCAATTCTTGAAGCACTTCGACAGGAACCCTTAGAAGAAAATGCTATTAAGGGATTATTTCTTGAAAATATAAGTCATGAGATTGAGTATTTGAAACAAAAAGAATTGATAAATTATAAATCAATTGAGATTATTAAACTTTTTTTCATCACCCCAAAAGGAATTGAAGCCTTAAAAATTTCATTTTAAGGTTTCCTAGATATTTTGTAAAATCTTGGCGGAGGATTGAAGTCGATACACGGAACTAGTACTACAAAGGTCGCACCACTACCGCACCTTATCCCCCCTCAAAGCCCGGAACCGCTTCCTGGCCTCCACGGCGAAGGTGCTCCCGGAAAAGTCGATGAACAGGGTTTCGTAAAGTGTTTTGGCCTTTTCGATATCGTTGAGCTGGCGCTCGCACAATTCGGCGAGTTCGAACATGGCATTGTCGGCCCGGATGCCGTCCTTGTATTTGTCGATAATGGTTTGCAGGCTTTCGGCCATTTTATCAAACTGGCGCTGTTTCCGGTAAACCTTTGATTTCAGGTAGATTACGTCATCTTCGAGGCTATGTTCGGGAAAGAGGATGAGCATGCTGTCCAGTCGGGAAAAGGCCTCGTCGAACCGGTTCTGAAAAACGAGCAGTTCGGCGGTGGAGAACATTTCGAGGGCCGTGGCGGTGCTGTCCAATCCGAGGTTATCCATAATGAATACGGAGAGGTCGAGGGCGTCGTTGGCGATGAGTTTGGAAGTCGAGGCTTTGAGGACATCGAACTGGGATTGCGCCCATTGGAAATCGCCGTTGTAATAAGAAAGTTTTGCATTTCTGAAGCGGGCTTCGTGGCCCAGGACATCCTCCTTGAAGGCTTTATCCACCTGGGAGTAGAGCAGGGTTGATTCCCAGCGTTCGCCTTTCATGAGGTAATAATCGGCGAGGTTGATCTTGCCCACAGCCTCGACATTTCGGTCGACATTGGGGTACCGGATCATTTCATCGAGCATGGCGATGGCGTTATCCAGGTTGTTGAGGTAGAGGGCTTCCAGTTCTGCGAGTTCGAGGATAATGGCGGCGGTGGATTTTGAGCGGCCGAATTCATTGAGAAAGGTATTGTAAAGGCCTTCCAGTTGCAGGAGTTCTTCTCTGGAGAAATCGAAACCTTCGGTCAATTTGAGGCGGCGGCAACGGAGGCTTTCGCGTTTGGCATCGAGGTAAAAGCTGGAAGTGGGGCCTTTCTGGGCAACGACATAATCGTAGGCCTCGATGGCGGCGTCATAAGCGCGGTCGGTCGCGGCAATATCGCCCAGGGTATAGATGCGACCGCCGTTCTCATCCAGGCGTTTGTCGAGGGCTTTTACCTGCCGCAGGGCATTTTTATAGTCTTTTTGTTGGATAAAAACCCAGGTCAGCAGTTCACTGAAGTAGATGGCCTGGTCGTTTTGCTGGATCCGGGCATACAATTGGGTCTGAAGTTCGCGGTATTCTTCGGGCAATAAAAACCGCTGGAAGAGGACTTTCATGCTTTCCAGCCGCTCGGGCATAGCTTCCAGGCTGATCAGGTAACTTTCCACCATTTTGGGGGTATCGCCTTTGCGGCGGTAGAGGTCGCCCAGGTTATAGGCAAAAATCCGGGGGTCGCGCAACAATGCCGCTCCTTTTTCAAAGACCTCGGTTGCCAGGTCGTATTTGGTAGCGGACATAAAGGTATTGGCCAGCCGGGTTATTTCATATTGATTGGCGGGCAGGTTGTCGATGGCCAGCCGGTATTGCCCTTCTGCTTCTTCGTCTTTATACTGGCGTTCGAGCAATTTGCCGTATGAGACGTACAAATTGATGTTCTGAGGCTCTTTTTTCAGTTGTTTTTTGATGGCGACCTCAGCTTTTTCGTAATCTTCCAGCGCCAGGAGGCAATCCACGTAACGGTCAAAAAAATAAGGGTTGCGGTTATTCTGGTCGTAGAGTTTTTCAAATAGAACCGCGGCTTTTTCATATTCGCCGTTCTGAAAATACTGTTGTGCCAGGCGGGCATCCTGGCCGGAGGCGGCGAGGGTGGCTGCGAACAACAAGACGAGGCCAACGAATGCCCGGATAAAAGACCGGGATTTGCGGTTCAACTGAAAAGCAGGTAAATTCTTCATCGTAAAAATCTGAAAACAGTTCTGGAATAAAAACGAGTCAGGGATGGAAAAGTTGCTTTTCCCGCGGCTGTAACACCTGGATTCCGGTAAAAATGACTTGGGTCGCCTCTGCAGCAACAGAAGCGACCCAAGTATAGTGGATCTTTGCAATAATGGTATTACTCGAGTTTGAAACGGACGGGCAGGTTAAACTGCACCCGAACCGGGCGTCCCCTTTGTTTGCCGGGGATCCATTTGATACCTTCCGTATTCATAAGTTCCACCACGCGGAGGGCTTCCTGGCCGCACTGTGCGCCGATATCGCGCAACACCTTGGCGTCGGTCACTTTGCCGTCCCTTTCGACGACGAAGGTGATCACCACGTTGCCTTCAACGCCGTTTTCACGGGCGATGGCCGGGTATTTGATGTTTTTGTAAATGAACTCCAACATCTTTTTATCAGCGCATTGTTTTTTCTCGGCTACTGAGCCGCCCGCATCTTCGCAGCCAGGGAAGCGAGGCATTTCCTCTACCACCTTAAAGATCTCTTCCACCTTGGGTTCTGGCGGTGGAGGGGGCGGAGGGGGCGGAGGCGGAGGCGGGCCAGGCGCGGGCTTCACGTTTTCGACCACAGTGGATTCGTCAACGCTTTGATCCGCAAATTTGGGTTGTTCATCTTCCAGGATTTCTGTTTCAGGCACTTCCTGGATGATGGGCGGTGGAGGTGGCGGGGGCGGAGGCGGCGGTTCGGCGGTCCGTGGAATATCCTCTACTTCGATTTCGTCATCGAGGGTATCCAGGTACTGGGACACATCAATTTTATCTTCGTATTGCGTCCAGCCGAATGCCAGTACGGAAAGACCGAGAGCGATTGCCATGCCGAGGCCGAAAAAAGAACCGCTGAGGCGGAAAACATCCGCTTCGGGGTGCTTGCTGCGGCCATCAATCAGCAACTTGCCCGTATGTCTTTCGAGCTCCCCGGAAAGGAATTTCTCTGTTTGTTTTTTGATATTGGCCCGAATCAGGTACACCAAACCGATGACGCCTGCAACAATGCCCAATACCGTCAACATCAGAGGAAACCCTTTAATGGCAACGTCAATAAATAACAGCATACTGACAAAATTTACTTTTTAAAAAATCTGATCAACAACAGACTCCCGAAAGAGCCGATAATATTAGCAACAATGTCGTTAACTTCAAAATATCTGCCCGAAAAAAAGCAAAATTGGGCAATTTCTATCAAAATCCCGTACAAACAACAGCCCAGGATGACGATGAACTTCGATTTTGCGCTCCACTTGCCCGCCCGGTGAAGCCCCCACAACAGGAGGAAAGCCAGCAAGCCATAACTTACCGCGTGCTCCAATTTGTCGATCTCGAACAGATCGAAGGGAATGCTGGGCAGATTTTTTCCGGGTATGGCGGATAGCAGGAGGATCGTTAGCCCCCAGCAGATCCCCGGTAAAAACATTTTTAACATGGATCTATCTGCATAGATGCGGCTCCGCCCGGTTTTGGCGGACGGAAATAATTTATTTTTAAAAAAATTTGCGCTCCGCCGGAAAAGCTCACGCAACCAATGCCTGATAGGCTTCGGCGTCCATCAAATCGTCCAGTTCTGAAGGGTCGCTCATTTCTACCCGGACGATCCAGCCCTCCCCGTAGGGATCCTTGTTGATCAGGGTGGGGTCGTCATCGCCGGAAGAAAGCAGTTTGGCGTTGACAGCGACAACCTTTCCCGAAACCGGCATAAAGAGCTCTGAAGTCGTCTTGACCGCTTCGACCGTACCGAAGACATCGCCCTTTACCAGGGTTTCGCCTTCCGATTCGACCTCTACATAAACCAGTTCATCGAGCTCCTGTTGCGCAAAATCGGTGATGCCGATCACTGCGGTATTGCCGGCTTCCACCCGGATCCATTCGTGGTCTTCGGTATACTTCAGGTTTGAAGGAAATTTCATATTGATCGTTTGCGTTATGGTCCGCCCAAAATTAAGCGAATTTCGGAAATCCAGGGCATAGTCCTCAAATTTGCATCAAAAACCACCTTCAAACAGTTCCCCTTTTGGAAGATCTGCCGCTTCCGTGGATTCTCCCCGCACAGCAGCGGCAGGCTGCATTTCCGGTTTTCCTGGAAATTGAAACCCAATGTCGACCCGGCTTAAATCCACCGGTTTTTTTCAATCAGGTCAGAGAGCATACCTTAAAGTTATGCCGTAAGTTGCAGGATCTCCGAGCACCGCGGCATAATGCCCGGCGTTGCCTGCCCCAGGCAATAGCTGCTCAAAATAATCCTGGTCCAACAGGTTGCGGGCCCATAAGAAAATGGACGCACCTTTCGACGCCCTGAAACCTATCCGGGCGTTCAGCAACGCATACGAATCAACCACCAGGTACTTCGAAGGGGAAGGACTCGAAGAGAACGAGGAGCGATAGTAGGTATCGAACGCAACGAATAACTCACCGGCCTGGCTCAGGAATTTCCCCGGCCTGACAATCTCGCCACCAAAGGAGGCGGCCCATTTGGAGATGCCAGGCAGATCGCCGCCCGAAATGTCCTTGAAAGCTGCTTGTACGCCATCTACTTGTTTGCCGGTTTCTTCGAGTGGGAGGGGCGCGTTCGTAAACGATACATATTTACCCTCTGTATAGGCGAGCGAGCCATAGAATGAAAGAATTTTTTTGACATTGATGTTGCCGTCGAACTCGACGCCGCGCACCTGCACTTTCTCAGCGTTGGCGAGATAGCCGCGATTCACGCCCAGTTCAGGCGATTGAACCTGGGTCTGGTAGTTTTTGATGTCCGTGTTGTAGACCGTGAGGTTTAGCGTAGAAGCTGGAGTCGGGGAAGATTTCAGTCCGACTTCGAAGTGACTCACCGCCTCGGGTTTTATCACCGCCAGATCCAGAAGCGGGCCGTCAGCCGAAGTGGGCAGGCCGCCCAGGTTGAGGCCGACAGGCTTGAAGCCGGTCGAATAGGTAGCAAAAGTATTGACGCGCCCGGTGGCTTTGAAGGCCAGGGTTAATTGCCCTGAAAAGTTGGTGTCGTCAATCTGTGCTTCGAAGGCCTGGTTGGTATAAACCGCTCTCTTCAAGGCAATCAATTCGGGATCGGTTGTTTCCAGGCCGCCATAGGTCTCCCGTTTGAAATTCACTTTTTTATCGTCATAATTGAACCTGAGGCCGGGCAAAAGGCTCAGGCGATCGGTAATCGACCAATCAAGCTGACCAAAAACGGCCCCGCTGAAGGTGTTGAGTTTTTGGGTTGTTCTAATCCCGTATCCGTCGAACAGACCAGGGGTTCGCCACAAAGCGCTGGTCGAATTTTGGGAAAATCGCCACTGGGCATTTCCGGATTCTTCAATGTGAACGGGGTCTGAGTTCAATTCCTGGCCAAAAGCAAAAACGCCAAATACGCCGCTAAAACGAGAAGAGAACGTTCCCGCCCAGCGGATCTCCTGCGACCAATGCCGGTGCCTCGAGGTGGCTTGCGATAGCTTAAGCGCCTGAAGGCCGGTGAAATCCCGGTCGTTTGAAGGGTCCCAATTCCAGTAACGCCAGGCTGAGGTGGCCGTCAGCGTACCCGGGCCGAGATCTATATCAAAATTGAGGGATGCACCGCCGAGATCCTGACCTGACCGCCATGGGGTGTCATGGTCAATCTCACGGTCAAACGGATTCCGGTTTGGCACCGTATAGCCGAGATCGGCGATGATCTGCTCGAACTGCCGGTAGGGGGCGCGCAAGGTGGGAGCAACACCTGCGAACACCTGTGCATAGCCGTCGGGGCGTTGGCGCGTGGCGTCTGCCGCTAGGGTAATCTTGATTTTGTCCGTCGGCGTGAACAGCAACTGCCCCCTGACCCCCAGGTTGTTGAGATCGTTCACCGGCTTCTGCGTCGCGACGTTGTAGAGCAGGCCGTCGCGCCGGGTTCCGGAGAAGGACAGCCGGCCGGCTATTTTCTTGCTGAGCGGGCCCGTAATGGAGCTTTTGGCCTGGACGAATCCATAGTTGCCGAAACTCAGTTCGAAATCGACGCCCGGGGTAAAACTCGGTTTGCGCGTCGTCACGTTGAAGGTTCCGGCGGTCGTGTTCTTGCCGAACAACGTTCCCTGGGGCCCACGCAACACCTCGATCTGCTCTACGTCGATAAAGTCGATCGTTGTCGATGCAGGACGGGCGTAGTACACGCCGTCCACATAAAAACCGACACCCGGGTCGATGCCGTCGTTGGTAAGTCCGAACGTCGTGCCCAGCCCGCGGATGCTGAGGCCTGTGTTGCGCGGATTGGAGGAATAAAGCTGGACCGAGGGAATCAGTTCCTTCAACCGGTTTACGTTAAAGGCGCCGGCGTCGGCAACGAGCGCGCCGCTCAACACCGAGATCGGAATAGGAACATCTTGCGCCAACTCCTTTCGACGTCTGGAGGTGACCACAATTTCATCCAGAAAGGCATCACCAATCAGGATTATCTCCAGGGGTGCATCCGGCCATTCGGAAATCTGAATTTCCTGGGGCTGATAACCAACGAATCTGATCAGAAGGGATAAAGGCAGCTTTTCTCCTGCCGCAATGCTGAATTGACCGTCGGCATCCGCAACTGCATAAACAGTGGCGCCTTTTATCTCAACAGTTGCGGCAGAAAGAGGTGTGCCATCGATATCTTTTATCACACCTGTCACGACGCTCTGGGCGGATACCGCGTTGCCCAGCAACAAAATCGGTATGATGAATCGTAATATTTGTCTCATGTTAATGGTGTTTGTTTTGTGTTAATGATTTTTGGTACGCCAGAAAAAAAAGCCCTTTTTATCCGGAGATGCACCAGGGCAATAGAGTTCCGGCTTTGGTGAAGTTCAAAGCGAAAAAGCACCCCGCAAACCACCGGGCGAAGGGTCAGAAAATAAAATCCGGAAATATGAAAATGATTGCCGTTAAGATCAGCAACAGCAACGGCCTGAAGAGCGCATGCATCGGGTTGGATCGGGCCGCCGAAAAACGGGATGGCCGGAACCAGCGTACGGAGGGGCAAAAACCTGGGTCAACTGATTTGATCTCATGTGAAAAGGATTTATTAATAACGATAACATAAATTCCGGCACAAATATACTACTAATTCTATCAAATTAGTAGAGTTTTGTTGAAAAAATTTTATCCTCCATTTTCCAGCATGGACTGGATGGTTTTTCCGGCCATAATTGCCAGGGTTTGTTCGCGGATGGCAAGAAAGGTATTGCGAAGGGGGCATGTCAGTTCATCCCGGCAATCGTCGCATTTTTCATAAAAATTGAGCGACACGCAAGGCAGGAGGGCAATGGCTCCGTCGAAGAGCCGGTAGATCTCGGCGAGGGTGATTTGCCGGGGGTCCTTAACCAGGTAATACCCCCCTCCGCTGCCTTGTTTGCTGCCGACATAGCCGCCTTTTTTCAAATCAAGGAGGATGAGCTCCAGAAATTTTTTGGGGATGTTTTCCTCTTGTGCAATATCGGCGGTATGGAGGTTGCCATGCCCGGTTTTGCGTGCAATATGAAGCAGGGCTTTGAGTGCATACTTACATTTTTTGGACATCATGGCGGTGCGACATTTTCACGAAAACTTGAACTGATACGTCAGCGATACGATCGGCGCTCCAAAGATAGACAACCGGTAGGACCCCAGATAACTGCTGCCAAATATATATCCAAGGCCGCCCGCCCTGGGGCCGTAATACACATTATAAGCGTTTTTCCTGCCGTAGATATTATAGACGGTGAAAATCCAGTCGCCGGTCCATCGCTTTTTTTTCATACTGGGGTTGTGGATCCGCCAGGAGAGATCAAGCCGGTGGTAGTCCGGTATGCGGCTGTTGTTTCGTTCCAGAAAAAGTGGAACGACCACGTTGTTGATCTCTGCATACCCGTTGGGTATGGTATAAGGCCTGCCGCTGCTGAGGGTAAAATTCAACGAGAGGGAATGGTGGGCCTGGTCCGCCAGGGTATAAATGATGTTGAGGGTATGGGGCCGGTCAAAATTATTGGGGTATTGTTTCCCATCGTTGATCTGATTGCTGAACCCCTCTCCTTTTATCTGGTTGAAGCCCCGGGCATAGGTATAATTGAACCATCCGGTGTTTTTGCCGGCGGTTTTTTGCAGGCTGAACTCGATTCCGTAAGCTTTTCCGGTCCCCTGCAGCAAATCCGTTTCCACAAATTTTTTCAGAAAAAAATCTGCGCCGGGTTTGTATTCCAGCAGGTTGTCCGTAGGCCGGTAATACGATTCGAGACTCACCAGGTACTGGGGGCTTAACTGGTAGAAGATGCCGGCCGACACCAGTTGGCTTTTTTGCGGTTGAATGTATTCCCCGGACGATTTCCACCTGGAGGTCGGCAAAGGGGTTGTGGTGTTGTATACGTTTTGCAGGTACTGCCGCATCAGGGAATAACTCGCTTTTACCGACAGTTTTTTACTCACGCTCCACCTCAGGCCCAATCTGGGTTCCAGGCCGCCAAAGGATTTGATCACTTTTCCGCTTTTGTAAAAAGTTTCGCCGGTCACCAGGTCTTCATCCGGATTCTGCCCGGGAGCGTAAGTCCTGACTCCGAGCGGCCCCGTTTGCAGGTAACGGGAATACCGCAGCCCGGCGGAGAAGGAAAAGGCTTCGGAAGGCGCCCATTCACTTTCTGCAAACGCGGCCAGTTCGTAAGAGATCTCTTTGGGCAATTCCACTGCGTTGACCGTTGTGGAAAGGCCCGGATCCAGTTCTCCCGGCCGGTTGTCGTAACGGGTGACCTGTACGCCGCCGGTCAGCAGCAAATCTTTATCGGCCTGGTGGAAGAGCCGGGAGCTCAATTCCGCATAATGCAGGCGGGAGCGGAATTCAACCTCATTTTCGGATTGGATTTCCGGGAAACGGATGCCGGGTTGAAAGTCCGAACTGACGAGTATGGTCTGGAGGTAAGTCCGGTCGCTCAGGCTGTACTGAAAATCCAATGTGCCGTTGAGTGTAGTGTAATCGTAAATATTTTTATCTGAAATGATACCGTTGAAACTGTTGATCAGGTCGATCTGGTAGACATCCCGGCTGTAAAATCCGGTAAACACCAATGAGTGGCGGTCGCCGGCCCGCCAGCGCAATTTCAGCAGCGCATCGCCAAAATTGGCACGGGTATCTTTCAGGCGTTCCAGTAACCCGAACCAGAAATCGTTGAAACCTGCCCTCACCGCCGCCAGGGCGTGCAATTGGTCCTTCACGATGGGGGTTTCCAGGGTGATCCTGCTGGAAACCAGCCCGATCCCGCCCGAAAGCAAGGGTTTGTTGGAGGAAGGGTTGCGCATTTTGACATCCAGCACGGCGGCAGCCCTTCCGCCGAACCGGGCAGGTACATTGCCTTTGTACAAGTCGGCGCCGGCAAGGCCGTCCGGCGGAAATACAGAAAACAAGCCGAAGAGGTGGGTGGGGTTAAAGACCGGCGCGTGGTCGAGCAACACCAGGTTCTGGTCGAGAGACCCGCCCCGCACGCTGATGCCGTTCGAGGCTTCGCCTGCGGAACCTACGCCGGGCAGCATTTGAAGCCCTTTCAGCACATCTGCCTCGCCCATCGCGGCCGGCGCCACTTCCAATAGTTTGGTGGTGAGCCGTTCTACCCCCATAAATGGTTGGGACAGGGACATGGCAGCATTACTGCCGACCACCTCGACCGTTTCAAGGTCGGTGATCTCACTTTCCAACTGAATCCGGATCAGGGTATCCCGCCTGAGATGAACCAGTGCGCTGCCTTCGCGGTAACCGACATAATTGACAGCCACCTCATAAAACCCGGCAGGAAGGTTGCGGTGAAAATTCCCATTCACATCGGCGGTTTCTGCCCGGTTGGCGCCCAGTATCCGGACGGTAGCCACCGGCAATGGGTCGCCGGTTTCTATGTCCGTGATCTTCAGGTCCAGCCGGTAAGTCTGTCCGGTAGCCGCGATTGAAAAAAGAAAGGCGATTGCCGCGACCAGAAAATCCCGATGAAACATCACGGGCCAGGTTTTTAAATTCATCGGTTATGGTTTAATATGGCTTTCCAATTTGTTTTGTTTGGGTCGATCCGGGTCTAATCCGGCCATCCTTCCGGCTTTGTTCCGGTGCGGGTGGCGCTTTCTATGCAGGGCGCCTGCGGTGTGGAGGCAGGCGGGGGCGGGGCCGGTTCCAGATTGGGCAGATACCCCCCGGTTGGCGCCCCCGGAGTGGATAACCGGTCGATGAAAAGATAACGGCTCCGGTTGGCGGAGGCCCCGAAGTAACCCAGGACCTTTTCTTCTGGGTCATTCGTGTTGACGATGTTGCCGATAATAGCTGCGGGGGGTGTGGCATTGAGGCCGCCGGTTTCGGATGACAAGTTTTTCAGCAGCAATTTAAACCGGTAATGGTCGAGGGTAATGGCATACTGGCTGACCACAACCAGGACGGGATGGTGCGTGTCAAAAATGACCGACCCGACCTCGCGCGCCCTGATCGGATTGCCGTCGACAAATTCATCGGAGAAAACATCGACCTTGTCGCCAAAGGAGATGGTCCAGCAGGGTTCGTAACAGAGGTAATCGTACCGGAAGGAAGCCGGCAGCGTGGTCACCCGGATGCATTCCCCGTCCCGGTAAACGCTGCCGAAACAGGATGCGCAAAAGAGGGCCTCTTTGTACACCCGAAACCGCCATTCGTAATAATTTTTCACATCGGCGGGGTCCCTCCAATCTGCGCGAATGCGATGGGCCGGAACAAAGGCGCCCTTTTTTTCGTCGTATTCGTATTCCGGATCAAAATCAGCGTAAAGGGTATCCATCGCCACGGGTTCGGGCAGTTTTTCCCACCCTGAGCGGTAATTCCGGCCGTCGGGCAAAATGACTTCCATGCGGTACCCCAGATCCGGACGGCCCGCAAAATGCTCCGGCGCCTGATAAGTTCCTTCAATTTCGATCACCGACAAAGGGGTTTCCCCGCCCTGGTCGTCCAGGATTTTGACCGTGGCCCCGGAAACGGGGGCGGAAGAATACTGTCCGTATACCAATCTGGATTCGCTGATGCGCACGGCCGTTTCGCCGGGTTTGTCGGTCACTTCCCCTTCGATAAAAACGAAGCCCGACAGGTAATTATACGCCGGCACCACCGGGTCGACACAAGCGGAAAGCCCGAATAAAGGAAACAGCCACAGGAAACGCGGTTTCAACAACATAATCGGATGGTTTTAAATCCTGACAGAAAATGAAATTGGTTATCGGGGAGGGATAATTTGGCAGGGCTTCAAAACGAACTGTGCAAAACTAATTTTTTTTGACAGGATTCAGGGAATTATCTGGATTTCGTCCGGCGGTTTGCAGAAATTATCGAATGTGCACAAACTCCTCTGGCTTCGACACACTCTGCCGTAAAGAGCCGTAAAGGTCATTCCGCTTGAAGGGTTGGCGCTGCTGCTGGGGGTCGACCGGTTTATGTCGGAAGCCCGGGCCATCACAAATTTTATCGGCAACGGGGTAGCGACTGTTTTTCTGGCCAACAATGAAAAAGAATTTGACCGGGAGCAGATGGAATTGGCGTTCAAAAAGGAAGTTTATGAATACGCTAAAAAAACCTGAGTCCGTTTAACCTTAGGTTTTATTGAAATTTGGAGGAGTAATTTTTTAAAAAATAATGTTATTTTATTTTTATATTTAAAACTTTTAAGTTTAAATTTGTATTTATAATTTCCTTTATGAAACGCGATGACACGCTCTGGAAAGCCATCCTCGAGGACCTTTTCGAGGATTTTCTGATCATACGTGCGTTTTAAAAATAAAGAAAATGTGCGTACCTTTGAGGAACAACTTGATAAAATAACCGGAAAAATTTATCCAATGGGTATTGAACAATTTTTGCTGAACAAAGCTAAAGAAGAAGGCATAAAGGAAGGCATAAAGACGGGTAAAAAGGTGGGCATTAAAGAGGGCAAAGAAGAGGGCAAAGAACAAACTACCCTGGAAGTGATCAAAAACGCCCACCAAAAAGGCCTGGCCATTGACCTCATCGCTGAAATCGTCAACCTGCCGATTGATGAAGTCAGGAAAATTCTGGAGGAGTTGGGGTTGAACCAGAAAATTTAGCGCTCCGTTTTGACTTATTTTTTCTTTTCAAGCACCTTCAATGCCGCGTTATTCCGCCCCGCCACAATTAAAGTTCCGTTCGCCGTTTTTACCCTTTTCAGGTCGCGCACCTCACCGTCAATCCGCCATCCGTACTGGTTCGTGGCCGGTGCTTTAAACCCGCCTGCGCCGTCGCCCGTCAGGAGGATACCCCTGGAGGCGTCATAAATGCCGAAGGCCGTCCTGGCGCCGTAAAAATTGCCGGCCAATAAAATATCCTTCTTGCCGTCGGCGTCAAAATCGTCTGCCAAAATAGCGTACACCGGGCTGAACTGCGCCTCCAGAGGCAGGTCGATGAGTTGATAACCGCCCTTTCCGTCGCTGAGCGCCAGAGAGGTGGCGAGGCGTTCCGCTTTTTTCACCACTGCGCCCTGCAATGCGGCGGGTTCGAAAAGATCGTCGAAGGTCAGAGCGGCAAAAGAGGCATAATCCCTGAGTTGTTTTTTGATACCGGTCAACTGGCCGATCAGTTCGTCTGTAGACACAAACGTGTATTCTTTGCCCTGTTTGAACCAGGTAAGAATGGGGTCGGTGGTGGAATTACCGTCAAAGTCATTCACATAAAGCCCGACCGGTTCTTCGACTGAGGCTTTCAGGGCGCTGTTGAGCCCCAGGTTGCCCAGCACGAGGTCGTCGGTTCCATCGCCGTTCAGGTCGGAGGCCGCCACGCGGTTCCACCAACCACGTGATGCCGGCAGGTCTTTTTCTTCCCAGATGCCTGGGCCCGGGGTCAATATTTTGACGGGCATCCATTCGCCTGTTACGGCCAGAGTCCACCCCCCATTCTGCCGCACGATGCAGGCGTCCGTTACCATGCCCAGTTTGCCCCGGTTGGGCAAATGTGTTTGGGTTACATCGGCAAATCCGCCTTTCCCGTCATTTTGCAGCAAACTGCTTTGGGGGTCCAGGCCATAGGCGCCGGGAACGGAACGCGCCCCCACAAACAGATCGAGGGCGCCGTCGCCGTTAAAGTCCAGGGGAACGACGCAGGATCCGTTCTCAAACGACTGGGGTAAGGAAGCCGGTTTGAAATTGCCTGCTCCGTCGTTCAGGTACAATTTATCCTGCAGAAAGGGGGATTGTTCCCGGAATTCAGCGCCGCCATTGACCAGGTAGAGATCCGGATCGCCATCCCGGTCAGCGTCAAAAAAGGCGGCATCTGTCTCCTCGCTGCCGGCATTATCCGCAAAAAAATCCTGGCGCTGAACAAAGGCGCCGTTTTTCGATTGGTAATACAAGGCGCCGGATTGCCCTTGAGCGCCGCAGACATAAAGGTCTTCCATACCGTCGCCATCGACGTCGGCAACCGCCATTCTCGGCCCCTGGGTAGACAAAAGGTGGGGGATCAGGCGTTCGTTATCAAAATCCTCAAATTTGTTTTCCTGGTGAATAAACGATAAACCGGGGTCATTGGCCACAGGGGTCAAAAGCGGCGCCCGTTCCGGGGTGGGCTCTTTTTGGGCGCGTCCACCGGGGTCCGGTTGCTGGATGGTCAGCAATTGGTTGGCCCGGATATCTTTCAGGACGGTCACCTCGCCCATTGGCCACCTCACTTCAAGGCGATCAACTTCAGAAGCCGTTCCTATGCCAAAAAGCAGGACGGGTTCGGTAGAGGACAGGTATCCCTTGCTGGTATACACCTCCTGCAACAAGACCTGGTCGCCAACATTCAACCGGACCTTCGCTCCGATGGCGCAAGTGTTGAATTTTTTGCCCTCCAGCTTGATTTTAAGGTAATTATTGCCTGTGGCGGCATCGTTCCGGTAAACAGACGCCGGCGCGTTGAGGTTGTTGATCACCAGGTCTTTATCCCCGTCATTATCCAGGTCGGCAAAGACGGCGCCGTTGGAAACGCCGGCTTCGTCGAAGCCCCAGGCAGTGGAAACATCTTCAAACGTCAGGTTGCCTTTGTTCCGGTAGGCGTAGTTGCTCACGAGTCCGTCCGGCATTTTGGCGGCCAGTTCAAGGTCCGAAGCGGAATTCTGGATTTGCTGGTTGGACGAATACCGGAGGTAATCCAGGTCGTTGGGCCTGCGCCAGATCCCGTTGGCAATAAAAAGATCCTTCCAGCCGTCATTGTCCATATCTTCGAGCAAGGCCGACCAGCTCCAGTCGGTCGCGTCGATTCCCGCCAATTGACCAATTTCAGCAAAGGCAGGTTCGCTGTCCCCCTGACGGGCGCCCAGATTGAGTTGAAGCATATTGCGCGGAAATTGGTGGTAATAGCCAAAACTTCGCTTGAGCTGGTAGATATTATACGGTTCGGCGCCGACAGAGCTTTTGGAAATCGCCTCGTCCTGCGGTTTCATATCCAGGGAAACGATATCGGGCAGGGCGTCGTTGTTGTAGTCTGCAATGGCGTTTCCCATGGAAAACTGGCTGGTATGTCCGATAGTTTTTTCCAGGGACTCGGTGAAAGCGACGCCCACCCCTGTTGAGTCTCCATTATTGAGGTAGAGGTAATCGGTTTCATGAAAATCGTTGGAAACGTACAGGTCAGGCCAGTCATCGCCATTGAGGTCGCCCACTGCAACCCCTAATCCGAAGCCGATCCTGCTGCCAAAAATACCAGCCGGTTCGCTTACGTCGGTGAATCGGCCGCCATCGTTGCGCATGAGCCGGTCGCCGGCCAGTGGGTCGCGGATATTCCGGATGGAGGCGTTGCCATAATTTTCAGCCGAATGGACCGAATGGTTGAGCAGGTAAACATCCAGGTCTCCATCCCGGTCATAGTCAAAAAAGGCTGCGTGGGTGCCGAAGCCGCTGAAATCGAGCCCATAATCGCGGGCGGATTCTTTGAACGTGCCGTTGCTGTTGTTGATATACAGGCGGTTGCGGCCCTTTTTCCCTTTGTACCCTCCTCCCAATTGGCAGACATAGATATCCAGAAAGCCGTCGCCGTTGACATCCGCCATGGTGACGCCTGTCGACCAACCTTCCGCTCCAACGCCGGCTTCTTCCGTGATGTTTTTAAATTTAAAATTGCCCTGATTCAGGTAAAGTTGATCCGCGCCTTCGTTGGCTGCGAAAAAGAGGTCGGCCAGGCCATCGTTGTTGATATCTCCTGCGGCGACGCCTGCGCCGTTGTAATAATACAGGTATTCGATGATGTTGAAGGAGTCTGTTTCGGTCAGGTCGTTTCGAAAATCGACCCCCACGCTTTTCATCAGGGTAAAGGGGGAGGAAGCAGAAGGTTGGCACCCGGTAAGCAGGAGGAGCAATAACAAAAGGCCGAACCAGATCGATGAACCGACGAATTTTAACCGCCTAAAGGGTGGTCCGGGCCTCGATACGCGATTAAAAAGAGTCAAGATATAACCATTTTACAGATCAGTAAATACATGCCACCCTAATGGTCTCTATTGACGACCTGTAAAGGGTAATGCAAATATAACAAGTTAAAAAAAATCGGGGCGTTTATATGTGGCGCTGGGTACCGACAAGCAATCCAGGCACCTGCCCGGATAATCGCCAAAATGCCAGGGGGTAAATTCACATTCGTCGATGACCGGGATCGGAAGATCCGACGCCAGCAAAAACTTCCGGATCAGCGTAGTTGAAGTCGCGCCAAAGTATCCCAATACGACTTCATCCTTATTCCGGACATTCGATAAATTGCCCTTGATGGCAGCGGGCGGCGTATCAAAAATGGAGCCTACATTGGCCACAGTCTGGCTGATCTTATCCCAATAAACAAAAGCTTTTTCTGATAATCCAACCTGGTTGACCGTAAAATAATGTTTCTCTGTAAACCGATGATCCAGAACCTGGGTAGCCACTTTCAGCCCGTTGATCTTCGAAGGCTGGTTTTCTCTGCCGTCCAACAATTGAAAATCCTTGCCGGAGGGATAAACATAGACAAAACAGGGTGGCGGAACAACCCCGAAGGGATCGGGAAAATCGGTTGGGGTAAGCAAATAGACCTCTTCCACATCCCACCTGAAAAAGGCGTTTTCACCAGGTAGCGGGTTGATGGTTGCATCCACATAGGCATTCACCACCCAATAAGAGATCACATTGCCGATCTCGTTCAGGTCATTTTTTCTTTCGAAATCGAAATAAAGGGAATCCAGCCGGGTTTCCGTCCGGGGGATGGTTTCGGGTTCAGATTCGTAAACTTCGCCATCCGGCAGTTCCACCCGGATATGATAGGTATTGCCGGGTATGCCCCTTACCGTTTGCCCCCACAACAGGTAGGCGCCGTCGGCGTCCTCCTGGTAGGTTTCGGATTGTCCCAGGTTGTCAAAAATGGTTACAACAGCGCCGGATACAGGCAGTGTGATCCGCTCGGTGGGCGCGGTTTCGCGAAGCCTCAGCGTATAGGGAGGTTCGGCATTGGAAATCGTGCCGTCGATCACCAGGATTCCGCCTGTGCGCCCGGTGTCAAAATCAATGACTTCAATACAACTGTTCACCAAAAAGGATTGGAGCAATATGAGCAATAGGATCGTTGCAGGTCGCATAAGGTTAAAAACTGAAGTTATAGGAAATAGCCGGGATCATGGCCCCGATCACCGACAATTTGACCGGCACGGGGATCAGGATCTTCGGCACTTGCTGGTAATAAACGGAAAATGCATTATCCCTGGCCAGTAGGTTATAGATGGACAAGGTAAAACTTCCGCGATAACGGCGGTCGACCAGTTTTTTCCCGTTGATCGTCAGGGAAAAATCAAGCCGGTAATAATCCGGGATCCGGTAGGCGTTTCGTTCTGAAAAATGAGGAACGGTGGATTGGTTCACTTCGTAACTTGCAACAATAGCGGTGATTGGCCGGCCGGTATTATAGGTAAAATTGAACCCCCAGAAAACGTTTTTGCCGTGTTGCAGTTTCGCAGATAAGGTAATATCGTGCGGTTTGTCATAATTGGAAGGGTACCATTTTCCCTCATTAATGGTTGTTTCCCTATCCTGGCCGGAAATCCGGATCAGCGACCGGGTATAGGTATAGGAAAGCCACCCGGTGAGTCGTCCGTCGTTTTTTTTGACCAGGAATTCGGCGCCGTAGGCTTTACCCCGGCCGAAGAGCAGGTCCGTTTCCAGGTGTTCGTTGAGCAATAATTGAGCGAAGTCTTTATAATCCACCTGGTTCTGCACTTGCCGGTAAAAAACTTCAACAGAGGATTCCAAAGCATTATCAGAAAAATTGCGAAAAAAGCCCAGGGAATAATTGTCTGAAATTTGGGGTGGGATATACCTGCCGCTCAACTGCCAGATATCTACGGGGGTGGAAGCGGTGGTATTGGATATCAGGTGGACGTATTGGCGCATCCGGTTGTAACTCACTTTAAACGAACCATTTTCACCAATCCGGTATCGAAGGGAAAGCCGCGGCTCAAACCCGGACCAGTTTTTAATCACTTTCCCTTTTGGAAATGAAACGGTGTCGATCATATTGGCCACTGTCAGCGGAGCGCCTTCCCGGTACAAGAACAGGGTATCGGGCCCAAGGGTCTGGAAAAAGGAAAAACGCAAACCCGCCGACAAGGCCAATCTCGGCGATAACTCAAATTCATCGTTCAGGTACAAGGCCATTTCCCGGCCGGCATCCCGCAAAACCTTTCGTGAAACAACACCGGAATCGTCTCCCCTTGGTTTGATATCGTCGGGCCTGTTCTTGTAATTGACCAGCTCCGCGCCAAAATGGACCAGGTGTTTGTCGCCGGCATTCCAGACAAAATTTTGTTTCAACTGGGTGTATTGCTGGCCGTTTTTGAAATTGTAGGCCCCGACCCCTTCAGGTATGAACAAGGTGCTTTCGTAACTGCCGATCACGGCGGTAGTGGAAGTGGAAAAACCGGCGCTCAGGATGCTGTTCCATTTCAAAGTTGTCGCTTCGGTATCCCAGATATAACCGTATTCCTGGGAATAACGAAAAAAGTCGTGGCTTCTGTAATGGGAAAGTGTGATCAGGTTATTTTTGTTCAACCGATGGGCAAACATTGCGTTCAGGTCATAAAAATTGGCGCGGCTGTCCCGGATTTCGGGTTTCTCGAATGACTTCAGGATCCAGTTGGAATAAGAAGTCCTTCCACCCGCCAGAAAGGAGGTTTTCCCCTTTACAACAGGGCCTTCCACCAGCAGGCGGCTGGTGATAAACCCCAGGCCGGCCATCACCCTGATCCGGTCAAAATCACCGGTTCTGGTTTCCACATCCAGTACGGAAGAGGCCCTTCCGCCGTATTGTGCGGGCACGCTGCCTTTGTACAAGGTGAATTTTTCCACCACATCCGGATTAAATACGGAAAAAAGCCCCAGGGCATGGGAAGTGTTAAAAAGCTGGGCGCCATCAAAAAGCACCAGGTTCTGGTCAATTTTTCCACCCCGCACGTTGATGCCCCCTGCGCCTTCCCCCACTGTGCTTACACCCGGCATCGACAAAAGGCTTTTCAACACATCCAGTTCGCCCATAAAAGAGGGCAACGCCCTGATCTCGTCCATTTTCAACTGAATGGCGCCCGCCTTTACCCCAATAACGTTCTGATTATCGGGCCTGGCGCTCACCACTACTTCTTCGAGGCTGAAAGAACGTTCTTGCAGACCGATATCCAGCACGCCGTCCGTAAACAGCTCAATGGTCCGGTTTTCTTCTTCAAGGCCGACGCTGCTGATGGTGAGATCGTGTTTGCCGACCGGCAGGATGAGGGCGTACCGCCCGTTTTCGTTGGTGGCGGTCCCCATGCCCAGGTTATTGACATAGACGGTAGCGCCGATGATCAATTCACCGGTTTCCGGATTGGTGACCTGCCCGCTGAGGATGGCCTTTTTGCTTGAACTGATCATTTCAGGGGCGCCGATCCGGATGACAGAATCCCGGGTTCCCTGGCCGTAAACGGTGCAGAAAGACAAAAACCAAAAAAAAGAAAAGAAGAAAGGCAATAGCCGCGGCATGGTTAAAACCGTCGTCGAGCGCATTTTTTTCAAAAAGGTCATGGTTGTTGGTTTTGGAGGTCAATCCTTCATTACGGCAACTGCTCCGCTGATCCATGTTTTTTCCCCATCCAGAAACTCCAGAAGGGCTGCCCAGACATAAACGCCGGGGGCTACGGGGGCGTCTTTGCCCCGTCCGTTCCATCCGTGCCCCGGATGGTTGACGACCCCTCCCCCGCTTTCAAAAAGGAGATTGCCCCAACGATCAAATACCCGCAATTGCAGGATCTCTGCAATTTGATCGATGCCCTGTAAGTAAAAGACGTCATTAATTCCATCTCCGTTGGGACTAAAAACGTTGGGGGCATAAATATACCGGAATGGAATGACCTGCACTGCGATACTATCCCGCGCCCGGCACCCGTTTTGGTCGGTCAATTGCAAAAAGTAGGTATTGTTGGTAACGGCGATCCCGGAAGGGTTGGGGCAATCGGTGCAATGCAGGTCAAACGGCCGGGCGCTCGTCCAGTTCAACTGCCTGACCGGGCCGGCGTTGGTCTGGAAAGACAGCCGGATCACCGATCCTTCCTTTACCTGGAGGGACGGCCCCAGTTCTGCTGAAAGCGGATCCGGAAAATCTCCGATAAGGATGGAATCCTGCACCGTAATGCATTCGTTGGCAGCCTCTACCCAATAAAACCCGGGTTGGGTGATGTGAAGGGCCGGGCCGGATGATCCGTCGCTCCAGCGGTAGTTGTCCGCCTGAAAAGGAAGGCTGAGGAGCGCCGTGTCCCTGGCGCAATTGTACCGGATATAATCTTCCAGTTCGACCCCGGGGCCCTGGAGTACTTCGTTCACATTGGGGTCGAAAGGCGCAGGGGTGTCGGGGTCGTCGGACAGGAGCAAACCACCAAGGCCCATCGGAAGGCCTTCCATGGAAGCCTGGGTTTCAAAAGCGGTTTGATTGGTATTATTCAGATAACCTTTTAGCCGGATGGTATTGTGCCCGATCAGGATATCGAGGTTTTGGATCAGGAAGATATTTCCCCCCGGGCCGCTGTCGACCTCTGCGAGGGTCCAGGTATGCTCCGTCACCTCCGTTATGGTGAAAGGCGCGGGCAATACATCTTCAAAAAGTACACCCGTTTTTCCGATGCCTGCGTGGTTGATGATCGTGTATTCGATGATGAATTCCGAGCAGGGCGCCAGGGTTTCTGGTTGAACGGAGCGAAAAAAAGACATCGTGTACGGGCAGGAACAACCGTCGCCGAACGCTCCGGTCCGGTAGCTTTTTACAGCAACGGCTTCTCCTTTAATTTTATCAATGGCATAAAGGATGGAGTGTTCCTGCTGGTTACCGTCGGCGCCATACCCGTACAGGTTGCCGTTTTTATCAAAAAAGAGCGATTCCATGACCGGCTCGATCGCCTTGTGCAAATGATGGGTCACCTGATTGACATTCAGGACAATAACCTGCCTGTTCGTTTTGTCGAAACCATAGGTAATCCCCCGGATAGGGTCGGTAGCGATATCGGTTATGGCGGTAGGCACATCGGAAATAACGCCTGAGCTGCCCGCATAATGGTTGGGGGAATCGAGGGTAATGGAGAAAACACGGGCATCCGCGCCGGTCGTTTTATTCCTTCCGATGACGATCAGCCGCCGTCCTTCAGGGGCGACTTCACCGGCCCAATACTCCAGATCGGTATCCAGGTTTTCCGGAACGCCCAGGCTGGTGACCAACCCGCCGGCATTGATCCGGAGCAATTCTTTGGTATCAAAATCCAGCGCGTATAAATGCAGATCGCCGATGTTCATCCCCAGGCAGGTGTACCGGCGGTTGGGTTCGCTCAACGGGGCCTCTTCGCTTTCGGGGTTGCCGCCGTACCGGATATGTTGAAGGAAACTTTTGCCATTTGCCCGCATGACCACAAAAAAGGAGCCGTCGCAAGTGAAGGCCTGGGAAAATGCCATCAGGGTTGTGACGGAAAGGACAAATACCAGCGCCAGTTTCCGCTTCATATTATCCGGTTTTTTTGATCATTGCTCTATTTCAGGGTCATTTATTTTAAAGACCTGCACCGGTTCGTTGTTCCTGGCGACCAGGACATGGCTTTCGCCCCTGATCCGGAGCAAAACAAGGTCGCGCACTTCTCCGTCCAGCCGGAAACCCGACTTCCGGGTGGGTAAAGCATCAAAATTGCCGGTTCCGTCTCCCCTCAGAAACAAACCGTAACTGGCGTCGTACCGCCCGAATTCCGGTTTGGCGCTGTAAAAATTGCCCCCCAGGAGAATGTCCTCGTTCCCGTCCTGGTCGAAGTCGTGGATCAATAGCCCATAAACCGGAGATACCTGGGCCATTTGGGGAAGCGCTTTCAGCCCGAAGGTTCCATCCGCTTTGCTGATCAAAACGGAGGTTGCCAGGTTATCCGCTTCCAGTTTTATGCTTTTTGCAAGTTGGTCGGCCCCAAAAATATCCTCCACGGTCTGTCCCACGTATCGGTTATACCGCAGGTATTTTTTCTTCAAAACGGGCATCTGCATCACCAGTTCATGCCGGCGGACAAAGGGCAGCAATTTGCCGTCTTCCTCCCGGGCGATGATCTGTTCGGCCGAGCCGTTTTGGTCAAAATCATTGATGTACATGACCAGCGGGGCCCTGAACCTGGAATTCCAACCGTGGTTGCCCACCAGGTAATCGGGTCTGCCGTCTTTGTTAAAATCTCCTTGCTGGATGCAATTCCACCATCCGCTGCTATGCTCCAATCCCAGGGTGGCGTTGTCCACACGCGTAAAATGGCCCTGGTCGTTTTTAAAAAAAGCGACCGGCATCCACTCGCCGGTTATGACCAGGTCCGGATCACCGTCCGTGTCGAAATCGGTCCACAACATATCTGTGATCATCCCCAGTTTCTGGAGGCCCGGAGCGATCTGCGGGGTTGCGTTTTGAAACTTGCCGGTCCCGTCGTTTTGCAGGATATAACCATTTACCGGGGCGCCGTACAGGAAGGGCTGGAGCCGGATGCCGACAAACAAGTCCTGATCGCCATCGCCGTCGTAGTCAGCGGCTTTCACGCAAGCGGTGCTTTCAAACTGGATGGTGGGCAAGATCTGGTCGGAAAGCGTAAAATTTCCTTTGCCGTTGTTGAGGTACAACTTGTCGATCAGCGCTGAGGAGGAAGCGGGGAATTCATTGCCGCCGCAGGCGACGTAAAGGTCCTGGTCGCCGTCATTGTCCGCATCAAAAAAAAGGCAATCCGTGTCTTCCGGCAATTTATTCTCCTCAAAAAGTTTTTCATTGGTGGAAGTAAATGAACCTCCGGCGGACTGAACGAATAATTTGCCAGGGGAATCCTTGGCGCCGCCGATATAAAAATCATCTTTCCCGTCGCCGTTTACATCCCCTGCGGCAACGTTGGGGCCGGGGGTCGACAACATATGATACATCAACCGCTCCCGGTTAAAATCGGAAAAAACGTTTTCAACGTGGCGATAGTTGATCCCTGCTCCGGCGGTTACGTCCTGAAACAAAGTTGGAGGTGTTGTTGGTGGTGCATAACGGGTTACTGAAGTGGCGTCGGCCTGTCTGAGGGTCAGATGCTGGTCGGCAGCAACCTGGGTCAGTACGGTTTGTTTGCCGTTGGGCCAGTCAACAATGACCGAATCGATGATTGCGGTATTGCCCAGACCAAAATGTAATTTGTACCCGACGGAAGATTGAAATCCGCGCATGGGCATATACCCGGCGTACTGGATGTTATTGCCGTATTTCAGGGTAACGGAGGCGCCAAGAGCGGCTGTATTTTTATTTTCGCCGACAAATGTGAATTCAAGGAAACGGCAATCTTTTAATTGTTGCCGGCTTTCATTCCGGTAGACAAAGGCGGGCATGTTCACATTGTTGACCACGAGGTCGAGATCACCGTCGTTATCCAGGTCGGCATATGCGGATCCGTTGGAATGGCTGGGTTGCGCCAAACCCCACTCCGGAGATTTGTTTTTAAACCTCAGGTCGCCTTCATTATGAAAGGCATAATTGGGCACGGGGCGAATCGGGATGGAATCGATCAGCGCGCGATAGTCGACTCCTTGCCGGGTAATGATCTTGCGTTGTGTGGCGGCGTCGGCGATAAAGTCGATATAGTCCTGGTCGGTCAGGTCCTGATAAATGCCGTTAGCCACAAAAATATCGCGTCGCCCGTCGTTGTCCATATCGAAGATCAGGGCGCCCCAGCTCCAGTCGGTCGCTTCCACGCCGGCCAGGCGGCCGAGTTCGCTGAATGTGTTGTCGCCGTTGTTCACCTGGAGCATGTTGCGGGTAAACTGATGGTAATAGTCATGTTCAAGGTTTTCCTGGTATTTGTTCCAATCTTCAAAGGTGGTTTTCTGTTTGATGTCGCCGTCTTTTTCCGGGAGCATTTCCGTGACAAATATTTCCGGGTAACCGTCATTGTTCAGGTCGCCCATATCCGCCCCCATGGAAGCGGCGCTGATGGAGCGCATCTGCTTGGTCAGTTCTTCGCGGAAAGTACCGTCGCCGTTGTTCAGGTACAGGTAATCCCGCTCAAAAAAGTCATTGGAGACATAGATATCCTGCCAGCCGTCGCGGTTGACGTCGCCGACTGTCACGCCCAATCCGAAACCGATAATACTGCCGTAAATGCCCGCCTCCTCGCTGACATCCGTAAAGCGGTCGCCTTCGTTGCGGTATAATTTATCGCCACCGACCGGGTCGCGGGTATCACGCTCGTTGCGCATGAGATTGAAACTGCCGATCGCCCGAAAGGAATTGTTGAGCAGGTAGAGGTCCAGGTCTCCGTCGCGGTCGTAATCAAAAAAAACACCGTGGGTGGAGAGGCCCTGGTCGGCGATGCCCCATGTTTCAGCTTGTTCTGCGAAGGTGCCGTCGCCCTGGTTGATGAACAGTTCGTTTTGTTTGTTGTCGCCGCTTACGTCGCCGGAATTACACACATAAATATCCAGCCGGCCGTCGCCGTTTACGTCGGCCATGGCAACCCCGGTCGACCAGGCGCGGGTACCGGCAACGCCTGCTTTTTCTGTGATGTCTTCAAATTGAAAATTGCCTTTGTTCAGGTACAACCGGTTGTCGCCCATATTGGCGCTGAAATAGATGTCCTCCAGCCCGTCGTTATTGATATCGCCGATGGCAACGCCGCCGCCGTTGTAAAAATTCCGGTACCTGTAGATATTAAAATCTTCATCAAAGGTCAGGGTATTGGCAAAATCAACACCCGTCTGTCCGGCTTCCAGCAGGGTAAAAAGGGGGGCGCCCCCGGCTTCCTGCTGTTTTTTCTCACAACCCCAAACGACCAGCAACAGCAAAAAGAAAAAACTGCAATTATTCAGGTAAACCTTATTCCTCCGGCCCCAAATCCTGATTGATTGAAGGATTTTCTCCGTCCACCGTCTACCGTCCACCGTCCGCCAATACAAAAACGAAATAACGATTCTAAAACCCATTGATCATTGATTTAAAGTATCCTGTGCAGGCTGTTGTTGCGCCAGCCTGACTTTGTCCTTGTCGATCGACAAATCCGTAAAAACGCCGCCTACCGACTGGTTCAGTTCATCCTTGAACAACCGGATCTGTCGGTTGCCGTTGATATTTACATACACACTCCCTTTATCCGGATGTTTAAATTCTTTGAAATCGCCATACCATCCTTTATACATTTTTAAAATATCGTTCAAAAGAGTATCGACGCCATAATCATCGTGCCAGGCGAAGGCATCGTATGCAAAAGAGACCGGCATTTCGTAAATCTTGTCTTCATAAAAGGTCGGATAGAAATAGACCTTGCCCGGATGGCTCAAATACCTGGAAATGTCGTATTCGACGGTATTGTTTTTTGGTCCGTTCAGAAACATTCCCCGGCGGTTCATATCCCAGCAATGTTTGTAGAACGCCTCCCTGGTCATGCCAAATGTCATACCCAGAAAGATCGTATCCACCCGGGTTCCTTTTGCCAGTTCGCTCTCCACCAGTTGCTGGTATTCCGACTTGCAACCCGCGAATAACAGCAATCCCATGGTCAATAACAGTACAAATCTCATATTCGGATTTTGAGGAGTCGGGCCCCTTGATGGGGTCCGACTCCTGGTTTAAAAATTTCTTTTCTTTACCTGTCCTCCCATGCGGTCGTTGAGGAGTCCGACACCTTTCAGGTATCGGACTCCTGGCTTCGCCGACGGGACGTCGGCGCTACTAGTACCGAAACACTTCAACCTGCTCGTTGTTTTTCGCCACAATCAGCAGTTTACCGTCCACTATTTCCAGGTCGCGAACTTCTCCTTTTATGTAAAAACCGGATTTGTTACCCGGAACATATTCAAAATTCATGTTTCCGTCTCCCTTTAAAAAAACGCCGTAACTGGCGTCATAGATCCCAATTTCGGGTTTGGAGGGATAAAAATTGCCCCCCAGCAAAATATCCATTTTGCCATCGTGATCAAAATCCTCCAGCGCAATGCCATACATGGGGGCAAACTGGGCCTGAACGGGCAGGGGTTTTATTTCAAAATCACCGTTTCCCCGGTTGATGAATGCGGAAGTGCGCAGTTCGAATGCCTGCAACCGAATGGCTTTGGCCAATTGTCCGGGGTCAAAAATAGCATCCATTGGCTGCCCGGCATAATCAGCGAATTTGAGGTATTTCTTTTTCAGTACCGGCAGTTGCATCACCAGATCCGTCCTTAATACAAAGGGATAAGATTTTCCGCCCTGGTCAAGGGTGAGGATCTGCTCGACGCTGCCGTTCTGGTCAAAGTCGTTGATGTACAGGGAAGCCGGGTTGGCAAGTGTTGCCGAAATACGTGAATTCAGGCCGTGGTTGCCGGCAACAAAATCCAGGTCGCCGTCGCCATCCAGGTCGGCTGCTTTCAGGCAGCTCCAGAAACCGTTGGAGTTGACAAGACCTTTTTTGGCGGGGTCGGCGGCCAGTTTTCCGTTGTTATTGATCAGGATGGTTACCGGCATCCATTCGCCTGTAATGACAATATCCTGGTCGAGATCCTGATCGACATCTATCCACGCGGCATCCGTCGCCATACCCAAATTTTCAAGCGCGGGAGCTACTTGCCGGGTGACGTCCTGAAACCGGCCCTTTCCGTCATTCTGCAAAATATAACTACCCGGGGGAACGCCATATAAAAAGGGTTTCAGACGGACCCCCACAAAGAGGTCCTGGTCGCCGTCGCCATCGAAATCGGCAGCCCTCACACAGGAAGTGCTTTCAAATTGAATGCCGGGAAGGATCTGGTCGGATTTGGAGAACCCGCCCCGGCCGTTATTCAAATAAAGCCGGTCGATCAGTGCGGAGGAACTGGAGGGGAATTCGTTCCCGCCGCTGGCTACGTAAAGGTCCTGGTCGCCGTCGTTGTCGGCGTCAAAGAACAAGGCGTCCGTGTCTTCGGAAATTTTGTCCCGGTCAAATAGGGATTGGTTGGTCGGCTGAAAACTGCCGCCGGGTTGCTGTACCATCAGGGCGCCGCTATTGTCTTTGGCGCCGCAGATATAAACATCTTCCAATCCGTCGCTGTTCACATCGCCGGCAGCGATCCTCGGCCCTTCGGCGGATAACATATGCAGGATCAGCCGGTCGCGGTCGAAATCGGAAAACAGGTTTTCCCGGTGAGTAAATTCGAGCACCGGGCCGGCGCCGGCAAAAACAGGTGGACCTTTTTCCAGTGTTCTCAACGGGGAATAGGCATCGGAAGCGCTGGATTCTTCAATGGTCAGAAGTTGATTCGGGCCGACATTTCTCATTGCTGTGCGTTTACCCGAATTCCAGTTCACCGTCAGGGAATCGATTTTTGTCAAATTGCCCAATCCAAAGTGCAAACGGTGATCCACACAGGATTGGAACCCCCGCATAGGCGCTTGTTCCTGGTATAAAACCAGACCGCCGGCATAAAGGGTAACCTGTGCGCCCAGGCCGAAGGTATTCAAACCCTGCCCTTTCAGTGCGATGGAGAGGAAATTGTGGTTCAATTGTTCTTTTGCCTGGTTCCGGTAGATGAAAGGGGGCATGTTCACGTTGTTGACCACCAGATCCGGGTCGCCGTCGTTGTCGAGATCAGCGTAGGCCGAACCGTTGGAAAAGCCCGGCGTACCCAATCCCCAATCGGACGCCCTGTTTTTGAAAGTAAGGTCGCGGTTATTGACGAAGGCATAATTGGGCAAAGGTTGGGAGGGCATCTGGTCAATCAGCTTCAGGATGGCTTGTTCTTCCGTCCGGATCAATTCCCGAACCCGTTCGGGGTTGGAATAAAAATTTACATAGTCCTGATCGAGCAGGTCGCGGAAGATGCCGTTTGCGACAAAAAGATCCTTCCAGCCGTCCCCATCCATATCAAAGATCAGGGCGCCCCAACTCCAGTCGGTCGCTTCCACACCGGCGAGGCGGCCAATCTCGCTGAATCCTCCTCCGGCGCCGGGGGGAGAAACGCCGTTGTTGAGTTGAAGGACGTTGCGGCCAAACTGGCGGTAAAAGCCGTTGTCCAGTTTGCGCTGATATGTGTTCCAGTCCTCAAATTGGGCTTTGGTTTTATAGCGGATATCGGATTCGGGCAACATTTCCGTAACAAAAATTTCAGGATAGCCGTCATTGTTCAGATCGGCCATATCGGCGCCCATGGAACCCATGCTGATCTCGCGGATCCAATTTTCCAGATCCTCTTTGAACGTTCCATCGTATTGATTGATATAGAGGTAATCTTTTTCAAAAAAGTCATTGGACACATAGATATCCTGCCAGCCATCGCGGTTGACGTCGCCGATGGTAACGCCGAGTCCAAATCCGATGGCACTGCTGTAGATCCCGGCAGCCTCGCTATAGTCGACAAACCGGCCGCCCTCATTGCGGTACAATTTATTGCCTCCGCTGGGGTCCCGGACGTCCCGGTTGTTTTTATTCAGATCGCTGCCGGTGCCGATGGAACGAAGGGAATTGTTCAGGAGATAGAGGTCCAGGTCGCCGTCTTTGTCAAAATCAAAAAAGGCGGCGTGTACGGACAAACCTTCATCGGCGATCCCCCATTCCTTTGCCTGTTCGGCAAATGTACCGTCCTGCCGGTTGATAAAAAGCTGGTTGTACCGGTTGGGGCCGCCGGGAGGGCCCGATTTGCAAACATAGATATCGAGCCAGCCGTCGCCGTTCACGTCGGCCATGCATGCGCCGGTCGACCAGACGCCGGCGCATGCAACGCCCGCTTTATCCGTCACATCCTCAAACCTGAAATCCCCTTTATTCAGGTAAAGGCGGTTATCTGCGGAATTGCCGCAGAAGTAGATATCAATCAGGTGGTCGTTGTTGACATCGCCTAAAGCGACCCCCGCGCCGTTGAAAAAATTCCGGAAGGTATAGGTGTTGAATTCTTCTGTCGACTGGAGCTGGTTGACAAAATCAATGCCGGTTTCTTCAGGCGTAAGGGCGACAAAGAGGGTGTTTTCTTGTTGGGAAGGGGTGCAAGAATCCAGGATGAACAGGGAGCATAACAAAAATAGGAGGAGGTTGTTTTTCATTTTCTTCACCACTAAGATCACGGAGGATTCAGTTTCCAGTTGGCAGTCTTCAGTTGGCAGTTGGCGGACTGCAGACTGATAACTTAAAGCGCCAATCGATCAAAGATAAAATGGCAAGCAGCCGAAGTTACTTGCCATTTTATTTCTACTTTAACATGAATCATTTTCGGTTCAAATCCTCGCATCCTCCACCACGCCGTGGCGTGGCACGCACAACCTCAAATCCTTCACTACGACGATCAATACCCCGGGTTCTGCCGCAGGTTCGGGTTGGAGTCCAACTGAGCCCTCGGGATCGGGTAAATGTTGCGGAAAGCCTGGGAAGCCGGTTTGAAGCCCCATGGTTCATTGTATTTGCCAAAGCGGATCAGGTCGGTCCGGCGCTGGTTTTCGTAGAACATTTCCCGGCCGCGTTCTGCGAGCAGGTCATCAGCCGTCAGTGCGCCGAAATCGGGCACACCTGCACGTGCGCGAACCTGATTGACCAGAGCCAATGCCGTTGCATCGCCGGCGTTTTGACGCCAGAGGGCTTCTGCCTTCATCAGCAATACGTCGGCATAGCGGAAGATCGGGAAGTCGTTGCTCAGGTCAGGACGGCCGCCGTTTTTGAACTCAAACTTGCCGATGCGTACGCCGGCCTGGCGCAGTGCATTGGGGAAGTGTTCGTTGATCTCAGGTGTAAACACAACCGGTTTGCCATCCGGGTCATTCGCCTCAGCGCCATCGTCGATCAGCGGGGAAGCGCCGTCGGAAGCATATTGCGGACCTGCGAGGAAGTTACCGCGCACCTTCTGGTTGCCCCACTGGCCTTTGCGTTTGTCGGTATCGTCATACGAGTTGTAGAATTCTTCCAGCGTACACCAGCCGTTCCAGGGCTGAGCCGTGAAGTTCCAGGTCGCCTGGCTGGTATAGTGCAGCGTCATCATCGGCAGGTTAAAGCCGGTGGCGAAGACTTCGTCGTAGGGAACGGCAAGAATGTTTTCCCTGGAGCCTGCGTTGTTGGTATTGAAGTTCTGGAAATAATCCGCTTCCAGGCTGTAGATGCCGGAGTTGATCACTTCGTCGCAGGCTGCGGCTGCCTCTGCCCACCGGGCTGTGCCGGTATAGACTTCTGCGTTCAGGTACAACTTGGCCAACAATACCTGGCCTGCATAATAATGCATACGGCCATAGGTAGAACCATTGATGGTTTTGGTCAGTTTTGCCACCTCCCCTTTCAGGTCGTTGACCAGGAAATTGAAAACATCTGGCCGGTTAACCGTGGGTGGGTTGGGATCGGCGTCGGCGAAGCTGGTGATCACTGGAATATTGCCGAACATATCCAGCAATTGCCAGTAGAAATACCCGCGCAACACCTTCAGTTCGGCGATGAACGGGTCGGTTGCCGGGTTGGCAAGCGCTTCGAACTGGGCGATCAGACGGTTGCAGGTGCTGATACCGCCGTACAGGTCGTTCCAGGAGCCGTTCAGGTGGCCTTCTTCAAAGTTGTATTCATGCCTGTGCTGGCGCAACCAGACACCGCCGTCAAACCAGTCCTGGCCGCGCTGCGGGATCATGGCTTCGTCGGAAGCGACTTCGTTGGAGGACATATAACCGCCGTGGTTACCAATGGAATACAACCTTGTATAGGCAGCGCCCAGGGCGGCAATAAATTCCTCGTCGGTTTTGAAGAAGTTATCGCCCGTAACGGTATCGAACAACTCCTCGTCCAGATTGGTACAGGATTGGTTGAATCCGACCAACGCTACCGTTAAAAAGAGGTATTTTAAATAATTGAGATTTTTCATGTTTAATATTTTTTTCATAAGTATTCAACAGTAACAAAGCATGGATGACTTTGTTGAAATCAGAATCCTAACTGAACGCCGAACGTAATAGCCCGGGCCGTGAAATAAGTGTCGCGACGGTCGATACCTGGCGCCAGGGCGCTGCCAGTTTCCGAATCCACCAGGCGAACTTCCGGGTCAACGCCCGTATAATTTGTCAGGGTGAACAGGTTGTTGGTATTCAGGTACAAACGGATCTTGTTGAACGAACCGCCTTCAGGCGTATTGAACGTATAACCCAGCGTCGCGTTATCCAACTTCAGGAAAGTACCGTCCTCAACGTGCAGGCTGGAGAACTTGGGCGCTTCACCCAGGTTTTTGATGTCGTTGACCGTTACCGGCAGGTTGTAAGACGTAATGGATTGCGGCGCTTCATAGAAACCGCGGAACGTGTTGACGATATCGTGGCCGAATACGCCGCGCAGGAAGAAGTTGAAATCAAAGTTGCCGAAAGTAAAGGTATTGTTCAAACCCAGTTGGAAATCCGGCAAGCCGTTTCCGATCACCGTGCGGTCGTCGCTGCTGCCCGCGACGCCGTCGCCGTTCAGGTCGGAATAAATCCACTTGCCTTCAGAAGAAACACCCAGGTATTCGATACCCCAGATCTGGCCAAGCGGTTTGCCTTCTTCCACCCTGGCGATCGGAATATCCGACTGGCCGGGGGCGCCCATCACCGCTACGTCGCGTGAGCCGTTGGCTTCTTCCAGGAACTCTTTCAGTTCGCTGGCGATGTAGTAAGTACCGTTGAGGCCGACCGTCCAGGTCAGTTTTTCCGTGCTGACGGCATTGACTTGTACAACGGCTTCCAGACCGGAGTTGGAGATTTCGCCGATGTTCAGCTGCGTAGCGCCAAAAAGGTTCGGCGGAACCGGAACGCCGATCTCAAAGATCAGGTCTTCAGTAGCAATGTTGAAATAGTCGATGGAGCCGGTAACTTTAAAATCTGCGAAAGAAAAGTCAAGACCGACGTTCAAATCCTTTTTAACTTCCCATTTCAAATCCGGATTCGGGTTGGAAACCGGGCCGTACGAAGGCACATAAGCGCCGTTGTAGAAGAACGAAGAGCCCGGGCCGAAGCGCTGCAAAGAGATATAGCTGCCTGGAGGACGGTTGCCGGTCTGGCCGTAGCCAACGCGGAATTTCAGGTTATCCACACCTGGCAGGTCAACCAGTTTGGTCAGGTTCACACCTGCGCTGATGCCAGGGAACGTGCCCCATTTGTTGTTGGCGCCGAACTGGGAGGAACCTTCCTGACGGATGCTCGCGGAAGCGAAGAACAGGTCGCCGATGTTGAGGTTGGCCCTGGCGAAGAACGCGACGATTTTGTCGTTGTTCTGGTAGCTGAACACGGAGCCCACGCCGTTTTTGAAATCCTGCGCTGCGCCGAAATTGTTAAAGGAAAAGGCGTCGGAGATGATATTACCGCCGGAGAGGCCAAATCCCAGGTTTTCAAACTCCTGGTAGGAATAACCGCCCAACAGTTTCAATTCGGTGGTGCCGAGATCGAGGGTATAGGTACCGGTGAATTCGAACAGTTCGTTGATGTTTTTATCGTTACGTTGGTTGGCCAGGCCGTTGCGGTCGCGGCCGACAAAGAAGGAGTTTTTGTCGTAATACTGCCGGTTGGTATAATCTTTGCGCTCCTGCGAGTAGAAGGCGCTGATATCCAGGCCCGGGATCAGGGTATAAGTGCCCCTCAAGCTGGCGATGGACTGGCGGGTTTCGCCCTGGTTGATGTTTTGCTCGAGGATGGCCACCGGGTTGTAATAATCGAACAATACCTGCTGGTAGTAGCCGTCATAGATATCGAAGGAGGCGCCGTTGCCCCTTACCGGAGCAGTCGGGTTGTAGATGGTAGCATAACGGAAAGCTCCATCGAAGCCAAAATCCTGATCGATGGTGGTCGTCGTGTAGTTGGCGTCAATCTTCAGGCGGTCATTCAGCGCTCTTTGCTGGAGGTTGATCCGGCCGTTGAGGCGCTTGAAGCCCGTATTGATGGTGATACCGTTCACATCGCGGTAGTTGGCCGACACGCGATAGGTGGTATTTTTGGTGCCGCCGGAAAGCGACAGCGAGTGGACCTGCGTAATGCCGGTTTCGGTGATCTCGTCAAACCAGTCGGTGCTGGAACCCAGGTCGGTACCCCGGATATCGCCGTTGGGGCCGCCGCGGAAAGCTTTGAACTCGTCGGCGCTGAGCGTTTCGGTAAAACGGTCAACGGATTCTGCGGTTACAAAACCTTCGTAGTTGACGTTGGTCCTGCCAAGTGCGCCGGTTTTGGTGGTGATCAGGATAACGCCCGATCCGCCGCGGGTACCGTAAATAGCGGCTGCGGAGGCGTCCTTCAACACGTCGATGGAAGAAATGTCGTTCGGGTCAACCGAGTTGAGGTCGGCGCCCAGGACGCCGTCGATGATCACCAGGGGCTGCGAGTTGGCGCCCAGGGTGGACAAACCGCGCAGGCGCAGGGTGAAGCCGCCGTTGGGGTTGCCGCCCGGGCGGGAAATGGTCAGGCCCGGCACTTTGCCCTGGAGCAATTGTGTCGGGTTGCTCAGGTTACCCTTGTTGAAATCTTCTTCCTTGATGCTGGTGATGGCGCTCGTCACCTCTTTGGATTTCTGCGTGCCATACCCTACCACCACCACTTCATCCAGGAATTCACCGGCAGACAGGACAATGTTGATCACCGACTGGGCGCCGACTTCAACACGCTGACTTGCATAACCGGTATAGGTGACTTCGAGGGTGTTGGCGCCTTCCGGCACCGAGAGTGAATAATTGCCGTCAATGTCAGTGACGGTACCGGAACTGGTGCCGAGTACCAGGATGTTGGCGCCGATCAGCGGCTCCTTGGTCGAGGCGTCAGTAACCGTCCCTGTAATGGTTCGCTGGGCAATCGCAAAGTTGCAAAACAAAACAGCAACGATTGCCAGCGACCATTTCGAAAAATAGTCGACTTTAAGTTTCATACATCGCTTAGGTTTGGTTAATGAAAACAAAGTTCAAAGTTTGAAAATATTTTTTTTCCTTGTCTTCACGGGAAGGATTAGCATCATTCAATAAAAAGCTGCTACAGTGTAGTGTGCAACACGGCTGATTTCCGAAGCTAAATAGAATGGTTTTTCAGGGAAGTCGTTTCAATGGGGCAAAATTAGAAAGGATGCAGCAAAAAAACAAATTGCACCGGAATTATTTTTTCCCAAAGATAGGTCGCCAAATAATATTCCGGATTCCGGATTGTTATTCCACCATTCGGAACTATGCAGGCCGTCAACGCCAAAGAAGTCGTTATCCGGAGGTTTTCTTACCGTCCTGATGCGGAATAAACCGGAAGACTGCCCCTTGCCTCAGCTTAAACCGGCTAAAACGCCAATGGGCCGCCCGAGGCGGCCCATTGCTGGTTTTTCAGCCTGGCAAATTATTTGCCGGCATACCGTTAAATAAGCGGTACGATTAAGCTTGTTTGAAGATTCGCCTTCATTACAATCCATATTCACAAAAAACCTTGAAGCTCTGATGAATACGGTCTGCGACCATGCAAGGTGAACAATGGAACTACCCCCGCCTGCTTTCATGATTCCGGTAATTTTTTGCGGGAAAAGCAGAACAGGCGAAATCCGGCAAATATTTCAAACAAACGCTTACAGCGACGAAGTAACCGCCGCTTCTCGCAAATTTTGCACCGTAACCTTCTTCGGTGCAAATACAATAAAAGTGAATTGTTCCGTAACGGTTTTGCCACGCACCATCAACTCATTGGCCAGGCCGGGCATCAGGATCCGAAATCCATCATCCCGGTTGTCCGACTTTGCATTGTACCGCCCGGCGGTAACGAGCGATTTCAGCATGGCTTCTGTCCCTGTATCGAGGGAAATGGTCATTTGTACCCGCAAAACATCGTTCTCCCATGTTTTAACTTCCACGTTTCCGGGCAAATCCAGCCTTACCAGTTGGCTGCCTTCCAGGTCAAAAGACTTAACAAGCGTTTTTTCGATCTGAGCGCTCAAGGTAACACAGCAGGTAAGGAGGGGGATTAAGAGTAGGTTGAAGTTTTTCATAAGCGCCTCCTTTTGATTTTATTGCGCTTGAAAGTTAAGCCTTTTTTTTCAATTTGTCAAGTTTTATTTTCGCAAATCTGTTTTCAGGCCGGATTTTGTATGGCCTCGCGAATACGTACCAACTGCTCCAGCAGCGGCGCCAACTGTTCCAGCGGCAACATATTGGCCCCATCCGACAGTGCCTCGGAGGGCCTTGGATGGGTTTCGATAAAAATTCCGTCGACCCCGGCTGCAATGCCCGCTTTGGCGATCGTTCCGATCAAAGCAGGCCTTCCGCCGGTTACGCCGCTGCCCTGGTTCGGTTGTTGAAGCGAGTGGGTGCAGTCCAGTACTACGGTCGCTCCGAAACTTTGCATAACGGGTATGCTGCGGTAGTCCACCACCAGGTCCTGGTAGCCGAAGGTCGTGCCGCGCTCCGTGAGGATGACCTTGTCGTTGCCGGATTGCCGGATCTTGTCCTGTGCAAATTTCATTGCCTCCGGACTCACAAACTGGCCTTTTTTCACATTTACCACTTTCCCGGTATCCGCCGCTGCTACCAGCAAACTGGTCTGGCGGCATAAAAACGCCGGAATCTGAAGGATATCTGCGTATTCCGCAGCCAGGGCGGCTTCCTCGTCGGCGTGAATGTCGGTGGTCACCGGCACATCGAAATGCGCGCCCACCGATTGAAGTATGCCAAGGGCTTTTTTGTCGCCGATCCCGGTGAAGGAGTCCAGCCTCGACCGGTTGGCTTTGCGATAGGATCCCTTAAATACATAAGGTATCCGCAGTCTTTCGCAAATGGCGTGAACGCTTTCGGCTACCTCAAAGGCAACTGCCTCGCTTTCAATGGCGCAAGGACCGGCGATGAGAAAAAACCGGCCTGAATCGAGGTGTTTGAGACGGGGGATTTGGGATAATTGCATGTTGATTTGTTGATTTGTTGATTTGTTGATTTGTTTATGGTAGTTCAAGATAGTTTATGGTTGTTGGCGGCCGTGAACAACAAACAACCATAAACCATGTTAAACCATAACAAACAACCATTAAGGAGCTTTCAGTTTTTGCATGCCGCAATAATCGATAAATTAAATTCAAAATGTAAAAATAAAAGCCGCCGTTCATGGAACACCAACATGGGAGAACAGACAGTCTTCAGTCTTCAGTCTTCAGTCCACCGTAGGCCGTCCACCGTCCACTCCAAAGGAGTCCTATGGACCGTCCACCGTAGGCCGTCCACCGTAGGCCGTCAACCGTAGGCCGTCAACCGTCCACCGTCAACCGGTCCAGTATCCGGCTCAGCAACGACCTCGGGCGGGTAATGATCCGGGCCCGGGCCAGGATTTCCTGGCGGAATGAAATTTCTTTACCGTAGGTAGTCCGGAGACTGTCGAGGGTAACGACCGACTGGTAAACCTGGGTTGCTCCTTGATTTTGCTCCGGGATCTGGGGCAGGGAGTTGAGCCGTCCGGTCAGTTCGCCATATTCGCGGTAAGGATACCCTTTCAATCGGATACGAACGGGCATTCCGGTTTCCAGTTTGCCCAACCCGGCGTCCGAAAGTTGGGCAATCGCTACAATTTCCGGGCGGCCCTCGCCCGGGACGACGGCGCACATCGGCGCGCCGGCTTCAAAGGCCTGTCCCTGACTTTGGGTGGTGAAGAAAACGACCCTCCCGCCGACGGGGGCGGTCACCAGGTAAAGTTGTTTCCAGGCGGCCAGTTGTCCGCGCAGGTTTTTAAAATCTTCCCGGGCCTGATGCCAAGTTTCCCGGGTCATTTCATCCTGATTTTGCCGCAAGGCGAGGATCTGTTCTTCCAGTTGGGGTATGGCGCGCAGGTTATTAATTTTTGCAGCTTCCGTGCCTTCCAGTTCTTGCCGGAGGCGAAGGTAGGCGGTTCGTGCATTTTCGTACTCCAATGGGGTAATGATTCGATTTGCAACTTGAAGTTCGTACTTTTTCTGGATACTGTCTGCCCGAAAAACCAGTTCATGCAGAGTCGCCAACTGGCGTTCGAGTACCGGTTCGAGGTCCTTGATTTTAACAATTTGTTGCTGCAAAGCTTCAATCCTGGTTTGGGTGGCGTCTTGTGAGAGACGGTACCGGAGGGCTTCCATGCGCCGGCAAAAAGCGGCATAGGCCGACTGCACTTCGCCCAGTTCGAGGTTGGCAGGTGGTGCGAAAGCCGTCGGAAAGATCTCCGGTTCCAGATCGGACGCCCATTTTTTCACCAGCGAATCGAGCAAAAGCACGTCCGGATAAGCGGCCGGGTTTTCCATCCAGGCGAGGATATCACCGGTATGGACGGAATCTGCCTCCTGCACCCCCCACCGGCTTACCCGTCCCGAAACCGGGGCTGTCACGTCTACCGGCGGGCGACCGGTGGTGAGCCGGGCATCCGCTTCAACCACATCCGGATACCGGATCCAGAAGCCCAGGGCGCCCAGCAAAGCCACCCCAAAAAACACAAAAGTAATACCCCAGTTGAGCAACCAACCAGGGGGAGGACCGAGCCAATTCGGGTCTTGCCCCAATTCATTTAGGCGAATGTCTTCGGGTCGTTCGATCAATTTCGTAAATTTGCGCTCTAATATAGATAAATGAACAATATTGTAGCCATTGTAGGCCGGCCGAACGTCGGAAAAAGCACTTTATTCAATCGCCTGATCGGTGAGCGGCAGGCCATTATCGACGATACCAGCGGGGTAACCCGCGACCGGCAATACGGCGCCTGCATCTGGAACGGCAAAACTTTTACCGTGGTCGACACCGGCGGATTTGTCCGCGATTCGGACGATGTATTCGAATCCGCCATCCGGAGCCAGGTGAAAATTGCCATCGACGAAGCCGGCATCATTATTTTTATGGTAGATGTGACCACCGGCACCACCGACCTCGACGAGCAGGTTGCAGATATGTTGCGCCGGACCAAAAAACCCGTGTTCCTGGCTGTGAATAAAGTGGACAACCACCAGCGGGAAATTGAAGCCAACGAATTCTGGGGCCTGGGTTTTGAGGAAACCCATTTCCTTTCCTCCATCACCGGCAGCGGCACGGGAGAATTGCTGGACGCCGTCGCGGAGCAGATTGTGGAAGCAGATCCCGAACCGGGCAAACTGCCCAAATTTGCCATCGTCGGCCAGCCCAATGTGGGTAAATCTTCGCTCACCAACGCCTTGCTGGGCGAAGAGCGGAACATCGTCACCGAAATCGCCGGCACCACCCGCGATTCCATCCATACCCGGTACAACAAATTTGGAAAGGAATTCCTGCTGATCGATACCGCCGGCATCCGGAAAAAAGCCAAGGTGCACGAGGACCTCGAATTTTACTCGGTCATGCGGGCCATCAACGCCCTGGAAGAAGCCGACGTCGTCCTGCTGATGATCGACGCGCAAACGGGCGTTGAAGCGCAGGATCAGAACATCTTCCGCTTGGCCCAGCGGCGCAACAAAGGCATCGTCATCCTTGTCAACAAATGGGACCTGGTGGAAAAAGAGACCAATACGGCCCGGGATTACGAAGCCGCCATCCGCGAACGCCTGGCCCCCTTCAACGACGTGCCGATCCTTTTCATTTCCGCACTCGACAAACAACGGATCTTCAAGGCGGTGGAAGTCGCTTTCGAGGTGTTCGAAAACCGGCAGCGCAAGATCAAAACTTCGGAACTGAACGACGTGATGCTGGCCGCCATCGAGAAATACGGTCCGCCCGCCCACCGCGGCCACCTGATCAAGATCAAGTTTGTGACACAGTTGCCGACTTACTACCCGGCCTTCGCCTTTTTCTGCAATCACCCCAAACATATCAAGGAGAATTACAAGAATTACCTGGAGAACCAGTTGCGGAAAAACTTCAATTTTACGGGGGTGCCGATTTCTGTTTTTTTCCGGCAGAAGTGAGTCAATTGATTCAATTGATTCGATTGATTCAATTGATTCGATTGATTCGATTGATTCGATTGATTCGATTGATTCGATTGATTCG
>CAZLEF010000029.1:0-77540 GCA_964558465.1 uncultured Lewinella sp. | reverse complement strand
GTTCCGTCTCATGTTTTGGTTGCTTTTTCAGGGCAACCTATTCCGGGACAGGACACCTTCATACCATTAACCATCGACCGTCTACCGTCTACCGTCAGCCGTCTACCATTTTAAATTCATGTTCCAGCAACCATTGTTTCCGCCAGATGCCGCCGCCATAGCCGGTCAGGCTTCCGTCGGCGCCGATGACGCGGTGGCAGGGCACGATAATGGCAATCGGGTTATCTCCGTTGGCATGCGCCACTGCCCGAACGGCTGTGGGCCGTCCGATCACCCGGGCCTGTTCCTGGTATGAGCGGGTTTTTCCGCAGGGGATGGTCTGGAGCGCGGCCCAGACCTGTCGCTGGAAATCCGTACCGGGCAGGTCCAGGGGGAGATCAAATTCGGTTCGTTTCCCATCGAAATATTCCCTTAGCTGTTCGTCCAGCAGGGCAAACCAGGGGCTAACCCCGGTCACGATTTCTGCTTTGAACCGGGATCTTATGCGTTTCAACTGGGTTTCCAGCATGCGCCGGTCGGTGAATTCGAGCATGCAGATCCCCTTTTCGGTGGCGCAGGCAAACATCGGGCCCAGGGGCGTCAGGATCCGGTTGAGGGTGACGATCAGTTTGCGGCGGCTCTCGACCGGTGCAAAACCCGTTGTCTTTTTGAAGGATTCTGAAAATCCGCTCAGCGATTCGTACCCCGTGCCGAAGGCCGCTTCGGTCACTTTTTCACCTTCATACTTGATCTGTCCGAAGGCCTGGCTCACCCGGATCATCCGGAGATAAGCATGAAAGGTCATGCCGTGCTGTTTTTTGAACCAGCGGGCAACTCTGCCTGCGTTCATGCCTTTTTGCGCCAGGTCGGCGTTTTTATATCGTTGTTCGGGGTTTTGGTGGATTTCCTCCAGCAGGGGCCTGATCCATTCCGGATTGGCGCCGTTCATTTCCATCGGGTGGCAAACCTTGCAGGGCCTGAAACCGTAGGCCATAGCCTCCCTGGCGTTGGGAAAATACTGCACATTTTCCGGTTTGGGTTTGCGAGCGGTGCAGGTTGGGCGGCAAAAGATGCCCGTGGTGGTAATTCCGGCAAAAAATATACCCTCAAAGCGGCTGTCTTTGTTCAGCAGGGCTTCGTACATCACCTGGGGAGCGGGTAAATTCATGGTTTCCATGGCCAAATTCGATTTTATGGGCAAAATTAGGCGTATTCCGGGTGGGGCGCAACCGGAAAATGGGCGGGTATTTTTTTTGTGGCAAAATGGGCAAAACCGGGCAATCGAGAGGACTTCCGGGCCGTAGGTCCGGCATCTTTTGCCGCAAGCGAGGCAAAATGCTAAACGGTAAGGAGGAGCCTCGCGGGTAACTGGTTTGTCCATAGGAGTTCCATGAACCTTTGGAGGGATCGCAGGGTTCAACCAGCTTAGGGTGGTTAGATACCGGTCCGCTGGACCGGACGCCGTTCCCATCCGGCACGGTTACACAGATGCCGGTCCGCTGGACCGCTTCGTGCCAGACCGCTATCCATCATCACTCATTTTAGTTTAAAGTGGCAAAGTAGTATTAAGTCAACGACATGGGCCTAAAGGCCCAGGGTGGGAACCCACCCACCTGCCGGCCAACCGAGCCGCCCTGATGGTTCATGCACCAGGGATATACCCCTGCCTTCCCGGTCCTTTGACCAGGGTGCATAAACGCTGCCCCAACGGGGCGGGCGGCTTGAACCGCAAACTTTGCCGGCAAAAACAAATAAATGAAATTTGCGACTTTGAATGCCCGGAACGGGTAAGGGACCTTCGAGAGAAAATGGAATTATTCAACTGTGATGGAGCAAATTTACAGTATATGTTTTATTTATACAAATTTTAATTCAAAAAATTTTTAAATTATTTTCGGCCTGACTACCTGCGATCCGACAGCGGAAATCCCGCTTAAAACCCGTTATTCAGATTTCTCCACCCGGTAGGTTGGAGGGACGGCATAATCCCGCCAAAGGGCTTCGAGGCGTTTTGGATCCGGTTCTCCCTGGAAGGCGACGATCCGGTATTTCATCCGGTAAGTTTCTCCGGACACAAGCGGGTAAGCGCCGAGAACCATGGGCGACAGGCTGAAATACGGCATTTCCGGGTGCATACGGATGGGCTGCGGATGCCGGAAATTGTCCGGGTGATCGAGTACCGCCAGGCCGGCCGTCTGCCCGTCGATTTGGCCGTAAATGGCCGTCCACCTGGGGCGGGAGTGGTTGGCAGCCACCCGGTCGCGCAGGCCTTCGCTGGTCAGTATCTGCATCGGGTTGCTAAACCGGAGGCTATCCGCCATATTCCATTCGGCGCTGCCGCGGATGCCCAGGCCGCCGTAATGGTATTGGTTGATGAACAGGGTGTCGGCGCCCGTGATTTTTTGGGTGGATTGGAGATCGAGGACATAAAAATCACCCGCTGCTCCCTTTCCCGAAGTCGCCCCCTCTCCCACTCTCCCACTCTCCGAGTCCCTATTCTCCTCACCCGCTGTCCGACGCAACCTTGTCAGCTCAAACACTTCCACCTTCCATTCCTCCTCCAGCACCGGGCCGAACTGCCGGCTGCTGTGCCGGTGGCGGGCGGTAAATCCGGCAAAGACCGGTCCGCTCTGTTTTTCCCTTAATTCCACGAATTCGACGCCTGCCTTTTCGAGTTGCTGGTTCCAGAAGTCGGTGAACGAATCCCGGTAGGTGGTATTGGTGTAGGCAAAAAAGATGGCGTGCTGGTGCATATGGTCTTCGGGGAATCCGTCGGTAATGACCTGACCGCCGGGGCTGTACAGGGGGTGGATGAAACCGCTGCGCCGGTAATAGTCCGGGTTGCCGGGGGGCGGGTAGCGGGTGTCCATCTGGTAGTTGAGCACGTTTTTGTTGCCGGCGGCAATCGTCAGGACTCCGTTTTTGTCGGTTGCTTTGACCGTTTCGGCCTGTTTTTTACCGGGTTTTACCAGTTGATAGGTCCGCTTTTGGCCGGCTGCCAGCGGTTCGTCGAGGACAAAAACGGCGGAGGCGCCGGTGCGCCGTTGCAGGGGCAGCAGCCGGCCGGTGGCGGGGTTTTTCAGGGCCAGGGGGGCGCCGGATTCCAGGCCGGTTGGCAGGGTGATTTCCACGATGCCGTTTTCGCGGTGGTACGGGCCGGCGTCCAGTTCGAGCGACCATTCGGGGATGGAGCGGGGGGTGGCGCAGGAAGTCAGGAGAAGGAGGAGTAGACAGGGGTTGGAAGTTGCAAACTTCCAACAGCGGAAAGCTGCAAACGGACAATCCCGCTGACCAGAAAACTTGTTGAATCCTGAGAACATAAATAAACGGGTGCGCAAGCGGTTTATGGCAGGGAGTTTACTACCCCAGCTTCAGCAAAAATAGCCCCAAAATTCGGAATTTTGTTTAATTTTCGTCTTTAAAACTTAATTCCCGCCATTATGAAAAAACGGATCACCGCTGGCCGCTGCGCAATTCCGGATGCCCGATCGTTTATCCTTCCGAGCAATTTTAATCCCTTTACCTTTTATAACCGGATCTTTCTGTTTTTGTTGGTTTTCAACCTGACTTGCCATCAGGGAAACGCACCGGGGAAGGCGGCGGCAGAGCCCTCCGGGAGGGATACCCTGCCGGAAAGTAAACAACAGCCCCCTATGACCGTGGGCAGTTATATCCACGCCGACAGCCTGCCGCCGCCGGAAACGGTTCCTGCCGTAAAAAACCCCGGCATTTTTTCCGCCTATCCGAACAGACAACCTGCCGGGGCCCCCAAACGGTACCCTGTACCCGAACAGCTCACGGTGATCACCCCCGGGCAAGACAACATCCCATTGCCCAAAACCGTACCGGCAAAAGGCAAGGTGACGCCGGCCGGCCACCCTGCGCCGGTCCCGTCTTTGCCGCTCCGGTTCAGGGACGCAACCACCTACAATATCCAGTACCTGGAAATAGACCAGTGGAAGCTGTCTCAAAATGTATACACTATCCTGGACGACAGCCGCGGATATTTGTGGTTTGGAACCAGCGCGGGCCCCATCCGTTACGACGGCAATACCCTGCTGCACTATACCCAAAAAGAGGGATTCCCTTTCAATCAGGTCTGGTCGATGAGCGAAGACAGCCGGGGCCGTATCTGGTTTGCGCATTATGGGGGCGGCGCCACTTGTTACGACGGTGAAAATTTTATCCAATATACGACGAAAGAAGGCCTGACCGAAGACTGGATCCGGTTTATTGAAGAAGATCACAAAGGAAATATTTGGATCGGCACAATATTGAGCGGCGTGAGTTGTTTCGACGGAACCCATTTCACTCATTATACCGAAAGGGAAGGTTTGAGCTCCGATACGATCTATTCGTTCGGGAAAGACAGCCGGAACAACCTGTGGTTTGGCACGGTTAGAAGCGGCGTTTGCCGGTTCGACGGGCGAAGTTTCACCCATTTCACCAAAAAGGAAGGTTTAAGCGGCAATATCGTTTATTGCATTTTTGAGGATAACCGGGGCGATATGTGGTTCGGGACAGGAAATGGAGTAAGTCGGTTCGATGGGACCTCATTTTACAATCTGACCCCAAAAGAAGGTTTGATTGGCCCGATGGTTTATAAAATCATACAGGACCGGCAAGGCCGGATATGGATCGCATCAACAGACAGGGGTAGCGCCATCCGAAGCGGCCTGAGTTGTTACGACGGGAACACCTGGACCCATTTCACGGAAAAGGAAGGTCTGAGCCATAACAAAATATGGACCCTGAAGGAAGATACCCGAGGCTATATCTGGGCAGGCACTGCCAATGGCGCGACCCGGCTGGACCCTACAGGTTTTGTCAACTTTTCGGAACAAAACGGTCTTCAATACAATCATACGGTTAATTCATTCGCCGAAGCCCCGCAAGGAGGGTTATGGATTGGAACCTATGGCGGAGGATTGTCCCATTTTGACGGCGAATGCTTTTTGAACTTCACATCGCAGAATGACCTTCAAAGTAATTATATCAATTCCATCATCCAAGGCAGGGACGCCCATCTTTGGTTTGATTATGGCGGCAGTGGCCTGACCCGCTTCGACGGTCTGGTTTTTACCCATTATACCCCCGACGACCGGCTTCAACTGGAAATCCCACTTTACAAAGATAAACAGGACAATCTCTGGTTAGGAACGGGAAAAGGCGCAGCCCGGTACGATGGAAAGGGCTTCCTGAATTATGCAATATCAGATAGTTTATCCGAATCTCCGATCTTTGCTACGTCCGAAACGCTGATCTCTGCTGTGGTAGAAGACCGGCGCGGCCATTTCTGGTTCGGGACCACCGGGGCCGGCTGTATTCGTTACGATGGCCGGGATTTTACCCTGTTTACCGATCAAAACGGTTTAAGCGCCAATTACATCAATTGTTTGTTTGAAGACGGGCAGGGCAATCTTTGGATGGGGACTAAGGACGGCGGTATCACTTGTTATGACGGGACCCGGTTCACCCATTTTTCAGAAAAAGAAGGCCTGGGCAGCAATGAGGTATTTGGCATTGCGGAAGATAAAAAAGGCAATATTTGGATGAGCCGGTATAACGGACTGAGCCTGCTCGTCAGGGATTCCCTTTTCCCTGAGGACCTGGCTAAAGCAACAGGCGGTTACCAGATCTATAATTTTGACCAGCGAGACGGGTTAAAAGGAAAAAACTTCATCAGGATCTACCCGGATCAACAAAACCGGATCTGGGTGGGGAGTGAAGAAGGGATGGGTTTATTGGACCTCAACCAGTTTGAGTTGCCGGCTTCCCCGCCCGTCATCCGCCTCACTCAGATTGCCATCCAACAACAGTTTATCGACTACAGGAGGCTGACCGATACGGCCTACCAGCGTTTGGTTCCGGTTGCAAAACAGCTTGCCGGAAAGACTCAACCGGTAGCCGCCTTCCAAAATTACCCCCTGAACCTGAAGTTGCCTCACCATTTAAACCACCTGACCTTTCATTTTGCTGCAACGGATTGGGCGTCGCCCAACAAAATCCAGTACAGTTACTATATCAAAAACATCGACAAGGATTGGAGCATCCCCCAGACAGAGCCCTGGGCCGAATACCGCAGCCTCCCTTCCGGCGCCCATACCTTCAGGGTAAGAGCCAGAGGTACGGCGCCCGTCTGGAGCGCCCCTTTTGAATACACCTTCACCATCCGCCCACCCTGGTACCGCGCCTGGTGGGCTTACCTGCTGTACGCGCTGGCCATCGGGAGCGCGCTGTACGCCATTCGCGGATACGAACTCCAGCGGCAACTGGCAAAAGCCGAAGCGCGGCGTTTGCTGGAGCTCGATTCCGTCAAAACCCGCCTTTACAACAATATCACCCACGAATTCCGCACCCCGCTGACCGTTATCCTCGGCATGGAAGAGCAGGTCCGCAAAGACCCCGGCGCCTGGCTCGATACCGGCCTGCAACTCATCCGGCGCAACGGAAAGCAGTTGCTCCAACTGGTCAACCAACTCCTCGACCTGTCAAAACTGGAGTCCGGTCACCTTCCGGTGCGACTGGTGCAGGGCGATATCGCTGGTTATCTGCATTACCTGACCGAAGCCTTCCATTCGTATGCCGAAAGCAAGGATATCCAACTGCATTTCCGCACCGGTTTTCCGGAACTGCGCATGGATTACGACCCGGAAAAACTGCAAAATGTGATGTCCAATTTATTATCAAACGCCATAAAATTTACGCCGGCGGGAGGAGATGTGTATGTTGAATTAGAAACTACGGTGGAAGGCGAAGAATGGAAAGCGGAGCGGCTGCCATCCACCGGCCATCCACCGGCCTTCATTTACATCCGGGTTTCCGATACCGGACCTGGTATCGAACCCAAACACCTGCCCCATATTTTCGATCGCTTCTATCAGGCAGACGATACGCTCACCCGCCGAAGCGAAGGCACTGGTATCGGCCTGGCTCTTGTAAAAGAAATGGTCCGGATCATGGGCGGCCAGGTCAGTGTTTCGAACGCTGAACATTCGGGCGGTAAGGGCGCCCGGTTTATCATTCGCCTGCCCGTTACCCGGACAGCTACCGAACTGGCAGTTGAAAGCCGGCCGGATCAGGACGAAACCCTCTCCGGCACGGTATTTTTGAAGCCGGTTACCGCCGTCGAAGCGTCGGTATCCACTCCCGGCGACCGCAACACGGTTTTGCTGGTGGAGGACAACCCGGATGTTATCCATTACCTGTCTTCCGTGTTATATGCCCATTACCGGATCCTGACGGCGGGCAACGGGCAGGAAGGTATTGACAAAGCGATTGAACTGACGCCCGACATCATCGTCAGCGACGTCATGATGCCCGTCAAAGACGGCTTCGAATTGTGCCGCGTACTCAAAACCGACGAACGCACCAGTCATATCCCCATTATCCTGCTGACCGCCCGGACAGACCAGCAAGCCAGGATGGAGGGGCTGAGCCAGGGGGCGGATGTTTACCTGGCCAAGCCGTTTCACCAGGAAGAACTGCTGGTGCGGCTGGAAAAACTCATCGACCTGCGCCGCCGTTTGCAGGAACGCTTTCAGAAAGCAGGCGAAATTCGCCGGATACTCGTGGAAAAAAACCAGAATCCGGAGGATGTTTTCCTGAAAAAGGTCGTCCGGATCATCGAAGCGCGGATGAGCGACGAACAATTCGATATGCCCCAACTGTGCAAAGCCCTGAATATGAGCCGCTCCAACCTTTTCCGAAAAATCAAGGCACTGACCGGCAAATCCGTCACAGGGTTGATCCGCTCCCTGCGCCTGGAAAAAGCGATGGAACTGCTGAAAACGACGGATATGAACGTGACGGAGGTCTGTTTCGAGGTAGGCTTCAACAGTCCGAATTATTTTTCCAGGGTATTTCAGGAGGCTTTCGGTGTGGCGCCGAGTGCGTTTAGAAAGCGCTGAAGCGCAAAGTCCTCGCTTGCAACATGGGTGCATGTTTTTGCACCAATAGGTGGAGCGCATCCAGCCCGGATAGGCGTAATTTAGCGGCAACAACCATCCAGTAACATTAAACCAATTGCCATGATAAAACTAACCTCCCTTTTTATCCTTTTTTGCACCCTTGCAGGCCCGACTCCGGCGCAGGCCCAATACTTCAAGCCAACCCGGGTATTCAAACAGGGTCAGGCAGATATCCGGATGGGTATCGGGGTGTTTCCTACCTATTCAAAAGATGCCTCAAAGATTTCCGTGCCCCCCCTGACCGTGGGAATCGACTGGATGATGGCGGATCAATTCAGTCTGGGGGTTACTGCCGGTTATTCCCTGTATCAGATTGAAAAGATCTGGCCAATTGATTCTTCCGTCCGGAAGTATTCCACCCATACGTTGCAATTGATGGCGCGCGCCGCCGCCCACTATACCCGGACGGATAACCTGGATGTTTACGGCGGGTTGCAGATCGGGGGTCAGAATACTACGATCAATTCCCATAACCAACCGTTCGGCAGGATGGAACAATTGCACGGCATCAAACCCCAAAAACTTCGCCTGCTCTATGGCGCATTCCTGGGGGTTCGTTTTGCTGCGAGCCAAAAACTGAACCTCTGGGGAGAATTCGGAACCGGCATCTCCTTTGCTCAGGTCGGTTTTGAAATAAGGATTCTATAAGTGGAGTCCTGCCGCCCGGCAGGCTTCAAAAGAATACCAATCATCTTTACTTCACCAAAATATTTGTTATGAAAAAGAAACCTTTACTCACGGTCATTTTTCTCTTTACCCTGGTCTGGAATTGCGCCTGGGGGCAGTGGACCAGCCTCGGCAGCGGTATCACGGCATCACAAAGAGTAGTAGGCGGTATTGCGCCTGTCAACGAAAACATCATCTGGGGATTCACCTGGCACGCCTCCAGTTTTACTCCCACACCTGAAATTACGCGAACAACCGACGGCGGGAAGACCTGGCATCCCGGGACGCTGGCGGGCGTGTCCACCGAGCAGTTTCCGATCTACCTGCACCCCCTCGACGATCAGAATGCCTGGCTTGCGACCGCCGACGAACAAACACCCATCCAGGGCAAGATTTATAAAACCACCGACGGCGGAGTTTCATGGGTACACCAGAACACAGCCTTCACGGGCTTCAACGAAACCCCGGCGGGTGTTTATTTCTGGAACGAAAACGAAGGTTTTGCCTTCGGCGCGACTGCTTCCGGCAATTACAACGACCAGATCGCCGTTTACACCACTGCGGACGGCGGAGACAACTGGACCAAAGTCACCGGGCCCCAAATGCCTGCCCAATTGCCTGGCGAAGGTTTTGGTTTGTGGAGTTTTGCCGGCTTTTTCTCGGTGGTAGGCGACACCATCTGGTTCGGCACGACAAAAAACCGGATTTTCAAAAGCGCCGACCGGGGACATAGCTGGCAAGTTTTTTCGACACCGATCCCCGGCCCAAACTTCTTGCCGTCGGTCGGGTTCAGGAACAGCCAGAACGGCCTCGCGCTCGCATTCAACCCCCTTGGTCTCATTCGTACGACCGACGGCGGCCAGACCTGGACAAAAATCCCCCTTACGGTTCCGGCCGGCTTCCGGGGCGCACAGGTGGAATATGTTCCGGGAACAGCAGGTACCTGGTTCATGGTCTGCGGCCCGTCCAACTTCCTGGTTTCGTACGATGATGGCCTGACCTGGGAAATTTTTGATTCAAATATTGACGTTTGGTCTGTTGAATTTCTGAACCCGAAAACAGCATTTGCAGGAAGCCATATTTCCAGCCCGACCCTGGGCGGCGTGTACAAATGGAGCGGCAATGCCCTTGGCGACCGACATTTCGTCAACGCTGCCGCTACCGGCGCCAACACCGGCGATTCCTGGGCCAATGCTTTCACCGACCTCCGGAACGCGCTCGCCATTGCCAAAGAAAGCAGCCAGATCTGGGTGGCGGCGGGAACCTACAAACCCGACACGGCGAACGGCGCCGCCGCTTCCACCTTTTTGATCCGGGAAAACCTCCAACTGCTTGGCGGTTTTGCAGGTACTGAAACCAGGGCCGATGAGCGCGACCCCGCCGTCCATGAGACCATTCTATCCGGCGACCTGAACGGCAATGATTTACCGGATGATTTCTCCACCAACCGGGAAGACAATGTCGCAACCGTGTTAACCGTGGGTTCAAACATCACCCATGAGACCTGGTTAGACGGGTTGACCATCAGCAACGGACAGGCCGATGACGACGGCGTCAATCCGGATCCGCAGCGGAGCGGGGGCGGCCTCCACTCAATCGGTTCGCCTAAAGTAAGCCGTTGCCGTTTCCGTCAGAATCACGCCGCTTTTTATGGCGGAGGCGCCTATTTCAACTATACCGGCGTGCAAACCCTGGAAATCAAGGATTGCCTTTTTGCGGAGAACAACGCTACAAGGGGCGCCGGACTGAATATAGATAATGCAAGCAGCACCGTCTCGGATTGTACATTCCTGGACAACAAAACGACGCAACACGGCGGAGGAATGCGGTACGGCACGGTGGTCGACAGTCAGTCGGTTGTCGTAAAAAACTGCTTCTTCGAAGGCAACCAATCCTCTTTTGGCGGCGGATTGCGACTTCAAAGCATTAGCAATGGAAACAACTTTCTGGTGTCCGGGTGTTCGTTTACGGGGAATGTGGCGGGGCCGTTCCAAGTCGGTTGGGGACAAGGCGGCGGAGCGTTCAGTCTCGCCTTTTTTCCCGGTTCTCTCAACAATGTTCTTTCGGTAAAAAACTGCGACTATTTGCAAAATACCACAACCCAAAGTACCGGAGGTTTAAACATACTCAACGCCGGCGTCCAAAGCATCATCAATGTGGATAGTTGCACTTTTATCCGGAACGAGTCGGTATTCGATGGGGCTCTTTCCATTTTCAGCGATCTGGAAGGGGACGCCGCAGCCACCGTGAATCACTGTCTTTTTGATAAAAATATCGCGGGATACGGCGGAGGGCTTTCATCAGGAACCTTTAATGGCGGTATCCTTGACCTGGCTGTCTCCAACAGCGTTTTCACCCAAAATGAAGCGTCGGAACATGCCGCCGTCGAAGTGCTGAGCGATGTCGATTCTCCATTCAAAGCCCGGATCGAAAACTGCTCTTTTGTCGGAAACAAGAGTACCGTACGGAGCAGCGCCCTGGGTTTTCTTCCGCATTCCAACGACTTTGAGGTCCGGATGAACAACTGCCAGGTCCTTCATAACGAAGCCCCTGCCGGCGGCGCCGTTGACAGTTATATTTATTTCGACGACGTTCCTTTTCAGGACAGCGCAAAGATTTTCATAGAAAACACCCTGTTTGCCAACAACAGCGGTGAGGCCGTATTTTCACAGGATGAGTTCGGGTCTTTGAGTTTGTTGAATTGTACCGTCGCCCACAATAACGCCAACGGCATCCTGGCCTCCAACCATAGCGGAATTCACCTCCAGAACACCATCCTGTACAACCCCGGATATACGGAGTTCCAGGAGGCCACATCCGACATCGCCTTCACTTCCAGCGGCGGCAACCTGATCGGCGACCTGAGCCTCGACGGGCAATTGCCGGAATCCGACCAGCAAAACCTCAACCCGCTTTTCGCCGGTCCGGACGACTACCGTCTCGGTTCGGGAAGCCCCTGTATCGACAGAGGCGTTGACATGGGTAATTTGCCTGAATTCGACCTGGACGGCAACGCCCGCGTCTTCGGAAATGCAGTGGACATTGGCGCGTACGAAAGCCCTTTCTTCACTTCGACGCGGGAAATCGCCATCGGAGAAGTGTCCGTTTCGCCCAACCCCGCTTCTGATTTTATCGACTTTCCACTGCCAACCCCCTTTTACCAGCCGATAGACCTCAACTTTTTCGACAGCCGGGGCAGGTTGGTTAAACGCATATCTGCAGCGGCGGGTCAAAGGGTCGATGTCGGGAATTTAACGCCGGGCTGGTACACCGTGAAAGTGGCGGCGGACGACCGGGTTTATGTCGGAAAATTTGTTAAACCCTGATTTTCAAGCCCTTTGGAGTTATGGATTGTAGTCCAGGTGTCAGACACATTGGAAGTGCCTGACACCTGTCCATGATTTAAAATTACAGTTTTTTGCATTGCAGGGTCTTGATTGCGTCATCGGTGTGGAAGGCAAAATGGGATTCCCTGCAATTATCATCCATCCGGTCGCATTAACGGCAGGTAGGCGAATTTCATGAAATTCGCCTGCTTATGCCTGTCAGGTAAGAAGTGTTCCCGCCCCAAAAAAAAACCGGACTGAATTACAGATAAAAAACCTGTAATTTCCTGTTATGGAAAAACGTAAATGGACAAAAGAAGAGAAGTCACAATTCCGGCGATATTGCCTCCGATCTCCACTCCAGGGGCGTCTTTCCAAATTCTTTTTTAAATACCCGGGTGAAGTAACTGGGGTCGTTAAACCCGCAGTCATAAGCGACGGCGGTAATGCTCAATTCCTGATTCTGTAATAGTTCCTTCGCCTTTTTTAATCTGATGCTCCGGATAAAATGGTTGGGCGTAAATCCGGTTAGGGCATCCAGTTTCCGACCAAACTGGGAATGACTTAGGTGCAATTCCCTGGCCAATTGTTCAACAGTAAAATTAAAATCATCGATATTTGCCTCAATCATTTCCCTCACTTTAATGACAAATTCATCCTCTGATGTTGAGGTGTTGAGATTACCGACGTTGGTCTCCAAAGATTCAGCCAGACCGGCCAGGCTCTGATAATGCCGGCGCAACTTACTCCTGAGTTCAAACAGGTTTTTGATATTTAAAAGCAATTCCTGTTTGTCAAAAGGCTTGGGCAAATAGGCATTAGCGCCCAGCTCCAGCCCTTCAATTTTGCTGTCCATGTCCGCCCGGGCGGTCAGCATGATTACCGGGATATGATCAGTCCGTTCATCGGTTTTGAGTTTTTGACACAACTCGAAGCCGTCCATGATCGGCATCATGACATCGCTGATAATAAGATCAGGGATCAATTCAGCAGCCGTCTCAAATCCTTCCTGCCCGTTTTCTGCTACCACCAGATGATAATCATCCAGGCAGGAGGCGATGTAGGCCACGACATCCGCGTTATCTTCCACCAGCAGAATTAAGGGATCTTCGATATTTTCAAAATGTACCGCTTGTTTTTCTGCGGACGAAGCAGCAGATTGAACAGCCTTCCCACTTGCAATATAAGCCTTCGCTTTATTTTCAATCTGTTCGTTTTTGAAAGGCGCCAAATATTGGTGTTGTGCTGCTTTTGCAATCAAGGCTTCCTGCCTTATGGGTAAGATCACGGTGAACTCGGATCCCTCCCTGGCGCCTGTCGGCGGACTTTGTACAGCGATCCGGCCTTCCATTAAGGTCACCAGGTTTTTACACAAAGCCAATCCGATTCCGGTGCCTTCGTAGCGGCGCGTACTGCTGTTATCCGCTTGATAAAAACGATCAAAGATCTTATCCTGGTCATCCTTCGCAATTCCGCAGCCGGTGTCTTTGACCCGGATTTTGATGGAGTCATTTTCCCGTCTTATCGAAAAATAAATATGCCCGCCCGCAGGGGTAAATTTGAAAGCGTTGGAGATCAAATTGGAAATCACTTGTTGTATTTTATCCGGATCAAAATCCATCATTACCTCATCCGCCTCGGGGAGGAAATGCAATTGAATTTCTTTTTTGGCGGCAAAGGACCGAAAGGCTTCCACAATATTTCTTAAAAACAACACCATATCACCCTGTACCAAATCCAAGGTCATTTTACCGCTTTCCAATTTAGACAGGTCGAGCATTTTATTGACCATTTCAAGCAGGTTCTGCCCATTATTAAGGATCATTTTTATGCCTCCGCTAAAATGTGCTTTCGGGTTGTCCATCACTTGCTGAGCCATACCGATAATAATGGTCAGGGGCGTACGAAACTCATGCGTCATATTGATAAAGAGCCGGGTTTTCAGGGTGTCCAGTTCCCGGACCCGGTCGGCCTCTTGCTGCTCAAAGGCCAGTTGCTGTTTCAGCTTTGCGCGATTGATAGAAAAACGAAAGTAAAATCCGATAGCCATAACGACCAATATACCATACAGAAGGTAGGCCCACCAGGTTTTCCACCAGGGGGGCAAGACATTTATTTGCAGTTCGGCGATGTTTTCACTCCATACGCCCTGGCTGTTCGTGCCTTGCACCCGGAAAGTATAGGCGCCGGGTGGCAATTGTAAAAAGGTGGCCGAACGCTGGCTGCCCGCTTCCACCCAGGTGTCATCCGCCCCGACGAGTTGGTAGCGGTATTTGTTGCGGTCGGGGGCGGTGAAATCGAGCGACGAAAATTCCAGGGTGAGTATTTCATGCTTCGGCAACAAGGTGATGGAACTGGTGAACGCAATTGTTTTTTCCAAAATATTGGAGGCGTCCCCTGGCCTCACCGGCTGATTGTTGACCAATATCCTGGTGACATATATTGGCGGGTGAAATTCTGTTGCCAACAGGTCTTTGGGGTCGAAAACATTGTAGCCGTTGACGCCGCCAAACATCAGTTTCCCGTCCGGCATTTTCGCATAGGCCCCGGTATTGAATTCCTCTTCCTGCAGCCCGTCTTTTTTTGAAAAATTCCTGAACAGGTATTGCCCTTCCCGCAGGCCGGATTGCAGGAGGCAAAAAATGCCTTTGTTCGTGCTGCCCCACAGGTTGCCTTGCTCATCGGACAATATTCCATACACCACATTGTCCGGCAGCCCATCCTTTTTTGTCAACCGCAAAAAAGTCCCTTCCTTTTTGTCGAACCGGTTCAGCCCGCCGCCTTTGGTACAGATCCACAGGTATTGCTCCGGCTGGACGGGGTCGTCGAGGAAGCACATCACATGATTGTAGCTCAAGGATTGTTGGTCGCCGGGGATGTTTTTAATATGCCTGACCTCCAGTTCATAAGGCATTTTGCCCTTGCGCTCACAACGAATCATGCCATTTTGAGTGCCTACCCATATCACCCCGTTTATATCCTCATAGATGGCGGTGGAAAAATCCCTTGAAAGGACTTTCTGTGCCCGGTTGTCAATCAGCGTTTTTTTGCCATCCTTCAGGTCGTAGGTGGATACGCTTTTTGTATCCGGATTGACAGCAGTGAGCAGTTGATTAAACCCGGTCAGCCATATCATTCCATCTTCCGTTTCCAGCATGGGCTGCGCATCATAATGCACCCAGGGAATATTTATCAGCTCCTCTGTTTTCGTATTGGGCGAGTATTTTTTGAGCTGGTATATATTTTCAACAGGCCCTGTATATTTCATCCAATATTCGCCCGTTCGGGATATCATCATATAATCAACGGAAGGCGCTTTCCAGGTGTTCCTCAACGGGTCATATCGCAGGAAAGTGCCGTTTTCTGTAAACCAATTGGAATAGGTATTCAGAAAATATTTGTCCGCTGAAACGACGGCTATATTCCGGACGGAAATGCCGGGCAACAGGTGGGTGAACCGGGTTTGGTTGGGATTGATTTGATACAAACCATATCCATTGGAGCCTACCCAGATGATGCCGGAGTTATCTATCGCCAGCGAAGCCATCGGATAATCAGTGGCCGGGATGTCAGGCGCCCACCGGAAAAATATCCCCTTGTGCGCAGAAGGAGTGGGTTGGGAATTCAGGCTATTTTTCAAATCCATCCCAAACAACGAATCCGGTCGGACTGCCCAGATATGACCCTGTTTATCCCTGGCAAACTGCATGACAGCAAAAAAATCATCGGGGAGCAGTGTCGCCTTTTCCCCGTCCCAGTAAAAGTGCGCCTGATTTTGGCCCACCCCCCAGAGGGAGCCATCCTCATTGATGATGGTGGCGCCAATGGAAACCCCTTCTTTGACTAAGGTAAGCTGCGCTTTATGCACATCCAATTGATAAATCACCCCCGGCCCGCCCACCCATATCCGGCCTTTTTCATCTTTGACGATGACCCTTATCATGGCGCCGGGCATCTGCCTGCCAATGTCCTGCTTCGGCACCGGAATGCGGATGACCTGCGGGGGTTGTTGTTTTTCAAAAAAAGCGTCTTCCAGCTTCAATAGGTTGATTTCCTTTCCATCCACGTTGAGCAGAAAGTAACCGGAACTGTCTTCCACGATGGTCACGATGTGATTGCCGGACAGGCCGCCCGGTTGGGTAGGGTCATATAGAATGTGATGGAACCGGCCGGTTGCCTTGTCGTAAATATCCACGCCGTGGTTGTCGGTCGTTGCCCAAATCCTCCCCTTTGAATCCTCAAAAAGCAGGGTGACGGTGTTGCCGGAAATGGACCAGGGGTCGTCGGGGTCATTGGTGAACACCTCGAACCGGTAGCCGTCGTAGCGGTTGAGGCCGTCCTTGGTGCCGAACCAAAGGAAGCCTTCCGAATCCTGCAAAATATCAAAAACAACACCCTGCGACAGCCCTTCGGCAGTGGAGATATTGACAACGTGGTTACCCGTTTGTGTTTGTGCGGATGCACAAAACACCAATGCGGCCAACAGGCAACTGCAGACTATCCGTTGCATACCTTTTACACTCATGGAATTAAAGGTAATTGTATTTGAAAGAACAAAATAGCAGGATGCGGAAAATATCCTGTGAATGCGGAAAAAGTCCTATCGAATATCATTTCCATCCTATGACTTGCGGAATTAGTACCTGCCCTTGTAATGTATCCCCACCACCTTTGCCATATCATTTAATAAAAACTATCAACCATGCAAACAGCAGGCATCATCGGCGGCGGCGGCTTCATCGGCAGCTACGTCACCAAACAATTTTTGGAAAACGGGTACCGGGTCAAAGTATCGGCCACGGACATTTCCAACAAAGAAAAATACGCCCACCTCTTCGGGCTGCCCCATGCCGAAAACATGGAACTCGCTCCCATGGATGTGCAAAACCTCGACCAACTGAAAGCATTCGCCGCGGGCTGCGACCTCCTTGTGCATGGCGGCACGCCTTTCCAATTGGAGGTGGAAGACCCGCAACGGGATCTGTTCGCCCCGACGATCAAAGGCACGGAGAATTTCCTGCGGGTAGTCAGCGAAACGCCGGCGGTGAAAAAGGTGGTGTTCATCGCTTCGGTGGCGGCGGTCAATACCAATTTTCCATTGCTACCGGAAGGTTGGGCAGAAGGGCAGGTATTTTCAGAAAAAGACGAACCCTATTTCAACAAGGAGAACCACCCGTATGCCCAGGCGAAATTCCTCGCCCACCAGGCCGTCGAACAATTCATCGCCGATAACCCTGACACAGGTTTTGAAATTACCACCGTTTCGCCGGTGGGCGTGATGGGCATGGCGCTGTCGGCGCGGGAAGATTCCACTTCGATGGGCATACAGTTTTTATTCAAAAATAAAATCGCTCCCAATCCATTTATCCAAATGTTTTACGACCTGGATGTGAACTGGGCGCTCGTGGATGTAGCAGATGTTGCCGAATCGGTGTACAAGGCGGCTACCCTCCAAAACCTGCATGGTAAGAACTACCTGATTACCAGCGAGAGCTACCGGGTATCGGATATTTCGCTGATGCTCAACGGGAAAGAGCCTGCCGGGCAACCCAACACGGTGTACAGCAATGCGCTGGCCACGCAGGAGTTGGGGGTGCATTTCAAGCCGGCCAGACTGCCTTTGAACCAATATGCGAAAGCGATGGAAGGGGCGGCCGCCTAATGTTTCGGGGTCACTTCAAGCGCCCCCGAAACTTAGCTGGGCAGAAACAAACTCTTCAAATCACGGGGGCACTTGCACCACGGGAGTCCCTTTGGGAAAGTGTCCCCGTGATAGAAAAAAATGAAATCAATCATGAAAAATCTCCTTTTTCCAATCATCCTTCTCTTTGCCGTTATTTCTGGCAATGTACAGGCCCAATCGGCAACCAACGAACACGACATGCAGGCCTTCGCCCGCAACTTCATGAACGCCTACAACCAACAAGACCACGAAGCCATCCGCAAAATGTACCTCGACGACGCCGTCCGCATTGACCAGGAGGGCAGGGAAATAAAAGGGGCTGACAACATCGCCGCCTACTTCGCCGACCAGTTTGTGAAGAACAATGCTACGGTTTTCATCCGGCAACTGAGCGTCAACTGGTCGGACCGTGAGCATGCCTGGGTAGCCAGCGGTACCTACGAGGTGAACGGCAAGACCAATGTGTACGACATCCCCGTCCACATCACCGGCGCCTACGCCAATGCGATGATAAAAAAAGACGGCCAATGGAAAATCGCTAAATCCGTACATACTTCCCTGGTGCATGCCGACCCCAAGGTGGCCGCCAACATCAAAATGTATACCGAGACCTGGGACGCCATCATCAACGAGGGCCGGTTCGAACTTTTCAATGAAGAGCATTTCACAGCCGACGTGGTCATGCACGCCGAGCCCGAAAACATCGTTGGCATTGAGGGCATGGCGGGTTACTACAAAGCCCTGACCTCGGCTTTTTCCGACACCAAATTCACCATCAACAACATCTTCGGCGAGGGCGACCAACTGGTCAAACACTGGACGTTCAAGGGCAAGCACACGGGCGACTTTTTTGGCATTCCGCCCACCGGCAATCAGGTCGAAATAAACGGCAGCACGATAGTCCGCATGAGCCCACACGGCAAGATTGCCGAGGAGCGGGATTTCATGGACAATATGTCGCTCCTGTCGCAACTCGGAGTCGTGTCGGCGCCGGGCAACGTGGCTGTCGTAGACGGGCTGTACCAGGCATTTGCCAAAGGCGATGTACCCGCCGTGCTGGCCGTCATGGATGCCGGCATCGTCTGGAACGAAGCCGAGAATTTCCCCTACGCCGACAAGAACCCCTACATCGGCCCGGAGGCCGTGCTGAACGGAGTGTTCGCACGCATCGGGGCAGAATGGGAGTACTGGAATTTGACCGGCATCCAACTGCACGACATGTCGGGCAACCAAGTGCTGGCCACCTTGCGCTACAAGGCAAAACACAAAACGACGGGCAAGGAGATCGACTCCCAAACGGCGCATTTGTGGACGCTGCGGGATGGGAAAATCACGGCGTTCCAGCAGTTTACGGATACAAAGCAGGCGGCGGCGGCGGTGAAGTAGCCCCTGTTACGGGGGCACTTCAAGCAACTAATGAAATTACGGGGGCGCTCGAAGCGACCCCGTAATGAGAAATAATAAAATGAAATTAAGATGCAAGCAAAATCAATCAAAGGGAAATCCATCCCCGAGCTGAAAGCAGCATTGGCCAAAACCATATCGGAAGCATTTCTGCCCACCCTGGCCGTCGTTTTTAGTTCAATCAACCAGGACTTGCAGGGCATCTGTGAGGCATTGGAGGCGGAAGGTATAGCCATCTTCGGCGTCACCACCCACGGCGAGTTCATTGACGAAGAAACCGAATTAGGCACCTGGACAATGCTGCTGATGGACCTCAACCCGGACTATTTTCAAATCCACCTGGAAGCGTATCCCGATAAAAATTACCGGGAGGTAGCCCGTACCGTGGCAAAAAATGTCGGGGTTAGTTTTGAAACCTCTGCCTTTTTAATTGGTGTCAGCCATCTTGAAGCGAACGGAGAAGAAATCTTGCATGGTTTCGAAGAGGTCTTCGGCCAGGAAACCAACCTCTTCGGAGGATTGGCGGGCGATGATTTAGCGCTCAGGGAAACCTTTGTTTTTACCAATGGGAAAATGAGCAACTGCGGCCTGGTCTGTCTGGCGCTGGATGAATCCAAAGTGGAGGTGCAGGGCATCGCCACCTGCGGCTGGAAAGCGATAGGCACTGAAAAGACGGTCACCAAAAGCGCAGGCAACCATGTCTATACCGTCGAAGGCGTGCCAGTCGTGGACATCACCGCAAAATATGGCGGTTTGGAAAACGTATCGCCCGACAATGAAAGGTTATTTCATGAATTTACCTGTAACCTGCCGCTCCAACTACTGCGGGAAAATGGCGACCCGGTGATGCGGACAGGAATTGTGATAGACTGGACAGACCGTTCATTTTACTCCAACGGTTCTGTACCGGAAGGCTCGAAGGTGCGCTTTTCCCTTCCTCCCGACTGGGATGTGATTGACAAAGTGGTGAAAGGCGTGGAACGGCTAAAAAAAGAACGCATGCCCGAGGCGGATGCCCTGGTCATTTTCAGTTGCGGAGGCAGGACAGTCGCCCTGGGGCCGCTGATGTCAGAAGAAATTGAAGGCGTTAAAAATGTATGGCAAGTACCCATGGTAGGCATGTTCAGCTCCGGAGAATTGGGCAGGGCCACCGGTGGCAATCTGGAGATGCTCAACCTGACGACCTGCTGTGTGGCTTTAAAAGAGAAATGATAAAATGAACTTAAAATGAATGCAAAATCAATCAAAGGAAAATCCATCCCCGAGCTGAAAGCAGCCTTGTCCAAAACCATATCAGAGGAATTCAAGCCCACCCTGGCCATCGTTTTCAGTTCCATAAGCCAGGACCTGAAAGGCATCAACGAGGCAATGGATGCGGAAGGCATCGCCATTTTCGGGTGTACCACCAACGGCGAGTTCATTGACGAAGAAACAGAAAAAGGCTCCTGGGCAGTGCTGCTGATGGACCTAAACCCAGACTATTTTCAAATATACCTGGAAGAATACCCGGAACAAAACTACCGGGAGGTGGCCAGGTCTGTAGCCCGGAAAGGCAAGGCAAGGTTCGACCATCCTGCTTTCCTTGTCGGCCTGAGCAATGCCGGCGTGGACGGCGAGCAAATCCTGCACGGCATCGAAGACGTTACCGGGAAGCAGGTAAAAGTTTTCGGCGGCGGGGCGGGCGATGATTATGCCTTCACCGAAACTAAGGTTTTCACCAATGGAAAAATCAGCCTCCATGGCATGGTCTGCCTCGTGCTGGATGAAAGCAAAGTGGAAGTACAGGGCATCGCCACTTGCGGCTGGAAAGCAGTGGGCACAGAAAAAACCGTCACGAAAAGCGATGGCAACCATGTCTATACCATTGACAACGTACCCGCCGTTGACATCACAACGAAGTACGGCGGACTGGAAAATATTACGCCCGATAACAAAAACCTGCTGATAGATTTAGCCGCCAATCTGCCGCTCCAGCTGCAACGGGAAAAAGGAGACCCGGTGATGCGCCCAGGATTAGTGGTGGATTGGAACGACCACTCTTTTTTTACCAGTGGCGCCGTGCCACAGGGGTCGAAGGTGCGCTTTTCCATTCCACCGGATTGGGATGTGATGGAGAAGGTGGTCAAAGGGGTGCAGCAACTCAAAGATAGCAGCATGCCCGAGGCCGACACCCTGGTTGTCTTTAGCTGCGCAGGCAGGATACTCTCCCTGGGGCCGTTGATGTCGGAGGAAATTGAAGGCATCAAAAATGTGTGGAAAGTGCCAATGGTTGGCATGTTCAGCAATGCCGAACTGGGCCGGGCAACGGGGGGCAACCTGGAAATGCACAACCTGACGACCTGTACGGTGGCGTTGAAAGTGAAATAATCTTCACATCAAAAAACATAACCAATGCAAAAATTAACCGTCCTGTACGGACACCCTACCGACCCGGAAGCATTCGAAAATTATTACCGGGACCACCACATGCCCCTCGTGGCAAAGATGCAAGGCATCGCCAAAGTCGAGCTTACCATAATGCTGGGCGGCCCGGATGGTTCCTCGCCGGAATATTACCGGATGGCCGAGCTTTATTTTTTGGATGCTTCGCAAATGCAAACGACCATGGGCTCGCCCGAAGGACAGGCCACTGCCGCCGACCTGGCCAATTTCGCCACCGGGGGTGCGAAGGTCATCATCGGCACCGTGGAATAATCAATCATTCAAACTCCGGCATCATGATAACAAAAACAATCAGCGGAACATCCACGGCGGAAATCCAAGCCGCTTTAGAACAGTGCCTGTCCGATGGCTATGCCCCGACGCTGGCCATCGTGTTCATGTCCTACACCCAGGACACCGCAGGCCTCACCGCCTTGCTCCATGACCATGGGATACAGGTTTTTGGCGCTACCTCCTCCGGCGAATTCATCAGCAGGGACATCCTCGAAGGCGGCATCGTCGTGATGCTGCTCGATATGGCCCCGGGCTACTTCCGGCTGTCATTCCTGGATACACTCGACAACAGCGATTTTGAAACGGCAAGAAAGCTTGGTGCGCTGGGCAGGGAGACCTTTGCGAACCCTGCTTTCATCATCGCTTCCGGCTGGGTCAATGACATAGATGGAGAGGCCATCATCGCTGGTATCGAAGCCGGATTCGGCGGCGAGCCTACCATATTCGGTGGCATGGCCGGAGATGACCTGGCGCTTACCGGGCCGATGGTTTTTACCCTGGAAAAACAGAGCACCACCGGGCTTTTGGCGCTGATAGTGGACCTGGACAAAGTGGATGTAGCAGGGGTAGCCACCTGCGGCTGGAAACCCATCGGCATCAGCAAAACCATCACCAAAAGCAAGGGCAATGTCGTCTATACCATTGACGAAAAACCTGCCCTTGACACCGTCATGAAATACCTGGGGCTGAGCTTGAGCGATGAGCCATTGAATAATACCGTGTTCAATTTAGGCGCTTATTACCCACTGCAATTGGAAAGGACAAACGCCCCCGCTGTGATGCGCACCGCCATGCTGGGGAATACGGCAGACCGCTCGCTGGTCTGTGCCGGAAATATTCCGCAGGGTTCCAAAGTGCGGTTCTCTTTGCCCCCCGATTTTGACGTGATTGACACCGTGGTCGGGGAGTGTACTGAAGTTCGGGAAAATGACCTGCGGGATGCGGATGCCCTCATCATGTTTTCCTGTGTCAGCAGGTATCTGTCCTTCGGGGTCATGTCGGGCGAGGAAATCGAACAGGTCCAGGATGTTTGGAAAGCCCCCATGGTAGGGTTTTTCACTTACGGCGAATACGGAAAATCCAAAGGCGGCAAGCACGAGTTCCACAACAACACCTGTTGTGTGGTCACTTTGAAAGAGAAAAATCAAACCAAATGAAAGCAATATCCATTGCTCACCTTCGCCGGGGCAAATTACGGGGGCGCTCCAAGCGACCCCGTAATGAGGCTTCTAAATTAATGGCATAAAATGCTTTTAAAATTTCACCGAAAATGATTTCAAAAACAATAAAAGCAAATTCAACGGAAGCCATTATCAAAGAAATTGACAATGCAACTGCTGATGGTTTTAAACCAACACTGGCCATTGTTTTCCATTCCGTAAAACATGATTGTAAAACGGTTAGCGAGATATTGGACAAAAGAAATATTGCAGTTTTTGGAGCGACAACTGCCGGAGAATTCATTGATGGCGACATTGAAGCTGGTAGCATTGTCATGATGTTACTCGACATGAACCCAGATTATTTTAAATTGGAATTTCTGGAAACAAGCACGGAGACAGCCCTGGAAGATGCCAAAAAAATGGGCATTACCGGCAAAGAAACCTTCAACAATCCTGCGTTCATCATCGCAACAGGTGGCGTGTTCATAGATGGCGAACAAATTATTGACGGCATCCTGCAAGGTTTTGGAAAACCCGCCGCGCCGGAAGACAGGGAAGTAACGGTATTTGGAGGCATGGCAGGAGACGATTTGCTGGCAGAAAACCCCCTTGTTTTTACCAATGGAAAAAGTTTGGACAACGCCATTGTAGCACTCATTCTTGATGAAGACAAAATAGATGTCAGGGGTATCGCCACATGTGGCTGGAAAGCGGTTGGCACCGCTAAAACAGTCACAAAAAGTGAAGGCAATATTGTCTATACCATAGACGATAAACCAGCCTTGGATATGTTGATAAAATACCTGGGTGTTGAGGTAAAACTGGATGAAAATCAGGAAATTGTGCCGTTTCTAAATTCCTGGTATTACCCATTGCAATTGGAGCGGGAAAATGGAGATGCTGTCATACGTGCCACCAGGTTTGCCAATCGTATAGACCGTTCGCTTATCTGTACCGGAAGCGTACCTCAAGGGGCAGCCATCAAGTTTTCGCTGCCGCCGGAATTTGATTCCATCCAATCGGTCGTTGCAGAATGTGAGAGCATCAAGGACAACGCACAACAGCAGGCCGATGCCCTCATCATGTTTTCCTGCGTGAGCAGGCATTTATCTTTTGGGGAGGTAATGAAGGAGGAGATAGAACAGGTGCAAAAAGTTTGGGATGCGCCAATGGTAGGATTTTTTACCTACGGCGAGTATGGAAAATCAAAAATCGGAAATAATGAATTTCATAACAACGCCTGTTGTGTGGTCACCTTAAAGGAAAAACATTAATCAAATGAAAGCAAAATCCATCAAAGGAAATTCCACAGAAGAATTTTCCAGGGCCCTGAGTGTAAGTATGACGGACGGTTTCACACCAACCCTGGCCCTTGTTTTTCTATCCGTCAAACAGGACATAAAGGCCGTCGCAGACCTGCTTTCGCAACACAATATTGAGGTATTTGGGGCCACCTCCGGCGGCGAGATTGCCGATAGCGAAGTAAGCCAGGGGGGCATATCCATACTGCTGCTTGATATGGACAAAGCCAACTTCCGTATTCTTTTGGAAACGTACAGTGGCCGTGATTTATCAGAAGTAACAAGCGACATGACAAAGCAGGCGCTGACCGTTTTTGAAAGACCGGCATTTTTGCTTTGTAACAGTATCGAAAGACCGCAGGATATAGGGGTTGGCGAAGAGATAATACAATCCATCAGCCAGGTAGCGGGAAAAGAAGTAACGATTTGGGGCGGTGGTGCCGGCGACGACCTCCTGTTCAAAGAAACCTATGTATTCAACAACGCAATACTTACCAACAAAGGAATACTGATGTTGGTGTTGAATGAAGATAAAGTTTTGGTGAAAGGCAGGGCTGCTTCGGGCATGAAGCCTATTGGTACTGAAAAGGTAATCACGAAGTCCGAAGGAAGCTGGATTCTTGAAATTGACAACCAGCCTGCTACTGAACTTGTGATGAAATATATGGGCGAAAGCCTTTCTCCGGAAGATTTCAAGGATTTCAACCTGAAGCTCATTTTTTTAAACCTGTTGAGGGAAGATAGTAGCAGCATCATCCGCTCTACGCTCGGCTTTAACATGGACACCAAAGGGATTACCGTATCAGGCAGTATAAAGCCCGGCGATAAATTCCGATTCACCTTGTTGCCCGATTTTGATGTATTGACCGAGGTCAGCGAAAGAGCAAAGCAGTTTCAGGAAACAGAAATGCCCGAAGCGGATGCGCTTGTCATGTTTTCCTGTATAGGACGTATTGATGCATTTGGCCCTATGACATCCGAAGAATTACAAGGGGTACAAAGCGCTTACAATGTACCCATGGCTGGCTTATTTACTTATGGCGAATACGGACGGGCCACCGGTGGCAGCAATGAGTTCCACAACATGACCTGCTGCTGGGTAGCTTTGCAAGAAAAATCATGAATCCAACACATCAACAAATACTGGACTTCGTGGAGGCCAACGCCGGCCTTTCCGAAGAGGCCAAAGCCGCTTTTTTGAAATTGGTGAAAGAGGCGGACCGTGCCTTGACCATTTCCGAGTTCAAGCTCGACCGCACGGAAAAAGTAAAACGCACCACGGCCATATTGCTGGAAGAAACCATCGAAGAACTGGAGCAAAAACGGGCCGCCATCGAGCAGACCAATGCCGCCCTGAACCAGTCGCTGGAAGACCTCAAAGCCACGCAGGCTCAATTGATCCAATCGGAAAAAATGGCCAGCCTCGGCGAGTTGACCGCCGGCATCGCCCACGAAATTCAGAACCCCCTAAACTTCGTCAATAATTTCTCTGAGGTAAGTATGGAACTCCTCGACGAAATGAATGAGGAAATCGAAAACAAGGACCTGGATGAAGCCAAGGCCATCGCTCATGACCTCAAACTCAATCTCAAAAAAATAAACCACCACGGTCAGCGGGCCGATGCTATTGTGAAAGGCATGTTGCAGCACAGCCGAAAAAGCAGCGGCGAAAAAACACCTGCTGACATCAACAAACTGGCCGACGAATATCTGCGACTGGCCTACCACGGACTCAGGGCAAAGGATAAATCTTTTAATGCCACCTTAAACACGGATTTTGATCCAACACTGGAACCCGTAATGGTCATTCCCCAGGATATTGGCAGGGTACTGTTGAACTTGATTACCAATGCCTTTTATGCCTGTGCTGAGCGTAGCCGAAGCGCCATACAGGAAAAGAAAATGAGTAGTGGAACAGACTATCAGCCAGCCGTGACGGTAAGTACGAAGAAGATGGAAGATCATATCCTTATTGCCGTGAAAGACAATGGAAATGGTATTCCAGAGCAAGTATTAGACAAGATTTTTCAACCCTTTTTTACGACTAAACCGACCGGTCAGGGAACCGGCCTGGGCTTGTCGCTCAGCTACGATATTGTAAAGGCGCATGAGGGTAAGCTGGAAGTGGAAACCGAGGAAGGCGCCCATACTATTTTCAGAATCATTTTACCAAAACAGGTAGCCCTATGAAGATACTGGTTGTCGATGACGAAAAAGATGTAAAAGATCTGTTTCTGCAACGATTCAGAAAAGAGATCCGCCGGGAAGAATTTCACTTTTTATTTGCTTTCTCGGGAGAAGAGGCGCTGGAAAAACTCAATGCCATGGAACACGACTCCATTTTGATCCTGAGCGATATCAATATGCCCGGCATGAGCGGGCTCGAATTGCTCGAAAAGATCAAAAAAAATTACCTGGCGCCACCTCCCGTGGTAATGATGGTCACGGCTTACGGGGACGAGGAAAACTTCAACACCGCCAAACGATTGGGCGCAGACGACTTTCTGACCAAACCCCTGAATTTTGAATTATTGAAAGACAAACTGATCAATATAAAATGATGGCAAAAATATTAATAGTGGATGATGAGGTGGATTTGCAAACACTCATCAAACAAAAATTCAGACAACAAATCCGGGAGGGTAAATACGAGTTTTTCTTTGCGGAAAATGGCCGCATTGCACTGGAAAAACTAGCGGCAGAACCGGAAATTGATATCGTGATGAGCGACATCAATATGCCCGAAATGGACGGCCTGACCCTGCTGACCAAGTTGAACGAACTGAGCCCGATCATCAAATCAGTCATCGTCTCCGCCTATGGCGATATGGAAAACATCCGTACGGCGATGAATCGCGGGGCCTTTGATTTCATTACCAAACCCATCGACTTCCAAGACCTTAGCCTCACGATGGAGAAAACCCTGAAACATGCCAAACATTTGAAAGAAACCCTCCAGGCCATCAAGGAGAATAATATCCTGAAAATGTACGTGGATGAGAACGTGCTCAACTTCATGGGCAAGCGCGAATTTGAAAATACCATCATGGCCAATGAAAACATAGAAGCAACAGTAGTCTTTGTTGACATTTGCGGTTTTACAGCCATCAGTGAAAATGCTCCGCCGGATACCGTAGTGAACATGCTCAATGCTTATTTCGATGTCATGGTTAAAGAAATCACCGATCAGGATGGATACATCGACAAGTTTATCGGCGATGCCATCATGGCTGTTTTCAGAGGCGAATATCATTTGGACCGGGCTATTGATGCCGCCCTGGCATTGGGCAACAGGATCAGTGAACTCCCTGCCATCGGAGATTTAAAGTTTAAACCTAAAGTTTCTATCGGCATACACAGCGGCGAAGTGGTATCCGGCAATATCGGATCGGCAAGTCTGAAACGACTGGATTACACGGTAATCGGAGATACTGTCAATACGGCTGCACGCCTGCAGGATGCTGCCAAAGAAAGTCAGATACTGATTAGTGAAACATGCTTTGAGCAGGTCAAGGAGTCTTTCAAATGCGAAAAAGTAGGCAGCATTGCTGTAAAGAATAAAGCCAATCCAATAACCATTTATCAAGTGCTGGAATAATATGGGACAAACAAAAAACAAACCTGCCAGAGAAACCCACTTGGCAGATCTGGTGGATCATTACTGGGGAAGTATTAACCATGTAACTGCGCTGATCAGGGCTTCAGAAATAAAAGCCGGGCTGATCCTTTCTTTTTACGGAATCCTATTGAATCTGATCTATCAAATTGCCGGTTCATGGATCGATCCTGATAAATTCAATTTCATAGGGTACGTTCTCCTGGGCCTGTGGGTTTGCACAGTTACCCTGTCTATATTTTTTAGCGTACGCTGTTTTATGCCCAAGATCGAGGGAAACTACGGTGACAACATTTTCTTTTTTGGAGACGTCATTTCCAAGTTTGGCGCCATACAGGATTTTTCCGAAACTTTTTATAAAATCAGTCTGAATGAGGAACAACTTTTTAAACAAATGGGGGAGCAAATTTTCATCATTTCAAAAATTGCCGACTGGAAGTTTGTTAACGTGAAAAAAGCCATCCGCTTTCTGGCAATTGGTCTGGTATTGTTATTCGCAGCGGTTATTTACTACTTTATGCTCACCATCAAATACCAATGATAAAATTCTTGATAAAAATTCGCCAACCTAAATGGATAGTTGCAGGTTTGCCCGGAATCAGGCGGCATAACTATAAATACTCGGGATGAGTCAAAGTTGGCGGCCTTTTTATCAGAATCCAATATTTGTTTTACATTTATCCGGACGAAACCAGCTTTGAAATGAAAAGATACTGCTTGTTGTGGATCGCCGGCCTGTTATGGGCCTGCTGCGGGTGGTCGCAAACTTTTACACTGGCAGACGTGATGTCCGCGCCTTTTACTTCCGGGTTGGTGGCTGCACCCTACGGCGACCGGCTGGCCTGGGTCCAGAATTCCGAAGGAGCCAGGAATGTCTGGGTGGCGGAAGGACCGGATTACCAGGGCCGCATGATCACGGCCTTTACCGGCGACGACGGCCAGGACCTCGCCGACCTGGTTTTTTCGCCCGGCGGAGGGCAGCTTTTTTTTGTCCGGGGAGGCGGCCCCAACCGGCAGGGCGAAATCCCCAACCCCGTCAGCCGCCCGGATCCAGTTGCACAAGTCGTCTGGAGCGTGCCGTTTTCGGGTGGCGAAGCCCGGATGCTGGCGGATGGGTCGGCGCCCCTTCCGCATCCCGACGGGCAATCGCTGGCTTTTATCCGGCGCGGGCAGGTCTGGAGCCTGGACTTGAAACCGGACGGCCAACCCCGGCAAATGTTCCAGATCCGCGGGGGCGCAGGCAACCTGAACTGGTCGCCCGACGGATCGCAACTGGCGTTTGTCAGCCACCGGGGCGACCATAGCTTCATCGGCATCTTCGACCGGCAGACCCGCAATATCCGGTATTTGTCGCCCAGCGTCGATCTGGACCAAAGCCCGGTCTGGTCGGCCGACGGCAAACGCCTGGCATTTATCCGCGAACCCCACGAAAAAGGTATATTGCTTTTTATCCCGAAACGGAGCGCCCTCCCCTGGTCGGTTATGGTGGCCGAGGTCGCTACCGGAAAAACCACCGCGGTATGGCAGGCCCCGGAAGGCCCGGGAAGCGCTTTTCGAAATGTTTCCGCCGCCCGCCAGCTTTTCTGGACCGGCAGCCATCTTGTGTTCCCTTATGAGGGCGATGGCTGGACCCACCTTTGGGCCGTACCCGATCAGGGCGGCACAGCCAGGAACCTCACGCCCGGCGCCTTTGAAATTCAGTTTGTATCCCAGGCATCCGACGGAAAAAGCCTGGTCTATTCCTCCAATCAGGGCGATATTGACCGTCAGCATGTCTGGCAAGTAAGGCCGACCGACAAAGCACCCAGCCAACTCACCAGCGGCCCGGGCATCGAATGGATGCCGGTGACGACCGCAGCGTCGGGGCATGTCGCGGCATTGGCCTCCGGCGGGCGAAAACCGGCCCATGCCGTGCGCGTGCAAAACGGACAACTCCGGCCCCTGGCGCCCGGCAGCATCCCCGCGCGATTCCCCGCCGACCAACTGGTTGAACCCGAACAGATCATTTTTACCGCGGCAGACGGAATGAAAATAAACGGTCAGCTCTTCCGGCCGGCCGGCCTGAAACCCGGAGAGAAACGCCCCGCCATTCTGTTTTTCCACGGCGGCTCCCAACGTCAGATGTTGCTCGGCTTCCACCCGATGGGGTACTACCACAACAGTTATGCCCTCAACCAATACCTGGCCGCCAGGGGGTATATTGTGTTTTCGGTCAATTACCGGAGCGGCACCGGTTACGGCATGGAATTCCGGGAGGCCATCAACTACGGGGCCGACGGCGCCAGTGAATTCAATGATGTACTGGGCGCCGGCCTGTACCTGAAAAACCGGCCGGATGTCGACCCCGATAGAATTGGCCTTTGGGGCGGCTCTTACGGCGGTTACCTCACGGCGCTGGGCCTGGCAAAGGCATCCGACCTGTTTGCAGCAGGCGTTGATATACATGGCGTACACGACTGGAACGTGGTCATTCGCAACTTTGTGCCCGATTATGAGGTTTTAAAAAGGCCGGAAATCGCGAAAAAGGCGTATGAGTCTTCACCGGTGGCCTATATCGATACCTGGCGGTCGCCGGTGTTGCTGATTCATGGCGATGACGACCGGAATGTTCCGTTCAGCGAGACCGTCGATATCGCGGAATCCCTCCGGAAGCAAAAGGTCTATTTCGAACAGTTGATCTTTCCGGATGAAATTCACGGCTTTCTGCTGCACCGGAACTGGCTGGCCGCTTTTGAGGCAACGGCTGATTTTTTTGACAGAAAACTTACTGGATACTAGATGCTGGATGCTCGATACAAGATACTGGAATCCAGCATCCAGCATCCACCACGCCACAGGCGTGGCCAGCATTAAGAGATATGTTATCCGCAAAAACCCAATATGCCATGCACGCCCTCACCTACCTGGGCGAGCATTACGGTCAGGCGCCCATCCCGATCAACCGCATTGCGGAAGAACGGAAGATGCCTTATAAATTTTTGGAAGCCATCCTGCTTGAACTTCGGAACGTGGGTATCCTCGGCAGCAAGGCCGGCAAAAGCGGCGGCTATTACCTGCTCAAACCGCCGTCGGAAATTCCTTTGGTGGACATTATTCGCCTGGTGGACGGACCCATCGCCCAACTCCCCTGTGTGAGCAAAAAATTTTATGAACCTTGCCGGGTTTGCCCTTATCCGGAGGACAAATGCAACCTGCGACGCTTTTTTATCGAGGTACGCGACGCCACCCTTCATGTCATCGAAGGCAAGTCGCTGCAGAACCTGATGAATATGGAACCTGGTTTCCCCGTAGATTTTATGATATAACGCCTGCCTTACCGCCGGACATTCTGTTTTTATGTTAAATTCCTATTAATATAATAGGAGTTATAGGAATTTAAAAAATCTTCCTTTATCTTTGCCGCAGAAAATGTTCAGCCGGTCGTGTTCAATCCGGATTTGAAGCCAAAATCTAAAGGAATGACCAAGGTAACTTTTGCTGTTCCAACCGGGCCGATGGCCAGGAATGAGGCCCAACAATGGCAGGATTGGGCGAAGGGAATCTCTGCGCCCCAGCTCCAGTGGCTTTCGGGTTATTTGACGGGGTTGCAGCACAGCAGTACCCAGTTGCTGGAATTGATCCGGGAATTGCCCGCCATGGCGCCGGCCGGTACCGCTGCCGCAGACGCTCCGAAGCTGAACATTCTGTTCGGTTCAAAAACCGGCAACGGCAAAAAGATAGCGGCTCAATTGCAGTCGCGGTTGAAGGACCTGGGCGTCGAGGCTGGGCTGAAGGATATGAACCAGTACAAACCGGCAGAACTGGAGCAGGAGCAGATCCTGATCCTGGTGGTGAGCACCCACGGTGAAGGCGACCCACCTCCTGCGGCGGAAGACCTGCATGCCTTCATTCATTCCAGAAAGGCGGCTCAATTGCCCAACCTGAAGTATGCGGTCCTGGCACTCGGGGACAAGAGTTACGCCAGTTTTTGCCAGACCGGAAAGGAATTTGACCAGCGGCTTTCGGCCCTGGGCGCCAAACGGCTGGTGGAAAGAGCCGACGCAGACGTGGATTACGAAGAAACCGCAGGTCTTTGGATCGAAGGCGTATTAAGGGCCGTACAACAGGAATCACCTCAAAAAGATGGGCTCCCAAAGGCCGCTTTTCACAACGGGCAGACAACCCTCAACAGTAAAATATCACCTTCGTATAACCGCAAAAAACCTTATTCAGCCGAAGTGCTGGATAAAATTCAGTTGAATGGCAGGGGTTCTGCCAAACAAACCTATCACCTGGAACTTTCCCTGGCGGAAAGCGGCCTGACCTACCAACCGGGGGATGCGTTGGGCATCCGGGCGGATAATGACGCAGCCCTGGTAGACGCCCTGATCGGGAATCTGGGGTTCAACCCGGAAAAACCGGTGGATCAGGGCGGCAAAACCTTCAGTTTCCGGGAATGGTTGACCAGCCAGGCCGAGATCACGACGGTTTCCGGGGCATTCCTCAAAAATTACCAGGCGCTGGCCCTGGAAAAAGGCGCCAAAGAAACCGCTGAATGGTTATCCGGCCTGTTGGACAATAAGGAACAGACCAGCGCCTTCGTGTACGGCAAAGACATCTGGGATATACTCGCCGAATTCCGGGTCCCGCTTTCCGAACAGGAGTTCGCAGGCGCCCTTCTGCCCCTGCAACCGAGGTTGTATTCCATCGCCAGTTCGCTGTCGGCCCACCCTGAAGAAGTGCATATCACGGCAGGAAGGGTCGTTTACAAAAATGCCAACCGGCTGCATAAAGGCCTGGTTTCCAATTTCATAGCTGATCAATTAAACGTAGGAAATACCGCCCGGGTATTCATCGAACACAACGAATCCTTCCGCCTTCCTGAAAACGGCGACACCCCGTTGATCATGGTGGGACCCGGCACGGGGATTGCTCCTTTCAGGGCCTTTCTGGAAGAACGCGCAGAAAGCGGCGCCCAGGGCAAAAACTGGCTCTTTTTCGGCGACCAGCATTTCTCCACCGACTTTTTGTATCAGTTGGAATGGCAGCGCTTCCTCAAAAACGGCGTGCTTACCCGTCTGAACACCGCTTTTTCGCGCGATACCCATCAAAAAATATACGTTCAGGACCGGATGCGGGACCACGCATCCACTTTGTTTGAATGGCTGGAGGAAGGCGCCCGGTTCTACGTTTGCGGCGATGCCAAAAGGATGGCGAAAGATGTCAAAAAGACGTTGATCGATATCGTGGCCCAACAGGCCGGGGTAAATGCGGAAAAGGCAACGGAATACGTAAAGGAACTGGTGAAATCGGGCAGGTACCAGGAGGATGTGTATTGAGAGGGTGAGAGGGTGAGAGGGGTGAGAGGGTGAGAGGGGTGAGACAACTGACAACTGACAACTGACAACTTGAATGAGTGAGGTAGAAAAAATAAAAGAGTCGAGCAACTATCTGCATGGAACCCTCCGGGAGAGCCTGGCCGACGAAGTGTCGGGCGCCCTGTTCACCCAGGATCAGCATTTGATCAAGTTCCACGGCAGTTATGTGCAGAGCGACCGGGACCTGGAAAAGGAGCGAAAGGCCCAAAAACTGGAGCCCCTGTACAGTTTCATGATCCGGGTCCGGGTACCCGGCGGCGTGGCGACGTCCGCGCAATGGCTGGCCATGGACGACCTGGCGACCCAATACGGCATGCCGACCCTCAAACTGACCACCCGGCAGGCATTTGAACTGCATGGGATCCTGAAAACCAACCTCCGGGCTGCCATTCAAGGCATCAACCAGAGCTTGCTGGATACCATAGCCGCCTGCGGCGATGTGAACCGCAACGTGATGTGTACGGTCAATCCCTACACCTCCTCCGTTCACGGGCAAGTGCAGGAAGCCGCCGAAGCGATCAGTGCGCATTTGACCCCGCATACCACCGCCTATTACAATATCTGGCTCAACAATGAAAAGATTGCCGGGACGGTTGAAGAAGAACCCATCGAAGAGCCGGTTTACGGCAAAACCTACCTGCCCCGAAAATTCAAGATCGCCCTGGCGATCCCGCCTTATAATGACACCGATATCTATGCGAACGACATCGGTCTGATCGCGATCGAAAAAGATGGGCAGTTGCTCGGGTTCAACGTCAGCATCGGCGGCGGGATGGGCATGACCTTCGGCGACAGCGCCACTTACCCCCGGCTGGGCAACGTGATCGGTTTTGCGGACAAGGACCGCGTGGTCGACGTGTGCGAAAAGATCGTGACCATCCAGCGGGATTTCGGCAACCGTGAAAACCGGAAAAACGCCCGGTTCAAATACACCATCGACCGGCTGGGGCTGGATTTTGTGCGGGAAGAGCTGAACAAACGGCTGGGGTACGATTTAGCCCCTTCCACCCCTTTCAACTTTACGACCAACGGCGACGCCTTCGGCTGGATAAAAGCCCACGACGGAACCTGGTATTATACCCTGTTTGTGGAAGGCGGCCGGGTAAAAGACACCGAAGAATACCCCTTGCGGAAAGGTTTGCGAATGATCGCACAGGTCCATGAAGGCGATTTCAGGCTGACCGGCAACCAGAACCTGGTGATCGGCCGCGTGTCTGAACAACAGAAGCCGGTCATAGAAAACCTGCTCCGGGAATACGGCATCACCGCCCGTCAGCACGGGTCGGGATTGCGAAAAAATTCCCTGGCCTGCGTAGCCCTCAACCTTTGCCCGCTGGCCAATGCCGAAGGAGAGCGATATCTGCCCGACCTGGTGGGAAAGATCGAGGCGCTCCTGGTCCAATACGGGTTAACCGAACAGGAGATCAGCATCCGGATGACCGGTTGCCCGAACGGTTGCGCCCGGCCTTATCTCGGCGAGATTGGCCTGGTGGGCCGCGCCCCTGGTAAATACAACCTTTACCTGGGCGCTTCTTTTTCCGGAGACCGGCTGAACACCCTGTACAAAGAAGCATTGGACGAAGCTGAGATCCTGAACGAACTGGATCCGCTGCTGGCGCGTTATGCCGCTGAAAAAACGGAGGGGGAACATTTTGGGGATTTTCTTTGGCGGATCAAAACCTTGACTTAATTGATCCGATTGGTCCGATTGATCCGATTGTTTGGATTAATCGAATCAATCCAAAAATTGAGGATTCGAGGATGCGAGGATGCGACGACCGCCGTTTTCAATCGAATCAATCGAGTCAATCGAATCAATCGAATCAATCGAGTCAATCGAATCAATCGAATCAATTTCAAAATGGGTTTACACAATTCAGGAAGCGGGAAAGTATACATCACCGGCGCAGGCCCGGGCGACCCGGGTTTGATCACCGTCAAGGCAAAAACCGCCCTTGAATCGGCCGACCTGGTGTTGTACGACAACCTCGTGAACCCCGGCATCCTGGATTACGCCCCCGACGCCGAAAAGATCTACGTGGGCAAAAAGCCCTACCAGCGCGCAACCGGTCAGGATACCATCAACGAGATGTTGCATTTTTACGCCCTGCAGGGCAAGGATATTGTGCGGTTGAAAGGCGGCGACCCCCTCATTTTCGGACGTGGCGCCGAAGAAGCCCAATACCTGATGGAGCGGGACATCGAGGTCGAGATCATCCCCGGCATTACCAGCGGGATCGCAGCCGCGACGTATGCAGGCATCCCGCTCACGCACCGGGACTATTCCCAGCGGGTGGTCTTCCTCACCGGCCACAGCAAAAGCGGTCTGGAATTGCAGGAAGATTTTCTCCGGGCTTTTGACGGGACGATCGTGGTTTATATGGGTTTAAAAAACCTGGAAGAAATTGCACGCCAATTGACGGAAAGCGGCAAAAATCCGGAAACGCCGGTCGCTGTGATCGAAAACGGAACCTTGCAAAACCAGCGTGTCGTCACCGGTTGCCTCACCGATATAGCCGGACGGGTTGCCGCCCGGGATTTTAAGTCTCCGGCTCTCGTGGTGATCGGCGACGTTGTGGCGCTGCATGAAAAAATGGACTGGTTTAACCCCATAACACTCCTAACAAATCAAACACAGGCATGATCGCAACGAACATTCTGGATACCATCGGGAATACGCCGCATCTAAAGATCAACCGGCTGTTCGGCGACCGCTGCCAGGTTTTTGTCAAACTGGAACGGGCCAACCCCGGGGCCAGCATCAAGGACCGGATCGCGTTGTCGATGGTGGAAGACGCCGAACGGAAAGGTATTCTGACTCCGGACAGCGTTATCATCGAACCGACCTCCGGAAATACCGGCATCGGCCTGGCGCTGGTCGCTGCTGTAAAAGGGTACAAACTCATCCTCGTGATGCCCGAGAGCATGAGCATCGAGCGGCGGCGACTGATGAGCATTTACGGCGCCACATTCGAGCTCACCCCGCGTGAAAAAGGCATGAAAGGCGCCATTGAAAAAGCCAGGGAGCTGGTAGCCTCCACGCCAAATGCCTGGATGCCCCAGCAATTTGACAATCCGGCCAATACCGAAATCCACCGCCAAACCACGGCACAGGAAATCATCCGGGATTTTCCGGACGGTCTGGATTACCTGATCACCGGCGTAGGCACCGGCGGCCATATCACAGGCTGTGCGGAGATCCTGAAAAAAAAATTCCCGGGTTTGAAGGTGTATGCCGTTGAGCCCGAATTATCGCCTGTGCTGAGCGGCGGCGACCCGGGCCCCCACCCTATCCAGGGCATCGGGGCCGGTTTCATTCCCGGCATCATGGATACCAGCCTGCTGGACGGGGTTATCCAGGTGAGCAAGGATGAGGCTTTCGAGTATGCCCGCAGGGCGGCCCTGGAAGAAGGTTTGTTGTCGGGCGTTTCGAGCGGCGCCTCGCTGGCTGCAGTGGCCAGAAAGCTCCCGGAGATCGCCAAAGGCAGCCGGGTGCTGACCTTCAATTACGATACCGGCGAACGGTATTTATCTGTTGACGGATTATTCTGAAATATCGCATGAATATCGAACAATTCAATCAGCAATTAAGCAGCCGGCCGGCCCTGGAACGGCTGAAATTGGTGGCGTCCCTTTACCCGGAAGGGGTGGTTTTCTCCACCTCCCTGGGGCAGGAAGACCAGGTGATCACCCATTTGATCGCCAAAAACAACCTGCCGGTGAAGGTATTCACGCTCGATACGGGCCGATTGTTTCAGGAAACCTACGACCTGATGGACTCCACCCGGTCGCGTTACAAAATCCCGATCCACGTCTATTTCCCGGACGCGGCCAAAGTGGAAGCACTAACCACCGCCAAAGGATTGAACAGCTTTTATGCCTCCGTTGAAAACCGGAAAGAATGCTGTTTCATCCGCAAGGTGGAGCCCCTGAACCGGGCCCTGACCGGCGCCAGGGTCTGGGTCACCGGATTGCGAGCCGAACAAAGCGAAAACCGGAAAAACCTGGCTTTTGCCGAATGGGACGAAGCCCATCAATTAATCAAGGTCAATCCGCTGGTCGATTGGACACTGAATGAAGTGCTGGGTTTCATCAAAGAAAACTGGGTTCCTTACAATGCCCTGCATGATAAAGGTTTTCCCAGCATCGGCTGCGCGCCCTGCACCCGGGCCATCGAACCGGGCGAAGACATCCGCGCCGGCAGATGGTGGTGGGAACAATCCGGAAAAGAATGCGGACTACATTACGAACAACAACAACTCGAACGCCATGAGTCTTAATCCAATACCCGTTTTTCCGCGACGCCTCGAAGATGAAGGGATCTACATCATGCGGGAGGTAGCCGCCCAGTTCGAGCGGCCTGCCCTGCTTTTCAGCGGCGGCAAGGACTCCATTACGCTGGTCCGGCTCGCCCGGAAGGCATTCTGGCCGGCAAAGATCCCCTTCCCATTGCTGCATATCGACACCGGGCATAACTTCCCGGAAACGCTGGAATTCCGCGACCAACTGGTGAAGGAAACCGGCGCCGAACTCATTGTCCGGTACGTGCAGGACAGCATCGACGCGGGCAAGGCGCGGGAAGAGACCGGCAAATACGCCTCCCGGAACGTGTTGCAAACCGTCACCCTGCTGGACGCCATCGAAGAGTTCAAATTTGACGCCTGCATCGGAGGGGCGCGACGCGACGAGGAAAAAGCGCGGGCCAAGGAACGCATCTTCAGCGTACGGGACGATTTTGGCCAATGGGATCCCAAAAAACAACGCCCTGAACTGTTCGACATGCTCAACGGCAAGATCAATATCGGCGAGAATGTGCGGGTATTCCCCATCAGCAACTGGACCGAACTCGATGTGTGGACCTATATCCGGGAAGAAAAACTGGCAATCCCTTCCATCTATTTTTCCCATTTCCGGGAGGTGATCGAACGCGACAATATGGTTTGGCCTTTTTCGGAGTATCTGAATACCGGGGCCGATGAAATTCCCTTCCTGGAGCAAGTGCGCTTCCGGACGGTCGGCGACATGACCTGCACCGCGGCTGTCGTTTCTTCCGCCAACAATGTGGAAGGGATCATTGAAGAGATTACTGCCGCCAAAATATCGGAACGGGGCGCCCGGATCGACGACAAACGCAGTGAAGCGGCTATGGAACAACGCAAAAAAGAAGGCTATTTCTGACATGGAGGTAAAAACGCCCGCATCGGTCAATAACCTGTTCCCGGTTTTCCTTAAACTGGAACAACTCAACCTGCTGGTCGTGGGCGGAGGGAATGTGGCGTTGGAAAAATTGAACGCCCTGTTCAACAATGCCCCGGAAGCGCAGGTAACGGCCGTGGCGCTGGATTTTTTGCCCGCAGTTCAGGCTTTGACCTTGCAACACAGCGGTTTGGTTCTGGTTGAAAAAGCCTTTGAACCGGAAGACCTGGAAGGCAAAGACCTGGTAATCGCCGCCACCAACAACCGGGTGATCAACGAAGTGATCCGGGAAGAAGCCGGCCGGCGAAGGATACTGGCCAATGTGGCGGACACACCCGATCTCTGCGATTTTTACCTGGGCAGTATTGTACAAAAAGGCGACCTCAAGATCGCCATCAGCACCAACGGCCGGTCGCCGACCATCGCCAAAAGGATCAGGGAGGTATTGAACGAAGCCATCCCACCCGAGATTGACGACACCCTGAAAAACATGAACCTGATCCGGAACCGACTGAACGGGTCTTTCTCCGATAAGGTCAGAAAGCTGAATGAGATTACGGGGGTGCTGGTTGAGGCCGGCCAGGACCACAAATCCAAATCCGAAAAACGATGGCGGCGCATCGCCGCCAGGTTGGTGCTGGCTTTCACGCTGATGGTCCTGGGTCACCTCATTATATCTTCGTTGCCGGCCGCCGGCATTGCCGCGGTTTGGGAATTTGTGCGGCCCACCTTTAATCAGCAATTCCTGTTCTTTTGCCTGGCAGGTTTTTTTGCCCAAATGGTAGACGGGGTGCTGGGCATGGGCTATGGTGTGACCTCTTCGATCGGTTTGATGAGCGCCGGGGTTAACCCGGTGGCCATCAGTGCGGCGATCCACACTTCCGAGGTATTTACGACCGGCGTATCAGGATACAGCCATTACCGGTTTGGCAACGTCAACAAAAAGTTGTTCCGGCATCTGGTCATACCCGGGGTGGTGGGCGCCGTAATGGGGGTTATCCTGCTGGTATTCCTGGGCGAAAATTCAGGCGAATGGCTTCGACCCCTGATCGCGTTTTATGCGATGTTCCTGGGGTTCCGGATCTTGATGAAGGCTTTTCAAAAAAAGGTAAGAACTAAAAAAATCCAGCGTATCGGGTGGCTGGCCTGGACCGGCGGTTTGCTGGATTCATTCGGCGGCGGCGGCTGGGGGCCTATTGTGAACAGCACCCTGATCGCAAAAGGCAGGAGCCCGAAATACACCATCGGTTCTGCCAGCCTAGCCGAGTTTTTTGTCACGGTGGCCAGCGCCGTTACCTTTTTGATCGCCACCGGCATCACCCATATCGGCGTAGTTCTGGGGTTGATGATCGGCGGAATGATCGCCGCTCCTTTCGCTGCAAAACTGACCGGGAAGCTGCCCGCTAAAACCATGATGATCGGCGTGGGGATTATGGTAATCTTGTGGAGTGTGCGGCTGATTGTGAAGTCGGTTTGGGGGTAGGGTGCTTCGCGTTTGGGGTGGTTTGTCCGTAGGTCCATAGGACTCCTTTGGAGGGGTGGTTTGGGGTGGTTTGGGGTGGTTTGGGGTGGTTTGGGGTGGTTTGGGGTGGTTTGGAGTGGTTTGGAGTGGTTTGGGGTGGTTTGGGGTGGTTTATGATGGTTCATTATTGTTATGCTGCCGTTACCCCAACTACAATGAACAACAATGAACAACAATGAACTACAATGAACTACAATGAACTACAATGAACTACAATGAACAACAATGAACAACAATAAACTACCCCTCAAAAATAGAATTTTCCAAAATTACGAAATGATCAATCATGGATATACTGAGAATTGCAACCGCAGGCAGCGTAGACGACGGCAAAAGCACCCTGATCGGGCGGCTTCTGTATGAGACCAACAGCGTGACGCAGGACAAACTGGAGGCCATCCACCGCACCAGCAAAAGACTTGGGCTGGACCATACCGACCTCTCCCTGCTGACCGACGGGCTGATTGCCGAACGCGAACAGGGCATCACCATTGACGTGGCGCATATCTATTTTTCCACGCCGACCCGGAAATACATCATTGCCGACACCCCCGGCCATTTTGAATACACCCGGAACATGATCACCGGCGCCAGCACGGCCCAGGTGGCCATTATCCTGATCGACGCCCGCAACGGGATCGTGGAACAGACCTTCCGGCATTTTTACATCACTCAGTTGCTGTGCATCCCGCATGTCGTGGTATGTATCAACAAGATGGACCTGGTGAACTATTCCGAAAACCAGTTCAATGCCATCAAACAGGAATTCCAGGAACTGTTGAAACACCAGGACCTGTCGGCGCAGGAGGTCAGTTTTATTCCCGTATCCTCCCTTTACGGCGAGAACATTTCCAAGCCGTCGGTGGAGATGCCCTGGTACGAGGGGCCGTTCCTGCTGAAGTACCTGGAAAATGTCGACTGGCACGCGACGGAAAACCAGTTGCCTGCCAGGTTTCCGGTCCAAAACGTGATCCGGCCGAAGTCGGAGGCGTACCCGGATTTCCGGGGGTTTGCCGGCAAGGTGGCCAGCGGCGTCTTCAAAAAAGGAGACCGGGTGGCGGCCATCCCTTCCCTGCAGGAGAGCGAGATCGAAAACATTTACGCCTTTGACCAACAGATCGAAAAGGCGGAAGCCGGCCAAAGCGTCACCATCACCCTGAAAGACGAGATCGACCTGAGCCGCGGCGATATGCTGGTGCTGAAGGGCGAGGCCGTCAACATCGTAAAAGACCTGGAAGCCCGCATCTGCTGGCTGGACAGCGTCCCCCTGCGCGCCGGTAAAAATTACCTGCTGCAACACGGCCAGAACCGGGTAAAAGCCAAGGTGACCCAATTGTCGCATATTGTAGACATCCACAATTACAACATCATCGAGGGCGCCGGGGAGATCGGCCTGAACCAGATCGGCGGCATCTCTATCAAAACCGCGAAACCCATTTTTGCGGATCGTTTCCGGGACAACAAGAATAACGGAGCGTTTATCCTCATTGATGAGGGGAGTAATAATACGGTGGGGGTTGGGGTGGTGGTTTGAATAGTTGACAGTGGTCAGTGGACAGTACTTCGCCGGTAACCCGGATCCCGTCGCTGACCGGTTGGCCGATAAAAACCTCCGCAGGGCTGCCTTGCCGGGTTATTTTGCCTTTTTCCAGCACAAATACCCGATCTGAAAGTTTGAAAAGCGCTCCAGATCGTGACTGATGAGCAGGGTGGCGAGGTTTTAAGATTCAATTTCTTTTGTCGAAGGATCTCCGGATCCTGTTTTCCCGGATAAATTTTTTCACCAAAGGATTTCCGTTCCCGGGTGGGCCCAATAGAGCCCGCACGAAATCATTGCTGAAGCGTCCATCAGGGTCGCATTGGAGGCGGTAGGCGTCAAAGGCGCTGACCCTGTCTTTGCGGCGATTCGCAAGATCCTGCAGGAAATTGGGGTTGAAAGGGGCCGAAAACGACCCGGGAGCGGCGGAAGGGTCGAAAAAACCATACATTTTGCCGTTGTGGGGCATGCCGCCCAGCGCCGTCCATTTGCGTTCAATATCGGCAAAAAATTGCAGCAGGACCGGCGGGTAATTCTCCGCTTCCGTGGCCTCGACAAAGCCGATCATCTCCATGCTGATAAAGGTCGAGCCCGGCGTCTGGGTATAGGTATTGGCCAATGCCGTATTTCCGCCCTGTACAAAACGAAATTCCATAGGGGCGGCCAACAGAAAATCTTTGGATTGGTTCAGGCGTTCGGTTACCGCATTCAAACCTTCCCATGCCTGGCCGAGGCCGGTTTCATCCAGGGTCGGCAATTCTATAAAATAGGACATAAACATGACCCGCACGGCCTGGGTCAGCCAAAGGTCGGAATAAACCTTGCCGGCCTCGTCAAACAATTGTTCCACATTCCGGAACGCGGCGTACATGAGTGTAGGGATCAAAATAACCGTATCGCCCGATTGCTGGGCGTAGATGCCCGTTTTTTCCGCCAGATACTCATAAGGTCCTTCATAGGGGGCGCCAAATTCGTTTTCATCCGCCAGGTCGCAGGCGTTTGGCGGTGAAGAGGCCTGATTCCCTTTTTGAGGCGGGTTGTTGTCCAGATCCCACCACAGCGACAGGTACTTGCCGGCATAAGGGTCAAAAAAGGTTTCCAGCCGGGTATGCGCTGCGCAAAGCGCCGTGAATTTGTCAATAAACGCTGTTTTATCCAGTAATTGAAATTCCTCCCTGCCGGGTTTCAGCGTGGTTGCATAGGGTCGGTCGAGTATCCCGATGGTTACGGAGGTCACAATGCCCAGCGCGCCGAGGGATACCCGCGCAAACTGAAGGGGTTGCCAGCCATCCACTTCGGGGGAGTTTCCGTCGATTGTGTTCAGGGACCCATCCGCCTCCATGATGGTGAAAGCGGATGCCGTCTCTGCAAAAATCGGGGCGTTGACGGTAGCGCCGTGGACGTCAACCGCGGTCATGCCACCGACGCTGAAAAAGCCGCCTGCGGTAACGGTCTGCAGCATCTTGTTATTGGCGGTGAGGAAGGCGTCGAGTTCGTCCTCGCGCACGCCGGTATTTACCGTAACGAATTGGCCCGAAGCGTCCAGTACCATGCGCTGGTCGCCATTGGGGCCGAGGTCGGCGTAACAGGCGAGGTCCACGAGCCAGGCGCCGGCGGGGGTATCGGAGGTTGAGCGATTATCGGCGGTTACCAGCGGCGGCTGGGAATGCCGCTGGCCGGACGCGCGAACCGTCGCCCCGGCGGTTTTTGCCTGGGCCAGCACCTGTTTGAGGTCGGCCTGACTGGCTGGATAAAAATAAGCGCCATCAGGGATGTTGAAAACAATGTTTTTGCTCCAGTTTTCCCAGGGGGCGATGGAAACGCCCAGCAGTTCGAGTTTACTGCCGCTGATAAGATCGCCGGAGAACTTGTAGTGGGCAATGGCCGGATTATTGGGATCGTATTGAAAAGGGGTGGGATCAATTTTATCCTGCTTTTTATCCCAAACAACGATACCCTTCATGTGCAGGGTAGAACCTGCGGGCACACCCAGGTCGCCCGGGTCCACGGTTTTGGTGGTCGGGTTGTCAAAATAATCGCTGGCCCGGGAGAGTTGGGTCTGTCCGTTTTCCAGGTAAGTAAACTGAATTTTGGCTGAGAAAGCGCCCAGGTTGTGGAGGCTCATTTTGCCGATTTTTTGATTTGGACTGTCCATAAGTTTTTTTCTAGTGTTGGTTCAAATAATACGACTGCCAGGGTTCTTCCCACCTGGAGACATAAGCGAGTTCTGGATGTCTATCGGGGCATTTTTCGGAGGAAAGTCGAATTTTTTTAAAAATATCGCACCCACAAAGCTGGCAAATGCCTCCGGCAGTTCGTACCCCTGTTTTATCTGGTATTAATTTGGTTTCCAGTAATTTTTGTAAGACAAGTTTTGCCGGCTGTCGATGAGGGCAGGATAAACATGCGGCTTCCCGTTTCTCCAGAACGGTTTGGTCAACATAGGAGAATCCTGCAAGTCCCCAGTTTACCAATGCCTTTGCAGAGCGGTAGATTAACTCAACATTTGAATGCTTGTAGTTTTTTATCCCGGGGTTATTATTTTCAGGACTTTCGGTTTCGCGGCAGGAATCTAAAGCGTCGGCAGATTTGCCGGAAACAAGGGTATTATTGACAAAAATATTGGGTCCGGGCCTGGGTTTCCCGTCTTTCCCATCCATCCCATCCTTCCCAGGTTGCCCGGGACACCCGTTTTTAGAGGTATAGTCTTGTCCGAAAGCATTTTGGAGGAACCCTCCCTGGCCACCGTCTCCTCTGGCGCCACCTTTTCCGCCTTTGCCGGCTTTTCCTCCCAGAGAAGGCCACGACAGACAAACCAAGGCGGTGCGGTATTGGTCTGGAATTTCTACAAAAATGTTAGAGGCAATGCCGCCGTTTCCGCCGTGGCCGCCGTTTCCGCCATGGCCTCCGTTTCCGCCATGGCCGCCATTACCGGGCTCGATTTTAACGTTTAAAGCCTCCACACCCTTTCCGCCACTACCGCCATTGCCACCCTTTCCACCATGAGCGCCGTCTCCTCCGTTTCCGCCGTCGCCGGGTTTACTGAAAAGGACCAATGGATTTGCCTCAAAACCTTCCAATTTTCCTATATATATTTCGGTGAATTTGACCATGCCCCCTATTCTGCCTGGGGCGCCCTGGAGACCGTTATAGCCGTCCGATCCGTCAGCGCCATGTTGTATATGGTCAAAAAGAAATGCATCTTCTACACTTGGGCCGAACATTCCTCCGCTTACGATTGGGTTTTTACCCGATATTCCCTGGATGCCATCCCTGGCAGGTGGAGCGTGCAAGCCGCTATGGGGTCCGGTTTTTGTATCAACTGATTGAGGGGTGGGCAAAATTCCAAGATCAAAATCAGGGTTTACCAGCTTTTTCCCAGGGTTTGCCCTAATAATGGTTTGGAAAGAAAGAGAGCATACATTTCCCCTGATGATAACTTTGGCATTGGGTTCCAGGATCAGGTTTTCGACATTAACCGCTACGTACAATTCTTCCCTGGCGCCAAAACCCCATATATGAGGGGGAAGGGTTAGGTCCCATACTTCATTTTCTTTGACCACCTTGTTTTTTACGGAAACCAGTTTGCAATGTAGTGGGAGGTGGCTTTCAATATTTGCAATATCGCCTTCATGTTTTTGGCCATCCGCAAAAAGGAATTCCTCCCCCCGGTCGTGTTTACCCTGAAAAAGTCGTTGCCTGTTTTCGATGCCTTGATAAAAAACGGCGCTTCTTTTTTTTCGGATATGATCCGGCGTTCTGCTCAGGATACGGCGACCTTCTTCTAAAGAAGGAATTTGGATATAACAAATGATTTCCTCTCCTGCATCCAGTTGCGCGAGGTTATGTTTGAACAGACCTGCAATTTCGCGAAATGTTTGCATAATGAGTTATTAAAAAGGGAGTGAATAAAGAAAAAACCAGGTAGGGTTCGGACGGAAGTTTGAAATACCGGGAACCCTACCAATTGTCATCCTAAATCAGGGAAAGGTTTATGAAGGCGTGATATGGATGGTTCCATGCGCGCCGTTTACTTTACTATCGGTTCCTTGCGTCCCAATACTTCCGTCGTAACTGCCATTTTGGCCATTTGAACCGTCGGTGCAATGTTTCGTACCTGTTGTCCCTCCTGATCCGCCAGTACCCCTATTGCCCGCTGCGCCTGGGGCGCCGCCCAGTCCACCGGTAGCAGTATCGTAACCTGGCTTGGCAATTTGATTTAAATAAGCGGCAGGTACGGTTACAAAACTATCATTGCCATCGACGGCGTTACCGCCGTTGCCACCGTTGGAACCATTTCCGCCGACGCCGCCGTTGCCGCCGTTGGCGCCATCCGTGCATTCGCAGCCTGTATTACAACCATTTCCGCCATTTCCCCCTTGTTCACCTCCGCCACCCGCGCCGCCCGGGCCGCCATTTCCGCCATTACCGGATCTGGAATATAGGGTTAACAAGCCTGCGATTGTATCGGTAATGGTGATATTGGCTTGCAGGTTGGCCAGGCCATTCGGCCCTGTAGTTCCGTCGGTGGTCGCAGAGCCGCCGTCTGCGCCATTGTCTCCATCTGTTGGAGAGGTAGCGCCGGTGCAGATGCCCGGGCTTGGCGTAGATGCATCTTGGCCATTAGCTGCTTGTTGGCCAGAATAGTCAGTACCCGCAGTTCCTGGTGCGCCGTCTGCCCCATCCACCCCTATAATATTGATCAGATAAGGCGCCCCACCAGAGAGGTTACCCACCACAATATTAGTAGCCTGTAAAGACAAAATAGTACCCAGGGTGGTGATGGAGCCTTGGCCGGTGAAGGTGAGGTTGTCGTAAAGTAGGGTTACAGGGCTTCCCGAAGGGCCATAAACGATGGGGGTAGTAATCGTTTGGTCTACGGCAGCTTCTATCATGATTTTTAGTGGAAAATATTTAACTCCCAGTCGATTATCGCCGGTGCTCAAGGGGTAATCGCCATAAACATGGGCTGCCAACCGGGTTTGCAAGTGTAATTCCGTGTTGTCTTTGAATGCCTCAGGCTTCGTCTTTCGCAGCTTATCGGTATAGTCGCTTCGGGTAGCAGCGGGAATATGGTTCCCGAAAAGCTCCTTAAATTCTGCGATGGTGTTGATTAAGACAGGCCGTCGGACTACTCTTCCGTTTTCGACTTCTGTTGGAAGTATCCCCAAGTTTCCCAAGGTTTTTAAAAACGCTGGTGAAGGGGGTATTCCTTTTGGTGTTTTAGATGAATTAGCCATGAAAAATTGGTTTTAATTAAATAATATTTTATGGATTCGGGTATTACAAGGGCCATTGATCCTGGGCAAATATTTGCATTTCGATCATAGGGTTAAATTCTTCTTCCTCCTTTTCCTCTTTTCTGATCCCTGTCACGTTTTCTATTGCCCCCATGCCGATGGCGAGCCCTAGGTCAAGGCCGTTTATTTTTTCTTTCTCGATTCCAGCGGCAATCAAACCTCCGGCTGCTCCGCCTATGGTTCCGCCTATGAGGGCTTTGAGTATATTTTTTCTCATCGTAGGATTCGGGCCGACGATGCCGTCTCCGATTTTACCGATAGTTCCTCCTACGCCGGCGCTCAGAAAACCCACAAGCGCTTCCGTTCCCAGGCCTTCTCCGGCCGGGGCCCCTTCAAAACCGTTTTCGATCAATTTCCCGGCGACACCGGTAACGGCGCCGCCAACTGCCTGGATGCCTACATTCACAGCTTTTGCCCCAAGTATTCGGCCTGTGCTGTAAACAGCTTGTTGGGCGCCTTCCTCAGCTTCCGGTATGATAGCCCCTTCAGCGGCATCACCCAATGCGCCAAATCCTGCCGTAGCGGCGCCGGACACGGCTCCAATGGTTTGCGCCGCTGCAAAACTCTTCCAACTCATTTTTTGATGCGCAGCCAAAGCGCCTAGATCATAGAAGGCTCCATTAATACCTGCACCAAGTAAGCCGCCCGTAACCAGCGTACCCCCGCCTTCTGTTGCTATATCAATGGCAACCGCAGCTACCACTTCGGTTATATCAATGAGCATCTGCCCGATCCATGAAAACATATCGCCCAAAAAGGATTCGCCCGTGGGGTCTGTCAGGTCGAAAGGATCATTGTTTACATAGACGTAAGGGCTGGCGGTTTGATTTTTGGGGTCGGGGCTGCAGAAGCGGCCAAGAACAGGATCGTAAAGCCGGGCGCGGTAGTTATAAAACCCGGTTTCGGGGTCCAACTCCTGTCCGGTGTATAAATAGCTGAGAATAGACGGATTGGTACCCCCGGTTGATCCAAGTTTACCGTAGGCCTGGTAGTTTAAGACTGCTATGGTATTGCCAGCCTGATCCTGAACCAATCGGTTGGAACCCAGGTGATCATGGGTGACATAATAAAAAGCACGATCCTTGTAAAAGGCGATCAAACCATTCGGGCCGTAGATATAAGCTACAGGATTTCCATTTTCAATGGTTACGACCGGCAAGGGGTTTTCTCCTTGAATGTAAAATTTCTGAAGCCCCGCGCCGCCGCCCTGGCTTAATGTTTTTACAACCCTGTTTCCATGATGGTCGTAACTGAAGGATAATGCCTGGTTGGATTTTTTGAGGTTTACTGTTGCGGTTAACCCCCTTCCAGCCAAATAAGTAAACTCATAGGATTCATTGGGGTTGTCAAGTGTTTTCAAACCTCCATTTTTATTGTAAGTACCTTGGAAATCAAATATATTTGCCGACTTTACGCTGGTCAACTGGTTGGATCCTGGTTGATAGCCATACACTTCGCTCTCCGTCCCTTGCATCAAGTTCAAAACATTCCCGTTGTAGTCGTATTCCTGGACAGCAAGGGTCCAGGCCGGGTTTTCGTTATATTGCACATGGCTGAGTTGATTCAGTTCGTCAAAATCCATATTGTAATTCAAAGATTCCCGTACAGATTGCGTTTGAATGGATTCCTGAATACTTTTTACTTTGCCATCGGCAAATCGCAGGGTAACAACCTGGCTAAACGCCGTGCTTCCGCCCGGATTAACGATTGATTTAATCCATCCCGGCGGGAAAAAGGCGTATTGGTCAATAATTTTATCCTGGTTTTTGGTAACAGAACTAAGCTCTCCGGCATCGTTATATACAAAACGTGCATGCTTAAAAGGCCGGAATATTTCGCCTATGCCGATTAATCTGTCAAATTGGTCGTAGGTGTAAAAGATATCGGGTATACCCTTTAAAATATTTTTTGGATAAGTAATCTGGACTATCTTTCCGGTGAAGGAGTGTTTGTAGCTGATGGTCGATTCAAGCGCAGTGGCGATACCGTTTGACACCAATAATGATCTGGAATCAAGATGACCAAAAGAATCGTAAGTAAATGTTTCCTGTACTACGAAGCCCGAGTGGGCATTGAAAGAAGTAGCGGATGCTATCTTGCCAATACCGTTGACCGTGCTTCCGTGTAAAACATAACTAATTTGGTTTTGGATAACCTGTTTTGGGTCGTTGGCAGGCCAGTCGGGAATTTGCGCAAAATTCCGGAGCGTTGGCTCATCCCAGATATCATGGTATACGCCTTTTTCAATAATTCTGTTTAACGCATCGTATTTAATATAAATGAAATAACCGTTGGCTGCGCCTTCTGCATCCTGATAAAACCGTTTATGGCCGCCTGAATTCTGGATGAATTTTTGAGTTCCTTCATCGGGGTGATCCGTCTGGATAATTTTGCTAAGAAGATTGTATTGTGTAGATTGAAAAAATTTATTGTTCCCAGGTAAATTGTTGTCAAAATAATTGGGAAAATAATGATTTAAGGTTTTTCCGTCCGCTGTAAATATTTCCTGGACAACACTGGACGCTACGCTACTGGATTTAAGAATTACCTGATTAAACTTGTCGATCACGCGACAAGCTTCATTCCCAACTTGATCGATTTTTGTTTGGGTAAAATATTCCCCTGCGGGTAAATTATAGGGGGTGGCGCTATTGTTGGAATAGAGGAATTTGACCGTTGGCCGGCTATTAGGGTCGGATCCGTTCGGATTAATAATTGCATAATCTTTTCCGGGTCTTCCGGTTTCTATTACCCGGGCGAGGGGAGATGGTTCCAGCCTGTTTCGGCGATAGGGATAGTTTTCGTCGTTTGATGGGTTATTAATACCATTGTAATAGGAGGAAATATCACCGGTCATGATTCCACTCGTATCCAAATTTGCCAAAAAAGCCGATTCATCGACCAAGTTGGGGTTGTAAACCAGTATGGCAAGGTTAGCGCCCGTACTGCCGAATCTGGTCGGGGCATTTTTTGTGGCAACGATTTTTTTGCCCGTTTCGTCGTAAATTAATTGCCCTGCAATAGCATTGGCGCCAAATAAACCTTGTTTTTGTCGTAATTTTTCAGCGCCATCCAAAAATTCGACCTGGATATTCGGTTTTTTTAAACCGGCGAGATTGCTGAAGGCAATTTTGTTTTTACCGGTTTGTATGGAGGGGCGGCCGGCTATTATACTACTGGGATTTGCACTCAAAATCAATTGATTATTCACAAAAAATAAAACGGTTCCCGGGGTAGAAACCAGTAGTACACTGGATGGAATGTTCGAATTATCTTGAAGCAAAGGCTGCAATTTTCCTTCAAGGGTAATATTCCATTTATTATTTTTTGCATCCCATATAAATTTATTATTTGCATTCACGATAATGCCAAATCCATCAGAGAACAATAACGGGGCGTTTTCAACTGGGTTTGAAAGTTGGAAATAAAGCCCAAAGTTGGCATTCAGGCCAGGGTCTTGTGCAGTAATGGTGTCGCTTTGTGTATCGCTGGTATGCGACAATACGCTATTGCCGGAGGTCCAGTTTGTAGACGGATTTGAAACCGCCCATCGCTGCGTCCATCCGGTTCCACCTTTGAACGCTTCAAAATAGCCGCCTTCCAAAGTAAATAAAGACAATTTATGATTCGGAGACGCATTATTAAAACCAGCGGCCGCCTGCCTGGAAAAATAAGTATGACGATAGGAGTTGGCCTGAGCCTGAAATGGGCCGACCTTACCAATTAATTGTAGGAATGAGTCATAAACGAGCCTTTCCACTTTGGTTCCCATGTCAATTTTTTCCGTCAATAATTTATGCCCTGGGTCGTAAACCTGGGCTGAAAAATGGGAAACATCCGGCAGGAAGCGAACATTGTCCAGGAGGATTTGCTGATCGCTGTTACTTGCCGCTTTTACGTTGATGGTTACCGGTTTTCCAACTCCGATGGAATCAATTTTTATTCTGGCATATGCGAATTGCCATTCGCCATTGGTTTCTTCGAATGGAATTATCACAGTTTGACCGCTTATGGGGCCCCCATTCTGACTCAGGCCAATTTGCCAGCCCGATTGGTTGTTTTTTTGAAACCCCGGATCAGTAGCGTACCACCATCCCAGGACATAATCTTTCTGTTGATTTTCCGGAGTGAACTGATTCGTCAGCGTTCCGCCTTTTACAAGGGAAAGGGACCTTCTTCCGGTATAGGCGTTGGTGTCGGTGATAACCGCAGGCGCTGTTATTTGCCAACTATTCGCATTTTCATAGGATTCAAAACCATAATATGCCGCCTCTTGCCCAACCATGTCAGCAGCATAGAATTTTGCAACTTGATATTGACCAAGCTGGTCAAATAACACAGAGTGGGGTCTGTTTGCGGCATCTTTGACCAGTACCGGACTGCCGAAGTTGTTTCGCTGGACGGTTGCCGATTTTAACAGCCAACCGATAAATTTGCCATAGTCAAAAACAGGGGGGGCGCCACTTTTCCATGAGGTAAAATTAAAATCGCTTGAGGTTGTTCCTCCGATCCACTGATAAGTTTCAAAAGATGCCCATACCGGCAAATTATTTCCCGGATTGACCAATGGGCCTATAAATTTCTTCCAGGTTGTCGCCTTAACGGCAGCGACTACCGGCGGTTCATTTTGAACTTGAACTAGGGTTTTGATTTGGGCTAAACCCGTTAAAATATGATTAAACCATAAACCATTAAATATCCGGAAAGCCAGTTGTTTCTGGGTTATTAAATTTTGTATTTTTCCATCGCTATTGTAGCGAGAGGTTACCTGCATGATTTCTTCGCCGGCGGCCAGATCAAAAGTATATACCTTTTTTAAACTGACGCCATCCTGCATCTCGGTTGTACTCTTCGGCAAGGCGTAGCTTCCCCGGATAGGCGTTAAACGAGGCGTATAAGGCGTTTCAAGAACACTATCGTAAATGCCCCACTCGTAAACAATGGATTTAACCTTCAGGCCGGAAGCATCGTAAATATTGATACTTTGGGGCAACCCGTCAAAACCAGCGGGCGCCGTAGGATTTCCGATATCCGGATGTAAGCCGATTCCATTGTTGAACGTAAATTCTTTCCATCCATTTTTTTTGGAAGAATCAGCGCCTTCGTAAACCTGAACCGAATAATACTTCCCAATGATGCCATCGGGGTCGATAGCGGCATTGGAGGGGTCGAATGAATAATGGGTTGTTGCGGTGGAGAATCCGTCATTCACCTGTACCTGATAAACCGGATATGCATTGAAATTATTAAACATATCGCCATCCAAAAAACGGTACAAGGTTATTGAAGTTGCGTCTTCAAAATTTGCTGAAAGGGGCAAATAGGTGACAAATGAAAGCTCGCCGGCGGGAACTTTTCCGTTTGTGCTGGTTTCGAGCTGACCGTTGCTGTCAACCAGGCTGAAGAAATTTTGGAGTAAAGTAGGCCCTTGTTGTACACTGCCGTTAAAAATGAGAAGAAGTTGGGTGTTGGCTGCTACGCCGTCTTGTTCCGATAAATAAGCAAAGAAGCAGGGCGTTGCATTGATCAGGGAGGTAATATTCGCATCTGGAGGCAATTGGGGCTGAATGGGATTTTCCAACGGGTTTTGCCAATCTGTTGAATTCCCTCGTTGGTATAAATTGTTATCAAAAGAAACGTAACCGTTTCCCGCTGTGGGGTAGTAGCGATCCAGTCTTGAATCAGTAGGCGAACCATCAAAAATTGAAATGCTATCTTCAGTCCAACTGTCGGATTGTGTATTTGGGTCAAAGGCCTGCGCCGCCGATATGATCTGATCGGGTGTATTTTCGGTTTTTAAAACAATATCCGGTCCGGGCGCAAACCAGTATAGATTTTCATCCGTTACCGAAGTTTGTATCCCAAGATTTTGGTTCTCTAACCAATCTTTTCCGTTAAATCTCAACAAATTAGGCCCGCTGGCAATCATTCCGTTTGCTGAGAGTTGAGCAATATAAGGCACAACACTCGTTCCCTCAGCCGTCAAATCCTGACTATAGGATTTTATGACAACCGGGTTGAATTTGTAAGATTGCCCCACCTGGTTTGACCAGGAATAAATAGAAAGATTGTACTCAAGGGGTGATTGTAACTGGCTGGTTACATAAGTTGCAACAAAAACCCAGGGAGCCGGGGTCCAGTTAAATCCGCTTCCTGGATTTTCTGTTCCGACATTTATTTCAGGAGCCTGGATGCTATCTCCTTTTTGCCACTGATTTAAATCATCAAGATAAAAAAGTTCCAGTATATTATTTTTAGAACCGGGGGCCGATTCAATATCATAATTCAGCGCAATCAGTACATTATTCGCGGTGGATAAAAAATACATACTCTCGCCAAATGTACCCGACCCCGGGTAAAGCGTATCGGAAATCCATTTTTTTTGATATGGCGCCCAGGTGTATCGCGTAACCTCGTTAGAACTTATATTGTTAATCGCAAAAAAGCTTTGACCAACGGTAACCTGAATATCATTTGCTGATGCTAAAATATTAATCGGGTCATTTTGGTCCTCCAACCAGCCTCCTAAAATGGAAGCGTCTTTGTAATAGGGCAGGATGGTGAAATCCTCATCATTCTGGGAGCCGAAGCTGACCACAAAACAATCGTTTTGAGTTTCTACGTTTAAGGTGTCTAAATTGACCGGCGTACTAAGGGGAGATAATTGGGGTTGCCATTGCACCCACCGCCCAATCCAGGTATAAGCTGAAATATATAATCTTCCGTTGGGATCATACCATAACACAACTGCATAATCGCCGCCAAACCATACTCTCGGCGTTTCAATTTGATTGGGACTATTGATTTGCAGGCTTCTGGAACAGGATGTTAATTCCGTCTGCTCATAGAAATAGGTCGTAACCCCTCCTTCTTTGTATGTTCTGGTCGCTAAACCACCTGCATTGGGCTGGCTCGACGGGTAATAGGTAAAGGTTTCAGGCGGCAAAATACTGCCATCCGGCATCACCTTGGTTATGCTCGTCAAAACGCGTTTTATGGAATCGCCGAATAAGTCGGGGTTATCGCCCATGGGGGCGTATTGCTCCAAGGCATAGCCGAATTGCCATTGAAATAACAACTTGTTATCAATACTGTTAATACTTATGGAATCCAGGTATTGTGTTTCATACTTTGACTGATACGCGTCCGGTGTATTATCCGGTATGTTTTTGTTTGGGTCTGCGTATTCCCGAGGGTTTTGGGCGCCGTTAGATTCATATAATTTATCCGCATAGTTAAAGATGGCTGTCCGGCCAAAAACACCCGTTATTTTTGACAGGTAGCAGGCCTTTGTATAAGGTAATCCATCCGCTCCAACCAGTTGGGTAACCTGTGAATATTCGTAGGTTACCTGGTCATTCCAGATGGTCTGGGTTCTTGCAATATTCCAACTTTCAGGGCATTGTTGTTGAATCCTGTTTCCGTTCCCGTCGTGGGTTACTATGCTGGGGCCTTGCCAGTTTCCCCATCTTACTCCCCATTGAATACTATTCCCGGCGCTTGTTTTATAACCGTTGTCGTCTTCTCCGACAACACCTCCAAAAAAACGGGTAATACCCTTTTTATCGGTTATCGCCCATTTTTCAAATTCTTTATAATATCGGATTCTGGAAAAAGTAAAACTCTCAGCCTCAAAGGGTAACCCTCCGTCGTAAATATTTAATCCGATCCCCGCGAGAGAAATAATCAGGCTAAATTCGTTGACAGGGTCGGTCAGCAACCATTGTTTACCCGGCGTAACAACACGAATGCCGGCTCCGGAATCTACGGTTATAGATTGTCCCAGTATTGCTGTAAACAGCCTGGAGGTCAGGGTTGGCTTATTTAAATCCGACGCTAAATCCAACCGCAAAACGCCGCGTTGCCACAAGGTATCGACGCGATACAACAAATTACTGCCACCGTCTTTAACATATTTATATTGAATCGTTCCAGTATCGTTTGCACCTTTGTATTCCGCAATAATTTTATCAAACGATAGTTGCCAGCCCAAGCCCATGATCCCCGTTGGGGCCTCCAGGTTTCTCCTGATTGCGGAATAATACGTGTTGCTCTCGTATTGAGCCCCAATATTGACATCTAATCCGTTACGACCAGTCAGGTTAACCAAAGGGAAAATAAAATTTACACTGCCGCGAAACAAGTTTACGTCTTGTTTAATAATTCCATTCTTCGCGTTTTCAAACTGCCCGGCATGAATTTCCGGCACCTCTAATATGCTGGGTTGGTTTTTGGAAATCATTTCAATTAGGTTTTGGCGTTTTTCCCAACAAACCTAAAACAAATACCCCCCTCCCCCTCCGGACAAAAATTCCAAATACCCGGACAAAAATTCCATGTGCAAAAATAAATATATAATTTGCTTTAAATGAGTTACTTGCGATTATCACTGGGCGGGCTTCCAAATTCCTTTCCAAATGCCCTGGAAAAATAACCGGGATCGGTAAAACCCAGATCGTACGCAATTTCAGCGATGGTGAGATCGGTGGTCTGTAACAATTCCCTGCCCCGGTGCAGTCGCACCCTTCGAATAAAACTGATGGGCGCCTCCCCGGTCAGGGCCTTCATCTTCCGGAAAAGCTGGGTGGCGCTAAGTCCCACTTTTTGACATAGAAAGGAAATATCCAGGTCGACGTCGCCGATCCGTTCGTCGATAATCCGGCGGATTTTCTGCAAAAAAAGGTCGTCGGGAGAAGGAGCGGCTGCGGGGTCTGCGTCCTGCGGTAAACTATAGGTGAAAACCGGCTGCACCGCTTGCGCGTATCGCGCCTGCAGGGATCTTCGCAGTTCCACCAGTTTCTCCAGGCGCACAAATAGCTCGGTTTTATCAAAGGGTTTCATCAGGTAGGCGTCGGCCCCGGATTTCAACCCGGCGATCCGGTCTTCCTGCGTCGCTTTGGCGGTCAGCAGAATAATGGGAATATGGCTGGTCCGTTCGTCCTGCTTCAGGGTCTCCACCACCTCAAACCCGTCTTTTTCCGGCATCATCACGTCGCTGATGATGATATCGGGGATGGTTTCGATGGCCTTTTCGATGCCGGCGGCGCCGTTGGGGGCTACCTGGATATGGTAGTTGGATTGCAGGATGGATTGAATGTAAAAAACGACGTCCGGATTATCTTCGATAATGAGCAGACCCGGCAGTTCGGCATCGCCGGCGTCGGGCCCCATTTCAAAGGGTTCCGCAATGGTGGGGTCGATCAGGAGCGGCTCAAAGGTTTCCGTTTTTTTGCCGGCATTCCGCCGGATGGGAAAATACACGGTAAATACGCTTCCATATCCCGGTTCGCTTTCTGCCCTGATTTCCCCATCCAGCAGTTGGACGAGTTCTTTGACCAGCGCCAGACCGATCCCGGTTCCTTTCCCCCGGCGGCTTTCTACCTGATCGACCTGGTAAAAACGATCAAAAATATACGGAAGGGCTTCCTGCGGGATCCCGATGCCGTTATCCCGGATTTGGAGCGCCAGGCGGTGGTCTTTTTGTGCCAGATTCACGCTGATCCGCCCGCCCTGGGGCGTAAATTTGACGGCATTCGACAATAAATTGGAGACGATCTGCCGGTACAATTCCTCATCCATGTCCATCCAGCATTGATCGATGGCACTGTCAACGGTCAGTTGAAGCTGTATTTTTTCGGCCAGGGATTGGAAAGATTCGCCGATGTACCGCGTAAACGAAACCATCTCCATTTGTTGGTACCTGGGTTGCAGGTTGTTGTTGTCCAGTCTGGATAAATCGAGCAACTGATTGATCAGGTGGAGCAGTTTTTCTGCATTGCGGCGGATGAGCCGCATCGCCTTTGACGTATCGGACGGCGCATCGGTCATGCCCAGGATAACGGTCAGCGGAGTGCGGAATTCATGCGTGATATTGGTATAAAGGCGGGTTTTGAGCTTGTTCAACTCCCTTGCTTGCTGTGTTTCCCGGATCGCCAGGCGCCGCCGGAGGTCAAACCGGTAAAGGAAAATGAAGATGGCCGTACCGAGCAGCGCATACAGGGAATAAGCCCATCCGGTGCGCCAGAAAGGAGGGCGGATAACAATGGTCAGCGGTTTCGCCAACCGGCTCCACAGACCGTCGCTGTTGCAGCCTTCTACCAGGAATTGGTAGGCGCCCGGGTCGAGCCGGGCCAGATCGACCTGGTTTTGCTCATGCAGGTCCACCCATTCGGGGTCTCCGGACTTCGTCAGCGAATAACGGTAGCGGTGGCGGGTGGGGTTGCGAAAATCCAGTACGGAAAATTCCAGCCGGAGGGGGCTTTCCCGGTGAGAGACTTCCAAGCGTCCGTTGGCCCAGGCAACCTTTGGCAGGCCGATCAATTGTTTTTGTTTGGGATCAAATCGAAAGACCGCCGTTAGGGCCACAGGCGTAGCGGTCTTTTTCAGTTGGAGTACCTCTTCAGGCGAAAAGGCGTTGAATCCTTTCGCTCCGGCGGCAAAGATCGTGTTCGTTTGAGGGTTGTAGTGCAGGTCTTCCGTCCAGCATTGCAACCCGTCTTTTTCATTGAAATGCGTAAAGGTTTCGGTGGCCGGGTCAAAGCAGGAAATACCTTTCAGCGTATTGAGCCAAAGCAACCCCTGGCCGTCAAATACCAGGTCAAAGACGACATTGGAGAGCAGGCCGTCCCGGGTAGTGTAGTGGACAAAATTTTCTGTGTCCGGGTCGAACCGGTTCAGGCCGCCTCCGTTGGTGGAGACCCAGATGCCGCCGTCCGGCCCCTCGGCTACGCTATAGGTGTAGTTGTTGGAAATCGACCCGGTTGCTCCCTGGCGATAACCAAACGCCCTGACCCGTCCGGTTGCTATTTCAATCCGCGTGACTCCCCCCATATTCCCGCATGCCCAGATATGGCCTTTGCTGTCAGCCGTGATTTTTTGGAGACCAAGAGTAGGCAGCGGGTTGGACTGGCCCCTATCGCCGCTCCACCGGTCAAAATTTAATGGGGCGGCAAGGTCCGTCCGGCTGAGCGTTTCCCGGCGGATGCGGTATAAGCCGTAATCCCAGGTGCTTACCCAAAGGTCGCCATCCCGGTCAAAGGCCGTGTAAACCACCGTCTCCAGCCGCCTGCCGGCCGTTTGGGTGGTTAATACAGGTACGGATTGCCGGGTAGCCGGATCAAAGCGGAAAAGGCCGCCCTCGGTGGCCAGCCAGATCAGGCCCTGCGGGTCTGCCGAAAGGTTGGTAATGATGTGGGTTTGCGGGTACGCCGTCTGTTCGCCGGTTTTGGGGTCATAACGACAAAGCGCCCGGCCCACGCCAAACCAGATGATATCCTGCCGGTCCTGCCAGATGCAATTTACGGTGGGTTCAGCAGGGCCGGTTCCGGTTGGCAGGCCGTGAAATTGAAAAACTTCGCGGCGCGGATCAAAATACAGCGCCATGCGGTTGGGGCTCCCGAACCAGATCAAACCCGAGCGGTCTTCGAATATACTCCACAGGCCGCCGGACAATAGATCGTGGGTGTCAATCGACCGCGCATTCAACTGTTCCATTTGTTTCCGGTCCGGCGAAACCCGCCATATTTCACTGAATCCCGCGATCCAAAGGTAGCCGCGTTGGTCCTCCAGCATGCGCATGGGGCGCGCATTGCGCCTGCCCGCCTTTGTTTGGATTTCAACATGGGTGACGTTATCCGCCACCGGATCGTACATGCGCAGGCCCTCGCCGGAATAACCAAACCAGACTTTTCCCTGCCGGTCGAGCGCCATGCCATAAACCTGATAACGAAAGGTGTCGCCGCTTTCCGGCCTGACGAGGGGAAAAAAACGGAATTGACCGGACCGGCGGTCGTAGTACTCGAAGCCGGCGCTTGTGCCCAGATAGATGCGCAGGGAATCGGCAATGATCTCGCCCCGGCAATTGCCTTGAAGCCGGCCCGGTTTTCCGGGGGAAGGGTAAAATTGTCGCGCCTTGCCGGTCGCCGGGTCAAACCGGGTCAGGCCGGTTTCACTTCCGATCCAGAGCTGCCCCTCGTCGTCAATATCAAGGTATTCCATGTTGTTGCCGGCAATCGAAGTGGGGTCTTCCGGGTCGTGCCGGTAGTGGGTAAACTGCCCGGTAAGGGGGTCAAAGGCGTTGAGGCCTCCACCCCGGGTGGCGATCCAAAGGATACCCGAAGGATCCTGGGTAATGTCGTGTATGGCTGTAGTACTCAGGGAGTTGACTTCAATCGGGTTGGAAATGAAACTGGTTATGCCGGCCCCGTCGTAACGATTCAGGCCGGCAATGGTGCAAATCCACAGGGCGCCTTCCGCATCCTGGAAAAAATTCATAACGCCCCCCGGGCTGAGGCCGTCCTGCTCGGTTAGCCGGCTGACAAAAATATCCTTCCCTTGCGCCTGCAACCTATTGAAGATAAGCAAGAAATAGATGGCCGGAACCAGCAACCAGCAGGATGCAACCATTAGATTTAAACGTTTGATGAGGGCTTCCCGGGGACGGATGTTTTTCTATCCATCCAGCGCACTCCAAAAATTTTGTGCCACTGCAAATCCCCGGTGATGTCAAGGGTAAAAATAAATGATTTCCCGGAAAATGGGAAGCCGGTGACAAAACCTTTGGAGAAGAAACCCGGGTAAATATCCGCCCCCTGCCCCGATGGGCACACAAACAGTTCACACCAATTTGTACAAAACAGGATTGCATACTTCTGAAGCGACCATCACCTTGTCCCCCGTTTCCAGGGTATTTGCCTTCGATTCCGGTGTTTTTATTTTTATTATCCCGGACTGATACAGAACGGAGACCAGATATTCCGTTCCATTTTGTTCTATCCCCAGCACTTCGCCCGTAAACCGGACCCCTTCGCCGGCCGGTTCCCCGATAAAAACTTCGGTGGGGCTGCCCTGCCGGGTTATCCGGCCTTTTTCAACAACAAATACCTTGTCCGACAACTTGAAGATCTCCCCCAGATCGTGACTGATCAGCAGGGTGGTCAAATTAAATTCACGGTGCAACCTGAGCAGATCATCCTGCAGTTTCACCCGAATCCTGAGGTCCAGCGCAGCAAGCGGCTCATCGAGCAATAAAATTTCGGGGCGTTGCACCAAAGCCCGTGCGAGGGCAACCCGCTGTTGTTGCCCGCCCGACAAAGTACCGGGTTTCCGGTTGTGCAGGTCGCCGAGCTCCACCATATCGATCAAATCGGAGATTATTTTATGGTCCTGGCCCTTCGCCAAAGCAAATTCAAGGTTTTGACGTACCGTCATGTTGGGGAACAATGCATAATCCTGAAAAAGAAAACCGATTTTGCGTTGTTGCGGCTTCAGGTTGATCTTTTTTTCCCGGTCAAACCAGGGAACGTTTTTTACGCTGATTTTCCCCTTATCCGGTTTCATCAGCCCGGAAAGTATCCTCAATGTGGAGGTCTTCCCTGCCCCTGACGGACCATACAAGGTAACAAATTGCCCCTTTAAAATGTCAAACCGAACCTCAAGGGTCATTTCACCGTGAGCAGCCTGCAGTTTTTTTTCAATGTCCAATTCGATCATTGCCAGAATTTCTTGATAAATCCTCCATTGATGAGGTAAACCGATAACAGAATGCAAAAGGTGATCACAAAGAGCACCAGGGAGTAGAAATTGGCGGCGCCGTAATTCAGGGCTTCCACCTCGTCGTAGATGGCGATGGAAGCTACTTTTGTTTTGCCCGGAATGTTGCCGCCGATCATCAGGACGACGCCAAATTCGCCGACGGTATGGGCAAAAGCCAGGACGATTCCCGTCAGCAATGAGGCTTTAATGTTGGGCAGTTGAACTTTTATCAGGGTAATCCATCTGGATTTACCCATCACAAACGCCGCCTCGGTCAGGGTTGGCGATAGGCCTGCGAGCCCGGATTGTATAGGATGTACGATGAAAGGCAGGCTGTACAGTACCGAGGCGATAACGAGCCCCGGAAAGGAGAACACCAGTTTGATACCCAGCCATTCGTTGAGCCAGGCGCCAAAAGCATTACCGGGGCTGAAGGCCACCAAAAAATAAAAACCCAATACCGTCGGCGGAAGCACCAGCGGCATGCTCACCAGGGTTTGTACGACCGGTTTCATCCTTGACCGGGTATTCGCCAGCCAATACGCCAGCGGAATAGAGATCAACAACAACACCGCAGTGGTGATCGCGGCCAGTTGAAAAGTCAGTATTAACGGTTGCCAGTCCGACATCCCCTTTTAGATTTAGGATTTTACATTCTGCATTTTAAATTCCCTCAACTTCATAACCATATGCCGTCAATACCTTCCTTGCCTCCTCCGAGGAGAGGAAATCATAAAATTTTTTGGCCTGATCCACAGGGCCGTCCTTGCGCTGAATGACGACCACACCCTGCTCTATAGGTGGGTACAACCGGATGTCCAGCGCGATCCAGTTCCCTTTCCCTTTCATTTCAGCGGATAACACCACCGACAGGGAAGTAAAGCCCACTTCGGCCGATCTGGAGGTAATAAACTGGTTGGTTTGTGAAATACTTTCCCCATACACCAACTTGTTTTCAACTTTGTCGAGCAGTTGGTGGTTTTTTAAAACTTCCACCGCGGCAATACCGTAGGGCGCCGTTTTGGGATTTGCCAGGGCTATATGTTTGACCGTTTCATCCGTCAGGGATTCCAGGGACGGGGTGAACCCCTCCACCATTGACCAAAGCGCCAGTTTTCCGCGCCCATAAACTTTGGGCGGTGTGGCAGCCAGGCCTTTGCTAAGAATTTCGTTGGGATATTTCATGTCAGCCGACACCAAAACATCATAAGGCGCCCCTTCCGCGATTTGCGCGGTCAGTTTGCCGGATGAACTGATCACCAACTCGCAGGCGATGCCGGTTTGTTCCTGAAATGTTTGGGTGAGTTCCCCGATCACAAATTGCATATTTGCCGCAACCGCAAGGGTAATGCGCCGGTTTGTTTCTTCCTTTCGATGGTCTTTGTCGGCCACATTCCCACATGCCGGCCACAAAAAAACGCAGGAGATCAAAAACCCGATGGTTGAAAAAATGATTTTCATTTCATTAAAGAAATTATCCGGTTTTTATAGCAGTATGTTTCATAATGCATAGCGGTTTTAAAAAAAACTACCACTTCATGGATTTCATTTTCCCCTGGAGGAAGGCTTCCATCTCCTTCTCCAGAAGGTGATACTGGCGGACTACCTTTTCACCTTCTTCCGTGATCTGGGCGCCACCTCCGGTTTTGCCGCCCAACTGTGTAACCACGAGCGGTTGGTCTGCTATTTCATTCATGTTCTTCACCAATTGCCAGGCCTTTCGGTAAGACATTTTCATGGCTGCAGCGCCTTTTGCAATGGACCCATGTTTCCTGATTTGTTCCAGCAGTTCAATAGGTCCTACCCCCAGGAAAGGTGTTTCATCTGCAAAAACCCAAACGCGAAACCGTAAATTCAGATTTTTATCCATCGCATCAGACGTAAAGGAACGTATGGTTAAGGATCGTCACACCAAGGACTGCCCGCTTTGAAAATCTTCCGGTAAATATACGATACTTCAAAAAGAAAACACCCCCACAAACTTGTAAAAGGCCCTTTCACTCTCCCTGGCTTCTGTATCAACCGTTTCCCGTTTCACTATAAAAAACGTATCTTTCAGCCAGGGTTTTCTATTTTCAACCAACCATTCCTTCTATATGAAATACTTGCCGGTTCTGATCCTCCTTTTCCTGGGTTTGTCCACCGCACTTTTGGGGCAAAAAACCAAACTTCCCATAGTCTTTAATATCCACCGCGGCGTCAATATCAGCCACTGGCTTTCGCAAAGCAGGGCGAGGGGCGAGGCGCGCCAGGCCTATTTTACGGAAAAGGACGTAGCGGCCGTCGCCAAAGCGGGTTTTGACCATATTCGCATTCCCATCGACGAGGAACAGATGTGGGATGAACAGGGAAACAAAGAGCCGGAAGCCTTCCGTTTGTTGCACCAGGCCCTCGGCTGGATGAAAAAACACCGGCTGAAGGCCATCGTCGACCTGCACATCATCCGCTCGCATTATTTTCTGGACGACGACCCGCCCCTGTTCAAAGACCCGAAAGAACAGGAAAAATTTGTGCGACTCTGGGAGCAGCTTTCGGATGAATTGCAAAAATATCCCCTCAAAAATGTAGCGTATGAACTGCTCAACGAATCGGTGGCCAGGGACCACGAAGACTGGAACAAAGTCTTCCGCCTGGCCTACGACGCCGTCCGGGCCAAAGAGCCCAAACGGGTGATCTTTATCGGGCCCAACCGCTGGCAGGCCGCCCGGTATTTTCCCTACCTGAAAGTGCCGGAAAACGACCGGAACATCGTGCTGAGTTTCCACTGTTACACGCCCCATATCATCACCCATTACAAAGCCTCCTGGACGGATATCCGGGATTACGCGGGCCCCATCCATTACCCCGGCGTATCCATCGACCCGAAGGATACGCTGGATTTGCCACAGGCCATCCGGGATGAGATCCGTCAGTATACCCGGGAGTACATGGGCATCGACCAGTTGGAGGCCGTGATGAAACCTGCATTGGATAAAGCGAAAGAGCTGAATTTGCAATTGTACTGCGGCGAGTTCGGCTGCCTGAGCACCGTGCCCGCCGGGATGCGCAACCGGTGGTACGGCGATATGATCACATTGTTTGAGCGGCACAAGATCAGTTGGTCGGCCTGGGATCTGAAAAGTGGGGGTTTTGGGGTGTTTGATGCGAAGAGTTATGGGTTGGTGGTTCCCGAACATATTTGGTTTCAGAAAAATAGATAGTTTGGGGTTTGGGGTTGTTGGCCGGCCGTTAACGATCATGAACCATAATAAACTATAATAAACCACAATGAACCCTTGATTTGCATGTTAATTGTGGTTATCGGTAGTTGAGCGGATAGTCCTCTAACCAGAGAGAAAAGTCAGGTAAACGGCGTTTCTCAAAAGGTTAACCCTGAATCAATTGCCAAAGTTCCTCTGCCGTTTTTCCCCTGAAATCCATAAAGCGATATTCTTTAAAGTGGGCTTTCAGATGCAGGACCAGATCTCGCCGGCTGGGGTCCGGGGGCAATTGGGCCGGAATATCGTCCATCTCCAGGATATAATACCCTTGCCGTTCGATGGCTTCTATCATTTCCGGGCCGGGTTGTTCGATATGGCAAAACCGGCATTCTTCGGTATCCAGTTTACTGCCTGATTCTCCCCGGAGGGCGAGGTAGGCTTGTCCGAAACCAAAAAGGACTTCGGGGTCTTTCAGGTGGTCGGGCACGATGATGTCGAAGTGCAGAACGGCGCCATCCTGTTTTTTGACGAAGGTATCCCAAACGGCTACTTGCATGGGTGTGGCAGGTATTTTTTGATTTTAATCGTTTTCACGCCAATATTCCTTAAAATCCGCGTATTTCTTCTCTAAAATATCCGGCTTTTTAATCGATAAATATTGATTTTTATTGGCTGCAAGGTATGCCAAAACTTTGTCCGGATGGTAATTATAGTCATTTAGTATTTTTTTTATCAATTGTTTATATCTTACCTGTTTTGGAAAAGAGAAGGTGACTTCATTGTCGTCATGCACTGAAATTTTTATGTCATTTTGCAATAAAGCATCCATGTTATCAATGCTATAGTCGTCATTTAAAACAAAAAACGCAATTAAATCTTTCAATGAATTATTCTTATTAACATCTTTATCGTAGACTGAATTCCGTTGATTTGACGCTGATAATTTCAATTCCTTTAAACGATAACTTTCAGGTAATTCTGAAAGGGTTTGCAATATAGGTAAGCCTGAGAAATAAAAAACGGCATTACCGTTTTCCTTCTCATTAAATAGCATCAAAGTAATATTTTTATCCATTATTATTTGCATTTGGGTTCAATATGGGATGGTTTTTTTGTATTTTCTCTACCCCGAATGATCGCTCACCATCAGCCACTTCCCATCCATTTTTTGCATCAGCACCGAAAAGTACCCCTGTGTCAGTTCCGTCCGGTCGGGGTAGGCGAGGTTGAAGCGCCCGACGACGTAACAGGCGGCTTCACCCAGGTGGGTAATGTTTATTTTATCAAAGTGCAGTTTCCCCATTTTTCCCGCGGGAAAATGTTTGAGGTAATTCTGCCGGATATTTTCGTACCCGTAGGTAAATCCGCCGGAAGAGATGGTACGGATGCTGTCGGAGTGCAGGTAGGCCGTCATATAACAATCGATATCACCCTTGTTCCAGCAATCGGCCTGCTGCCGGAAATTGTCCAGGACGGCCTTTTCGTCGGCGGCGCGGAGGGCATCCAGGTAAACCTCCGCCAGGCGGGCGAAACGCTGCGCATGGGCGTGGTGTTTGCGGCCCATGCCCTGGTCGGTATTGGTCTGAAAGGCAACGGCGAACCCGTATTTTTCCGAGTATTCTGCCTGAGTGAGGTAACCGGGCATCACGCCTGCGTGCCCGAGGAACCTGCCCTGTGGGGTTTGCCAGACGAAAGTGCCCAGGCCGTAACCCGCTGTTGCAGGCTGGCCGGTCCTGAAATCCACCGGCTGGACCAATTGACGGTATATTTCCGGGTCGAGTACCTTGCCGCCGTGCAGCCATTTCATCCAGAAGGCCATATCTTCCACATTGGTGACGAAGCCGCCGCCGCACCATTCAAATTGCGGATTGATGGCATACTGGCCGTTTTCCACCGTTTTGGGGGGTAAGCTGAGAAAATTTTGATCGCCAACATAGGCCTGCACCAGGCCGGGCAAAGCGCGCTGGGTGGACGGGTAGGTATTCCGGAGATGGAAAGGTTCGAGCAGGCGTTTTTGAGCCTGGTTGTAAAACGTATCTCCGCCGGCTTTTTCGATGATCAGACCGAGCAGCAGGTAATTGGTATCGGAGTACCCCCAGCCCTTGCCGACCGGATGGACGGGCGCCATGCCAAGCAGCACCGACAGACATTCCTGCGGGGTCCACGACCGCATGGGGTCGGCCTTGACGGCATTCAAAAACGCATCCTGGAAGATATACCGGGGCAGGCCGCTGGTGTGATTCATCAGGGAGCGGACGGTCAGATCGGCAGCATTGGGCAGGCGGTGGTACCAGGCGTCTTTCTCTGATTGAAACCAGGCGGCCACTTTCCTATCCAGGTCGATTTTCCCTTCCGAGGCCAGTTGCAGGGCGACCGCAGAAACGAAGGTTTTTCCGGTGCTCCCGGTAAACATCCGGCCGCCGGCCGGCATCGGTTTTTTCACCTCCAGGTCTTCGTATCCGGCCGCCAGGCTGATGAGGCGTCCGTCGGGCAGTACGATGGCCAGGGTGGCGCCCGGCAAGGCGTCGGCAGCAACGAGGCTATCCAGGGTATGCTGAAATTTTTCGCGCAGATCCGGGAAACCGGCTTGCGATTGTACAAAAGGAGTTCCAGAAAAACAATAGAGAAAAAAGAAGGCTGCCCGCAATTTCATGGTGCTTTTTTGCTGAAAAGTAAACAAACTTGTTCAAAACAGCCAAAATTACGCACAGTCTTCCGTTTTTGAATAGTAAAAATCGGACAAACGGTCACTGCAACACCGACGACGCCAGGGCCTCATCCGCGTATTTCCAGGCATTCCGGTATTGAACCTCCGCCTTTGCCGCTTCCACCTTTTTCCCTTGTTTCTCCATGCTGATCTGCAGGCCTTTCAAAGCCCACCCATTGTTTTTGTAATCCAGCAGATCGCGGCGGAACACGGCTTCCGCTTCAGCGTAACGGCCGGCCTTGGTCAGGGCATGACCCAGATGATGGCGGATCGAAAAAAACCAGTCGGGCGGTTCGTTGAAGTTGAGCTGATCCTCCAATGCAACGGCTTCGGTGAGCAGTTGGACGGCCTCCTCCGGGCGGTTTTCAGCGGCGGCGATGCCGGCTTCCAGCACAAGGCGCGCGATGCGGACGATATCGGGTATTTTATTGATGTCCACTATGGTAAGGCGGGCGATGGAAGTATCGGTTTCAATCGCGCTGACGGCCGCGAGGGAGCCTTTTGCCGCGCGCAGGTCGCCCCGGTTGCAGAAGGCCATACCCCGGGCGTATTCCCAGATGGCGGTGGGATATTTCAGTCCGGCTGCCGGACGGGGTTCGGCCAGGATTTCATCCCACCAGGCAAATTTGACCATAATGAACCAGGGAATGGAGTAATAGTGCTGGAGAAAACCCAGCGAGGGGTCGGTCAGTAGGGGCATATCACTGACGTAGTTTTTCATGACCTTGCTGGCGGACACGGCTTTTTTGCCCTGCCCTTCGAGGGCGGCGCAGGCGGCCAGAAAGTGGCGGTTGTGGGGGTAATAGGCCAGCGCGTACAACCCGTCGGCGGCGCAGGCTTCGAAATAGAGGCTGTCGATCAGGATAGCCTTTTCATTAGCGATCACGCCGTCGTGATAATGGCCTGTATTGATCTGGGTATGCGACGGCATGTGTACCAGGTGTCCGGAACCGGGGACTTTTTTCTCCAGGACTGCCAGGTAGGGTAATGCGCGTTCGGGATCGGTACTGGCCTCGGTGGCGTGTATGTACAGATGGATGGATTGCACGTGTTGCGGGTGTTTGGCCAGGGTTCCCTCGAGAATTCCCATGATCTCCGGCGTCCACGGTTTAGGCCGTCCGTCCTTCTCCCAAAGATCCCAGGGGTGCATATCCATCAGCGCCTCGGCGGTCAGAGCAGCAAAATCGGGGTCGTCGGGGAATTGACGCCGGTAATTTTTTAATGATTCCGCATACGCTTCGTAACCCGGCTTGAAGTCGGCCTCGCGCGATTGGGGGTACCGTTTAGACAAAGCCTCGATCAGAGCGCGTTCTTTCGCGGTGGCGTTATGCATACGCAGGCGGGCTTCCTGTACGGCCGCGAGCGCCTGGGGCAGGGCGGTGGGGTCCATGGTCGAGTTGTAATTGGGGCCGAGTACGTAGGCAAGCCCCCAATAGCCCATAGGGCAGTTGGGGTCAAGCCGGATCATTTCTCGAAATGACCGGGCTGCTTCAGCGTGGTTGAATCCATAAGAAAGCATCAGACCCTGGTCGAAGTATTTTTGGGCCCGCTTGTTTTTGGTGCTGACCGGATAGGTGAATTGGTTGGTCAGGCCGTCGAACAAGGGCACGAGGGCGCCGCTTAGGCCGGGTTCGGTGTTGAGCCCTTCCACACCCGATTTGGGCGCACAGATGGCAGTGGGGCCGCCGGTGTTTTCGGAATACCCCGGGGACTTCCGGTTGGCCGATCCGCAGGCGAAAAGGAAAACTGCCGCCGCAACCAATAATAAATGGATGGATAATTTTTGATCCATCAAATAACGGGCAAAAAGACGTTTCATGGTTTTTGAAGTTTGTACTTGAGATGATCGGTTTGAAAATACGGGTGCAAAGGTAAGAGATGCGCAAGGCGCGCGCCATAGCACTTGAGCGGATGGTTGTTTTAAACTAGCAGGGGGCAAGGGGGCATCACGGCAGTTATGATCCGCGGCCTGTTAAAAAATATACTTACTTAAGTCAGTCTCACGGCGCAACCACCACCCTTTTCATCCATGTCCGGCCGACTGACCTGGCGGATAATTGATAAATACCCGCCGGCAAGGCAACCGGCAATACCTGATTGCCCGGCGCCATGTTCTTCGACAACACCTCGCGGCCCATCAGGTCAAAGATCCGGAGCGTTCCTGCCTTGTCTTCCCGCCATTCAACCTGGAACATATCCCGGGCCGGATTGGGGAAAACTCGGATACCGGGCGATTGGTCCGGTTCCCCGGCGGCGACGGCAGCAGCGCAGGTCACCTCCAGATCGAGGTCATCCGAAAGGGCAACGGTTTGGGTCTGGGTCTGCCCGTTGCAGGTCACTTTGATTTCGTATTGGCCTTTGAACCCGCGAAGGTTAAACTGTCCATCCGGGCCGGTTGTGCCGGTTTCATGGGTCCACCACTGGTTAAAAACCAGGTCGTTGAAGGCCTGGCCGGCGGGTTTGAGACTCCAGTCCTGACGAAACAAGGGCGCGTTGTTGAACCAGTGGCCGCCGTCCCAGAAACCCCACATGAGAATGCCGTCCATACTTTCGTGGCTGAAACAGATGGTATAAAAATCGGTCAGGTAGGCGGCGGCCAATTCATCGTCGATCAAGGGGTTCATATCAAATTCGGTGATTTTGGCCCGGGTGTCGAAGGTGTTGTGGAAATCCTCAAGGATACTGTAAATTCCTGGAATGGAACTGGGGAAAGCGCCGATATGCGCCTGAAAGCCGATGCCGTCGGTCTGCAAGCCCGCGCCTTCAATTTCCTGGATATAGGATTTCAGGATGCCGTCATGGCCACGGATGCTGCCGTTGCCGAAGGTGGTATAGTCGTTGATATAAGTGACCGCGTCGGGATCGACTTCCAGTAATTTGTTGAATACGTCCACATAAACTTCGCGGCCGGTGGCGTATCCGGGTTTGCCTTTCAGGGCGTTGGCGAGGTCGTTGAGGACGGAGATTTCATTCAGGACGTCCCAATCAACAAAATTGCCTTCGATACCCGGGTAAGTAACAATATCCTCGATATGGTCGCGGATCCGGTTGAGCAGGTAGGTGGGGTTGCCCTGATTATTTTGAATATCGGCGGGCATATTGCCCCAGCTGGGCCAAAGGAGGGTATGGCCCCTGACGGTGATATCGCGGTCGCGCAGCCACTGGGTCGCCTGGGCCTTTTGCGCCGGGGTGGTTCCAAACCAGTTTTGTTCCCAGGCATTCCATTTGGTATCGTTTTCGAAAACGACGGTATTGAACCCGTGGCCGGCGCCGTCGAGGTTGAGCAGCTTGTTGCGGTAGTTCAGGTCTTGCGCGGTATTTCCCATTAGTCTGGCGGCTACAACAGCGCTGCCGAAACCAAATTCATGTTGCAGCATCTTCACTTCCACCGCTGCGCCCTCGACTGGGTTGCCCAATTGGTCTTTCACCTGTATATTCATATCGGCTTTCCGGATCTGTTCGATTCGGGCGGCGGCCTGCGCGCGCCAGGGCGCGTCGGGTTCCCAGCCTTCGTATTGGTCGTTGCGGATCAGGCGGGGCATATCCTCCAGATCGTAGGTTGCGCCGTAATTAAGCAGGGCGAGGCCGCCGATCTGGAGGGTTTGCGTCTGCCAGTTGAGTTGGATGGCGATTTCCAGGTTGCCGGTAACAAAATTGGCGGAAGCCTCAAACGGGATCAGGTACTGCTGCCAGGCGGTTTGTACGGGATACTCCAGGTTGAATTCCGGCACATAGGTGGTGGCGTTGTCCATCACCAGGGAGACCTTGCCGGGGTTGTTTACCGACCGCATCCAGACGACCAGCAGGAGCACGTCGCCGGCGTTTACCGGGGCGATGGTGCGCAACTGATAACCCGTACTCCACTGCGGGCCCGGTGTAGCGGTGACGCCAAGCTGGACAAATTTGGAAAAATCCTGCCCGGAGGCGTTTTGCACCGTGTTGGTGACATTTCCGTAAATGATATCGGCGGCCAGGACGGCATTTTCCGTGTTCTGGAACACCCAGTCGCCGCCGGTCAGGCTGTAAGACGACTGGAGTTGCATTTTGAGGGTATTGTGATAGGTGTCCTGACCCACCACATTGTTCAGCAGTCCCAATAGGATGAGGAGTGTAAATAAAGATTTCATCTGGAAACGTATTTGGCTGTAAAGATAAGGATTTGGCTTTTAAAATACTGCCGGCCGGGAAGCCGCAGATTGATGTCAAAAATCACCAGAAAGGGGCGTCAAAAGTCATTGTTTCAGCATACTGCAAGGCAATAAATTTACGCGCAAATGAACTGATTCTAACACGCAAAAACACCAGCATTATGAAAAACCTGCACTTGTTTATCGCCATTTTATGTATAGGTATGATGGCCGGGATGACGTCCTGCCAATCGGGTAATGACAACAACCAGGCCGGAACGGAAACGGTCGCCGCCGAGGCCCCGGGCGGGGCGGGCCAATCTGCCGTAGTGGATGAGAACTCAGCGCCCCATGTCGTTAAAATTGCCGTTAATTCGCCGGACCATACCACCCTGGTGACAGCGCTTCAGGCGGCCGGACTGGTGGATGCGCTGGTGAATGTCGGGCCATTCACCGTTTTTGCCCCGACCAATGTCGCTTTCGAAGCATTACCGGCCGGCACGGTGGAGGGATTGCTCAAACCGGAGAAAAAAGCGGATCTTTCCAATATTCTGAAATACCACGTTACCACTTCTTCCCTGTCGGAGATCATGCTGCGCGACGGCATGACGCTGGGCATGGCCAACGGCGGAAAGGCAACGATCAAAAAGACCGGCGATAAGATCATGATCAATGACGCCAATGTCCTTGGGGCGGTTAAAGCATCCAACGGAATGGTGTATGTGATTGATAAGGTGTTGTTGCCTCAATGAGAACCTGTTCATAAATGAGGCGGCGGTCGTTGTGGCAACAGGGAAAAACATCAACAATCATCAATCCGGGGCGCGGTGTAATCTTAAATCATCAATCAAAAATGGGATTGATGATTGTTGATGTAAGGAAACCTTCAACCCCTATTCATTTTCAATATCTTCCTCCTCCTCCAGTTCATCCGCCTCCTTTCCCCGCCGGATCTCCACCACAGGGTTGGCCCCTCGCGCCTAGGTCAGCGGCAAAATTGCTCCGGAATTCTTTAACCGAACTTGTGTTGCAGAGCACTAAAAGTAATGTTGGCCATACAGCCAAAAGCAGCAAAACCCAATTATTTCCTTTTATTCTTCTTTTTTTCAAGGGCTTTAGCGTCTGCTTTATCTTTCAAACGGCCGGTTGAGCGCTTTTAACATGATTATCGTTTAACAATTTTATAAACTCTTTGAAATTCTCGTCCAGTACCATATTTCCAGTCGTTGTATTGTTGGCGGATTTCTTCCAAAGCGCGAACACGGTCAATTGGCGGGAGACTGCGCCAATATAATACGTCATCCGGTTCTTCTCCTTTTTTGTAAACTCTGACAGCAGGTCTGACGGTTGTTTTTAATGGTTCTTCCACGATCTGATCTTTTGATACAAATATACCAAAATTATTTGATTTAAGGAATAAAATGTTTACAAATCCGATACCGTTACCTGAAGTTTCCGAACTTCAAACTCCTATTCATTTTCAAACTCCTCTTCCACTTCCTCCAGTTCATCCGCCTCCTTCCCCCGGCGGATCTCCACCACAGGATTGGCGCCGCTGCCGGTAATGGTCATCGGGATGCCGAGCGCGCCGAAGGGGGGCAATCCCAGCCTGAAGCGCAGGTTCAGCTTGCCGTCCAGGGAGGCCTGTCCTTCGACACGGGGCCGGAAGCCGAACACTTTCATGCGGGTGCGTTCGATGGTGAGGATATTGTTGGCGATTGAAGATTTCATGACCACCGCCCTGAGGTCGGGGTTGTTGATGCTGTCCTTGCCGGTTGCTTTGGCTACGGCGCCGAAGAGCTTGAAACCGTTCATCTTTACCCGCTCCAGTTTCAGAATGCCATTGCCTTTGATGCTGGGGTAAACGGGCGCCATGCGGTCGTCGAGGCGGCCTTGCAACCGGTAATCTACCGACACAAGTCCTTCCGCTTTGGCCGCGGCGCTCGCCATTTCACGAAACAAGGGAATCTCCTGATATGCGCGGTGCACATCAAACGAATCGGCCTTGAAGGTGGCGGCAAAGGTGGCCTTGCGCAGGTCGACGGGGGTATAATTGCCGTCCATCCGGATCGTGGCGCCGGCGATGCCCACCCGGGCGTTTTCCAGGAGCAATTTTCCTTTTTGGAGGGCAAGTTTCCCCTTAAAATCCTGGAGTTTCGTCGTGCCGTACAGGATTTCCCCGACGGACGCTTCCAGGGCGAGGTCCATATCCTGGGGTAAAAGCACCACTCCGTGAGCGGGTTGCCCCGACGGAGGCGGAGGCGCGCCGGAAGAAGTGGAAAAAACCATAAAATCGTCTACCGCCAGTTTCGGGCTGGTCACTGTAAGCCGGCCCAGCAACAGGCTGCCGTCCAGCAAGTGGGCGATAAAGTTTTGGGCGTACCCGTCAAGCCGGAATTCATTTTGCTGATAACGCAGCAGGGTATTGTTCAACCAGGCTTTATCCTGGTCGAACCGCAGGTTGGCTTTCGGGATCTGGAAGGGGAAAGGATAATCGTCGCTGCGCAGTTCCAGGTTTTGCACCCGGAGGTTTCCCTTGTTTTTCCCCGTCAGCGGACTGGCCGCAGTCCCTCGCAGGTCGAGGTCAGCTTGCAGCAAACCGGTTACCCCATAACCCTTTACGGCAAAAACCTGATAGATCTTACCCAGGTCGAGTGTACCGCCTGCGGTGACGGCGTAGCGGAGATTGCCGGGGTTTTGAACGTCGGCGCTGACCGAAAAAGGTTGTCCTTCAAACAAAAACGAAACGGGTTGAAGGCGGACGGAAAGGTCGCTGTAACTTTTGCTTTTGATTTGGGCGTCGATCTGCAACTGTTCTACGGGGTTTGGATAATAAGGCGTCCGGATGCGCCCGTTCTGAAGTTTGAGTATTCCGTCGGCAGCCGGGAAGCGGTTTTTTTCCAGGTCCAGCACACCGTCGGCAGAAAGATCAGCGGTGAGGGCGCCTCCGAATATATATTTTTCGATCGGGATAACACGCGCCAGGTCTTCGAGTTGCAGGTTGGCCTGGATGTCCGCTTTTACGGCGTTTTGTTCCAGTCCTTTGACCGACAAGTTGCCGGCGATTCGCCCTTCGCCGATGGCTGCTTTGAAGTTATTGACCGCAACGGAAATATCCTGCATCCGGCCGTTGGGGCAGGCTGTTTCGATCCGGGCCGCCACCTGGTCGAGCGCCAGCGGCAGGCCGGCGTAGTGGAAAAACCCATCTTCCAGATTGGCATTCACTTTGAAGGCAGGAATCGCGGTGATCACGGTATCCGGCCGGATGCGGTCCGGATTCTGGCCGGTGCGGTAATACCCGTCCAATCTGGCATTCAGGTCGATCCGGCCGCGCATTTCGGCAAAAGAAAGGCCGAGTGCGCGGTCGAGTTGAGCGAGGTCGATCCGGCTGTCGATGGCGGCTTTGATATAGGGTTCGCTGATCCCTTTTACCTGGAAAGCGGCGCTGGTTTTGCCGTCGACCAGGTCGAACATCAGGGTATCCACCGTGAGGGTGATGCTGTCGGGGTTGAGGCCGGGCAGCCGGACGGCGCCGTTGATCCAGACATGCTCCAGGGGCGCGGGGGCCTGGTTGTGGCTGATCATGCCGTCGCGCACCCAGAGGTTGACCCCAAGGTCGGGCGCCTGGCCGGTGGCGGCGCGGTAACTGCCGGCCATTTCCACCTTCACCTGGGATTGCCCTCCGAATCGGGTACCTGCAAACCAGGCATCGTATTCGGGCGGCAGGGCGGAAAAGATATTGCCGAAATCGGTTACCCCCGAAACGACATGCAGGTCGATATCATACCCGTCGGCGAGGATGGCCATGCTGCCGTTAAAATCGACGGGCAGTTGGTTGATCAGCAGGTTATTTTTGGCAAACCGGAAAACCAGGGAAGAGGTATTGATGCCGGTGAGCAGGTCGGCCTCCAGTTTTTTGCGCCGGATATAGTCGGTTCCGTCGAGAGAAAAATCGAAACTGTCGGCGTGCATGGTCGACTGGAGGTCGAACTGGCTGTTGGCGAGGTCGCCGCTGCCTTCGTAACGAAAGCCGTCGGCCCGGATGAACATGGGGATGGAGCGGTCGTGGTACACCAGCCGGCTGTTGCGGATGAGGACGCTTTCGATGCGGAGGCGGGTTTCGCTGCTGTCCGCGGCGGTGGTATCTGCGCTACCTATGTAGATATTGTAATTGGCGGCGCCTTGGTCGTCGACCTGCACGTTGATCAGCGCGCCGTCGACAAAAAACCGGTTGACTTCCAGGGTTTCCCCAAAAAGGGAGGCCAGGTCGATGCCGAAACTGAGGGCTTCGCCGGCCATGAGCGTGTCGGAGGCGAAGGGTTCAGCGCCGGTGAGCGAAAAGTCGTGCAGGGTCAGGGTGAGGTGTGGAAAGTGCCGGAAAAACGAGAGGCGGACTTTTGAGAAATTGACCTGTCCGGTGATGGCCTCGTTGGTCCATTGTTTGATCTTTCCGGCAACGGCGCCAGGAAAAATAGCCGGCAGGAGGAACAGCAACAGCAGGATGCAGCCCAGGGCAATACCGGTTATTCTGGCGATTCTTCGGATCGGTTTCATGCAGCGGGATTGGACTTCCAAATGTAGCTGAAATTTTTGAGGGATGCAAGGGGGATGGGGGGACTTTATCCCGGGGAATATTCCCAGCCCGAGGTGTTTTTGCCTGACCCAACCCATTCATGGATAAATCATTGATTGATGACGTTCTTTTTCATTCGATTGCGTACAAAGGCTTGTTTTTCAGCCGCAACAAGTGTATTTTGCACTTGGTTTTTATGCCTTTAGATCACGGAGTTGGATGCGATACCCATAAGGTTCGTTCATCCGCCACCCGCTTAACTGCTTCGGGTCAGGCGGAGTATTGTCGGGGGCGGCGTATGCACGGCTAAAAGTTGGTGGCAACCGAAACAGACGGCCTACACAAAAAATAAATACAGACAATAAACAATATTATGCTGACGAACATAAATCCGAAATTGCCAATGCGAGATAAAAACGCAACCAAATACTTTTACTTGAAGAAATTGGAGTTTAAAGAATTGGGTGACTATGGCGATTATCTATTGATAAAAAAAGACAGCATAGAAATTCACTTTTTTGAATTTAAAGACCTTGACCCGAAGGAAAACTACGGACAAGTTTATATCCGAACAGACGACATTGACAATCTGTATCAATCATTATTGGATAGAAAAATAGACATTCACCCAAACGGGAAACTACAAGCTAAACCATGGGGACAAAAAGAATTTTCTTTACTTGACCCTAACAGCAATTTATTAACTTTCGGACAGAGTATATAATTAAGCGATGACGAAATTTATTGAGCCATATAATCCAAATTGGAAAACAGAATTTGAAAATATTAAGCAGGTAATCGCAACCGAACTTAGCGACATAATTCCACAAGTAGACATACAACACGTTGGGAGTACATCCATTCAAGGACTTTTTGCCAAACCAATTTTGGATATTGACATCATTATTTCAGACAAGGCATTACTTGATGATATAACAAAAAGGCTTCAAAAAATTGGATACAATGCAAAGGGAGAACAAGGTATTCCGGGACGGTTTGCTTTTCGTCAAAAATCTGAACTAACTCCAATAACTACTAATAAAAGAAAGTGGCAGTTGCATCATCTTTACGTTTGCTATTCGGACAGCTTGGCTTTGAAAAATCACCTGTTGTTTAGAGACATTTTAAACAGCAACGAAGAATTAAAGGAAAAATATTCCGAATTTAAAAAATCGCTTACTGACAATTTTGCTGTAACGAGAGAAGAATATACATCAAAAAAGACAGAGTTTATCATATCGGTATTGGAGACAGCAGGACTTGACGAAAGATCGTTATGGGAAATAAAAAGCGTAAATATCTAACACAAAGAAACACGGCAGCCACCAATATCGTATTGGCAATAGTGGGGCTGACAGTTATAAACTCAACATTTGGAATTCTAATGAGCGATGTTGCAAATGTTGGGCTGATGTTTTTCAAATGCCTCACCATCGCCAATACGTAAACCGTTAGTTACGTTCGGAATAAAAGGATACACTGAACGAATCAGAAAAGCCGCTTCGAATAACCTCAGGTATTTTAGAAGGGTTTGCGTGTGCAGGGCAAGCGATGTGGAAAGTTTTTCCCGGTTAGACAAGCCGCCTTACCCATCTGGCAAAACGTGTTCGTTATCCGGCATTTTTATAAAATACGTATATTGCTTGCGCGGATTTAAAACCCGTCGCGGCTTTGTGATTAACTTAGTGCTTGTTTGGATTTCCCTGGTGTGACGAGATCGAGGAAATTTTATTTCAGACAAGGCGGCTTTTGCAGGCATAGCCGGCAGCTATGTCGAAAAAAGCCAACGCAGGATCAAATAAAATTTCCCGATCGCAGGCCAGTGAGGGAATTCCAAACAAGCTCTTAATACGTCGCTCTCTATATCCACTCATTCGGAGCATTCGATTAAAGCGATGTCAGATCAATTCTAAAAAAATCGCTACAACAACGGCGCCAAAACATTCGGAATAAAATCCGCTGTAAAATGGGCTATGATATTGGCCTTCAGGTCGCGTTTTTTCCAGTAGGCATACGCCAGAACGGCGCCGATGGAAAATGAAATGATGATGCCGCCGATGCCCTGGCGGTAATGCCACAATCCGAACAGGATGAGCGGCATTAAAAAATAAACAAACCAGTTGCCGGTGGCTTTTTCCAGGCGTTCCATGGCGTAACCCCGGTAACAGATCTCTTCCACCACCCCGGCGCGAATGACCATCAGCAAAATCGCCCAGGGTGAAACGCCTTCGTAACGCAAGGCTTCGCCGCCCTGGCCAAAAGATATGCCGATCAGTGGGAAAAGGAACAGCAGCAATGCCAACACAGCGAAGGACGCTACCAGAATGATCAGGGCCAGCAACAGGGATTTGCCCCAGTTCCGGTTGTGCAGCCCGATGGAATCCAGCCCCAGTTTTTCAACCCGGAGAACGTACAGGATGAGCAGCCCGGTCAGCCCCAATACGCATAATTCGCGGAGGGTCACAAACGAGTTCGCGAACGGCCCCTCAGGCGCCAGCCCGGCAAATACATACAGGAGCAAGGGAACGCCGAAAAGGGCAATGGCAAGGCCGATCAGGGTTTTTGCGGATAGGGTGGTTGGTGTTGGTTGCATGACGTTTTGGTTTGGTGTGGTTTGGAATGGTTTGGAATGGTTTGGAATGGTTTGGAATGGTTTGGAATGGTT
>CAZLEF010000028.1:0-81693 GCA_964558465.1 uncultured Lewinella sp. | reverse complement strand
GCTTCCAAAATCAGGGAAGCCGTAGCTGCCATGTCGGAAGCCAGAAAAGCAGCCAACCAGCATGAAAAGGCCATCGACCGCGCAAAAAGTTATTGCATGCAGGTCAAACCAATCATGGAAACCATTCGCATGCATGCCGACCGGCTTGAGTACCTGGTGGATGATCAGATGTGGCCCATGGTGAAATACCGGGAACTGATGTTTTTGAGGTAGGGGTTTTTAGTCGTAAGTCTTTTAGTTGTAAGTCGTAAGCCTTTGATCATATTCTGACTGACGACTTACAACTTACAACTTACGACTTACAACTAGTTCAGCAATGCCTGAACGGCAGCCGCAGGCTGGATCAGTTTTCCGGTTTCGCCGGTTTGTCTGGTTTGTGCGCCTGACTTCGACAAGATCCTGAAAGCTGTTTCGGTATCCAATTCAGGGCGGATGCTTTTCATGAGTCCAAGCAAGCCGGCAACATAGGGCGTTGCCATGGAGGTTCCGCTATAGGCGCCGTATTGGTTGTTGGGGATGGTCGAATAAATATCCACGCCCGGGGCGGCCACACCCATCTGGATGTCCTTTACGTAATTTGAAAAAACGGCCCTGTTGAGGTTCCGGTCAATCGCGCTGACACCGATCACTCCTTTTGCGCCCACGGGGGCAAATTCCTTTGCGTTTCTGTTGTTGTTTCCAGCGGCAGCTGCAACGATCGTGCCTGCTTTGTTGGCGTATTTTACGGCTTTTTCGTAGGCCCGCTGTTTGGTTTGATTGGAATAACCGCCCAGCGACATGGAGATGACGTCGGCGCCTTTGTCAGCAGCTTCCAGTATGCCTTTGATAATGGTTTGTTGAGTCCCCATTCCGCTGGCGTTCAAAACCTTGATGCTGGTAATTTGCACATAGTTGTTGTTCCTGGAATAGGAAGCGACGCCTACGCCGTTATTGGAAACCGCCCCCGCAATGCCTGCGCAATGCGATCCGTGCCCTTTGGGGTCGTTGTCGTATTGGGAAGCTACCGATTTGAAGTTGCCCGCCAGATCTTCGTGGCCGGCGTCGACGCCGGTATCGAGTATGGCGACCAGGGCCCGTTTTTTGGGTTGAATGTTTTTGGATTCGAGCAGGTCGTACAATTTATCCATTCCCATCACCTCGAAGCTCCACAATTGGCCGAGGCCGGGGTCGTTGATGCCATAACGCCGGTTGATCTCGGGTACCTTTTTACCCGGCTGGGGTGTTACATTGATGATTTCATTGGGTTCCACCCATTCAATATTTTTAGTCCGCTTCAAAGCTTTTTCGATGGCCGGCCAGTTATGGGCATCCTTGTCCGGAATATTCACAATGTAGTAAGCGTCCAGTTCGGTCCATTCCGGATGAGCCGGTTGGAAGGCAGGGATGACGGCGACCCCGTTTTTGGCGGCAAAAGCATTGAGCGCATCCAGGCCCGCCTGGTTTTCACGGATCTCAACCAGCAATTCCCCGTCGGGGCTGAGTGTGACGGCCGGAAGGGGAGGGGAGAACGAATGCGCCAGAAACTTGCGGTTGTACCAGAAGCTCATGAATAAAATGGCCAGAACCGCTACCCACTTTCCATAGGATTTATGAGTGATGGCGGAAATGATGATGCCAAACACACCCAGAACCAGCAGATCCCGGCAAGCCACCGCCATCTTGTGCCCAAGGTCGGCATCGCTGAATACGACGCTTACCAGGTAGGCGGCCAGACCACCCGTAAGCAGTATTCTGAAAAACCGCGCTTCTGCTTTATCCCTGCGCAGGAACCATGCCGTGAGGGCTACCAGGCTGACCAGAAAGCTTAATGCATACATAGGGCAATAAAATTTCAGGGAAAATAAACCTTTTCCGGTAAAAAATAAAATAAATCCGATGTGGAACCCGAAAATGGAGTTGAACGGGCTGAAAACACCGATTGATCCTCCAGGGCATTAATGCCGGAGGAGTTCCCTTGAAATGACCAGCTTCTGGATCTCGGAAGTACCTTCGCCAATGGTGCACAGTTTGGCGTCCCGGTAATATTTTTCCACGGGAAAATCCTTGGTATAACCGTATCCGCCAAAGATCTGAACGGCCTCGTCGGCTACCCGAACTGCGGTTTCGGACGCATGGTATTTCGCCATAGCCGATAATTTGGTGGATTTTTCACCCTGATCTTTCAATTCTCCGGCTTTATAGGTCAGCAATTCTGCCGCCTCGATCTGAGTAGCCATATCGGCCAGTTTAAAGCTGATGGCCTGGAAAGAGGCAATGGCCTTGCCAAACTGATGGCGTTCCTGCGAATACCGCAGGGAGGCTTCAAATGCGCCTTTGGCGATGCCCAGGGACAAGGCAGCAATCGAGATCCTTCCTCCGTCGAGCACTTTCATGGATTGAATAAATCCTTCGCCTTCCTCTCCCAGCATTTGATCTTTATGCACCCTGCAATGGTCAAATATCATTTCTGCCGTTTCCGATGCCCTCATGCCGAGTTTATTTTCCTTTTTACCGGACTTGAACCCTGGCGTATCCTTTTCGATGACAAAAGCACTCATGCCGTGGCTGTCGAGCAATTCACCGGTACGCGCTATCACGACGGCCACCCCGCAGGATTTGCCGTGGGTGATAAAATTTTTGGCGCCATTGAGAATGTAATAATCACCGTCCCGGACAGCGGTGCATTGCATCCGCGCTGCGTCGCTCCCGGTATTGGGTTCCGTCAATCCCCATGCGCCCAGGTATTCCCCCAAGGCCAGTTTGGGCAAATACTTCAATTTTTGCTTTTCATCTCCAAAGAGGAGTATATGGTTGGTACACAATGAATTGTGAGCAGCTACGGAAAGGCCTATGCCGCCGCAGACTTTTGCTATTTCGGTGATTATGGTGATGTAGGCCTTGTACCCCAGTCCGGCGCCGCCATACATTTCCGGTACCAGGACACCTAAAAAACCATATCCGCCCATTTTATGGAACAGATCGACGGGGAAATGTTGGGCCTCGTCCCATTCCATAACATGGGGCCTGATATGGGATTCTGCAAAATCACGTGCGCTCTCCTGGATCAACTGGAGACTTTCCTGCGTTTCAACGTTCATTGGCGCGAAGGTTAAAGACAACTGCTGCGAGCGGCAGCAGGTGAATAAAGTTAGGAATATTTATATCAATCTGTACAACAACACTTGGAGTATAATACCCGAATGTTGAAAAAGTTTAAGCAAAGGCTGTTTTTTTGATGTATGTGGCGGCCATTACAAACTAAAACGATCCCGGCCGCAGATAATTACCAGAAATGATGTAATGCCCCGTTTTTCTTACTCGCCGCGCAGGGACGACGCTGCGCCTGCTTCTGAACTGCCGAGACTGAGGGCGTCCTTCATCTTGGTGTAGATAGCCGTATTTTCATAAATCCCGGAAAAGGCTTCAGCCCCGGGTCCAAAAGCGTAAACAGGCACCAAAGCGGCAGTATGGCCATTGGTGGTGAAGGAAACGTCCAGGTTATTGATTTTTGAACCGTTGTTAATCGCACAACCGCCCGTTTCGTGGTCGGCAGTGACGATCACCAGGGTATCTCCGCGTTTCCGGGCAAATTCGAGAACCAGACCGATGGCCCGGTCAAAATCAAGGACTTCCTTGATCATTTCCCGGGTGTTGTTGGAATGGGCGGCCCAATCGATCTGGGACCCTTCAATCATCAGGAAAAATCCTTTTGGAGATTTTTGATTCAGGAATTCAGCCGCAAAAAGGCTCGCGAACGGCAAATAATCCCTACCCTGGCTCACAAAGGGCGGTTGGTCTTCCGCTGTAAAAATAGCCAATCGCTGGTGAGGTTCGAAGGTCGATTTGGGGTAGGGTACATCATCCAGGATCTGGAACCCCTTTGCGCCCAGTTCCCTGAGCAGGTTGCGTTTATCCGCCTTTCGTTTGTAAAAATAGGACCTGCCGCCTCCGATGAACAGATCGATGTTGGATTCTACGATATCAGCGGCGATGTTTTCATAAAATACCCTGAGCGGTTCATGGGCCATGAATGCGGCAGGTGTGGCGTGTGTGATCGTTGAGGTGACCACCACGCCGGTCGCAAGCCCGTGGATGGAGGCTTCCTCCAGGATAGTTGTACACGGCAGCGTGTCGGGGCCCAGGCCGATAGCGTTGTTATAGGTTTTTACCCCGCAGGAAAAAGCGGTTGCGCCTGCCGCCGAATCGGTGATCAGATCGGAAGCGGAATAGGATTTGTGAAATCCGACCACCGGGAATTTTTCCAGGTTCAGGCGGTTGTTGTTGCTGTAGAGCGCGGCCGTAACCTGCGCAAGCCCCATACCGTCCCCAATCATCAAAATGACGTTTCTGGGTGATTCCGCCAGTTTGACCGGCATGGCAACCTCCACTTCTTTAGCCGGCTGGCAGGCCGCAAGGAGTATGATCACACTAAGTCCTGCAATAAGCTTCATTTCGCTATTTCTCCTTTGTGGCAGGAATGCTTTGGGGCATTTCCCGCCTGGGAAAATTAAATTTTAAATTCCGGCGATTTGGTTAATAATTCTAAAATGAATGAACTTTTAGAATTAAATTTTGTTTTGATTAAATAAAGTTCAATATTTGGAATTATGTTTCGAAATTCGTTATCTTTGTGTCGCCAAAAAATCCGCCTGCAAAAGGTTAAATTATCCTTAACAGGCAACCCTTTACATCTGGAACCGTCAATTAAAAAGGTAAAGCTAATAAAACCATTTGGCAATCCGGAGTTCGGAATGCCCATTAAACCAAATTTTATGTTCACCCGACTGTTAAAACAATTCGCCTTGATGGCGTCTGTGGCATTGCTATTGCCGCAAACCGGCTTTTCAACCTCCGGTCCGGGCGTTCTGCCTGCACAAAAAAGCTTTTTTGACTATTTGTCCGCCACCCAAGTTCCCGAGATCACCATCCAGGCAGATTTTTCTCTATTTCTCGAAAACCGGAAAACGGACGATTACCAACCTGCGACGCTTTCTTTTGACGACGGCGCGGGCCTGACGGTCACACTGGATTCCAAAATAAAGACCAGGGGCAAGTACCGGCGCCGGATCTGCGATTTTCCGCCCATCAAACTGAATCTGCCCAAAGGCAAACTCAAAGAACTCGGCCTGAGAGAAGATTTTGACAAATACAAAATCGTAACGCACTGTCTGGATGACAAAGGCGAAGCCCAGGAAAACGTGATCAAAGAATTTTTGGCTTACCAGTTATACAACCAGATAACCCCGTTCAGCTTCAGGGCTCAGTTGCTGAAGATTGAATATGTCGACACCAGCGGCAAAATGGGGCGTTTCAAGCGTTATGCCATCCTATTGGAGGACAACGACGAACTGGCCGACCGGCTGCAACTCACCAAGTGCGACTGCCTGAACCCGGATGTCGCCGCCATCAACCCGGAACTTGAAATGACCCACGCCATGTTCCAGTTCATGATCGGTAACGCCGACTGGAGCATGAAAGCGGTCCGGAATGTGGAATTGTTCAAAAACGCAAATGGAGAAATTGTACCTGTTCCTTTTGATTTTGACTTTTCCGGACTGGTCAACGCATCCTATGCAGTACCCAACACAGATTTCAAACTGACCAGCGTACGACAAAGGTTGTACATCGGCGCAGGCAGAGGCAACGCTGAAATGAAACCGGTTGTCGAACTTTTCAAAAACAGGGAAGCGGCCATTCTGGCTGTTGTTATGCAGTCAAAAAATTTAAGTCGTGAAACCCGGTTGGATGTGGTGGATTTCCTGGGCCTCTTTTTTCAGGAGATCGGCGCCTTGCAAACCTTGCCGGATGCGGATTGGGCTGGTATCCTTGCCAGAAAACAGCCCGTCAATGTGGAAGGGACTAAAATTGAGCCGGGTAAGTAACTTGAGTCATGTAAGTTGTACCGCCGGCAACCACGCCTTTTGTGCAGGAGGCCCGGTCAATTGACCCTGAGCACCCCCAAAGCGATCAGTTGCTCCCGAAGCTGGTCGGAGCCGGTAAACTGCAAAGCTTCCATCCCGGATGCTTTTGCAGCCTTTACATTGTCCGGATTGTCGTCGATAAACAAAGTTGAACCTGGGGTCAGGTTAAAACGGCGGATCAGGCGCTCGTAGATTGCCAGGTCAGGTTTTTTCATTTTTTCCTTCCCCGAAACCAGGATCCCCTCAAATTTTTGAAGGAAATCGAAGCGTTCCCATGCATAGGGCCAGGTTTCAGCCGACCAGTTGGTGAGGGCCAGCAACCGGTATGGATATTGGTGGGCAAGTTCTTCCAGGATTTGCACGGTACCGGTTATCGGACCGCCTAACATGCGCGGCCATTGATCCCAATAGGATTCGATCTCATAACGGTATTGGGGGTGTTTATCGGTTAACACTTTGATCGCTTCCGACCAGGTCCTGCCTTCATCTTGTTGTATATTCCATTCATGATTGCAGATTTCACTCAGAAAATAAGACCTTTCGCTTTCATCCGGAATGATTTCCCGGTACAGGTATTCCGGGTTCCAATCAATCAGAACGGCGCCCAGATCAAAAACAACGGCATTGATCATTTTTTTTTGGCCGCAAAATGAAAATATTTTTTTGAAAATCAAGATTCCGGTCAGGATTTTAAACCGTGGGCGCGGGTTAATCTGTTTTATTTTAAAATCAACCTGCTCAACATGAAAAACATCTCTCTCTTCCTGCTTGCGCTCTTTTTTTCCGCCTGTGATTCACAAAAACCAGAGACTGTATCGGCGCCGGCCCAAAACCAGGAAGAAGCTGCGCCGGTTCCGGTTGCGCTTTCCTTCCGGGATGCAACCAACCGGTTAAGCGAGTACTGGTACCAGGGCAAGGCCGAGATCAGCCGTTATGCCTTGCAGCAAAACCGCTACCGGGACATTTATTCGGGCGAAGTGGTCATGATCTTTGTAACCGAAGATTTTCTGACCGACCGGCAAGTCAAAAATGACCACTATAAAAACCCCAATTCGATCCCTGTCCTGAAGAACAACCAGCTCAAGGATTTTACCACCGGCATTTATGATTATTCCATCATGACCTCCGTATTTACGCCGGTCAACCAGCAAAAAGTATTGAATACCCTCAAAGCGACCACCACCTCCCAGGATTGGTGCGGTCATACCTTCATGCAGGTAAATTTCAAAGGGGGCCAATACCATGCCCAGATCAGATCTTACTTCGAAACGGAGGGCGATCAGGATTACCAGACGCCGGGCGCAGTGCTGGAAGAAGAATTGTACAATCGCATCCGGATCAACCCCGCTGCATTGCCTTTGGGGAAATTCAAATTATTACCCGGCGCGGAATATGTCAGGCTGGCTCACAAACCTTATCAGCCCCAGGACGTGGAAGCGACGCTTGAAAGTTATGGCGGCTCTGAATTTGAAGGGCAAGGACTGCAATCCTACAAAGTGCGTTTTGAAGAAAGCGGCAGGATGTTAGAAATCGTTTTTGAGAACAGTTCGCCGCATATCATCCAGGGCTGGCGGGATACCTATCCATCGTTGATGGACAACCAGGAAAGGACGACCATTGCCAGGCGCACCCATACGATCCTGGACGATTACTGGAAACACAATCAGCCTGCCGACAATCTGCTAAGGGATCAGGTGGGGCTTGGACGGGATTGATCTCCGGTTATTTCCCGGTAAAAGCGTCGTAGACGGTCTGGTGAAGTCGCTGTCGGATGTTGAGGGTATACAATTCCCTGCGGCTTCTGTAGGGGTATACCCTGTTGGACAGGAACACGATCAGAATTCCGGATTCGGGGTCTGCCCAGGTGAAGGTGCCAGTGAAGCCGGAATGACCGAAACTGGAAAGACTTGCATCCTGCGCCGAATAGCTTCTGGCCGGGTCGAACGCAGGCAGCGGCTTATCGAATCCGATACCCCGGTGGTTGCCTTCGCTGCAAAAATGGCATTGATTGAATTCCCGGAAAGCGGAGGCGCTGATCAATTGCTCACCGCCGTATGCGCCTTCATTCAGGTACATTTGCATCAGTTTGGCCAGGTCATTGGCATTTCCGAACAAACCTGCGTGGCCGGATACCCCGCCCATCATAGCCGCATTTTCATCGTGGACCCATCCCTGGACAAGCTGATGCCGGAAAAAGGTATCCAGTTCGGTTGGTACTATGCCGGAGACCGGAAACCGGTTGGCAGGATTAAAACCCAGCGTATGGGCGCCCAACCGGCGGTAAAAGGTTTGGTCGAGGTATTGGTCAAAGGGTTGTCCGGTTATTCCGGAAACCACCTGCGGCACCAGCAACAGCGACAGATCAGAATAGAGGTACCCCGGTTTTTCAACCAGCGGAGATTTTTTTAAAGACTTGTAAATCTGTTTTTTATATCCGGCATGTTGCCAGAGATGATCGGCGATCCTTACCGGGTATTTTGCGCTTGAATCAGGGGCAAAGGTCCGAGGTTTGAAACGGCCGTTGGTCACCGGATTCTTTGGCCACCCTTTTTTCCAGGGATATTTTGCACTGCCCTTCAAGGTCCCTGCCCAGTTGGGAATCGAAGCCCTTAGCCTTGCGTTATGGGATAACATCCGGCGGAAAGTCAGGTTCGCTTTATTGGAGCCTTTGAAATAAGGGAAGTATTTTTTCAGCGGGGCGTCCAGATCAAATTTCCCTTCACCATACAGCCGCATCAGGCCGGGAAGGCCTGCGCTGATTTTGGTGATGGAGGCAAAGTCGTACAGATCGGAAAGCGTTACCGGGCGAAGGGAGTCGTAGGTATGGTGTCCGAAGGATTCCCGGAAGAAGACCTGCCCATTTTTGGCGACCAGCAATTGCGCGCCAGGGTAGGCGCCTTCCCGGATCCCTTCCAGTACAATTTTGCGAAGGGAATCGGACAGAGAAACCGAATCAAGCCCGAGCGCTGCCGGAGGTGAATACCGCAGCCTCAACCCGCCTTCCAAAGTGAGGCCTGTTCCGGCTCTGAATTGATTGCTCAGGTCTTCTTCCAGCCGGCCGGTTGTTGTGGCGGCGCCATAAATTGCCTGTGCAGCCAGGGATTGCCCCGGAAAGTCTGCTTCCGGCACAAACAGGATCGCGTCGGCATAATCCCGAACGTTCAGAACCCGCCATAATTCGCTTCGGCCAAAAACAACCAGGACGATCTTCATCCTGGGATTCAGGCGGATAAAAAGTTTTTCCATCACCGCTCCGGGTTTCCAGATGGCATCGCGGAAGGATTGGGCATTGACGCCCGCCACGAGCAGGTTGAAGCCTCCTGCGAGGATTTTATCGGCGGTCAGTTGTATGCTGTCTTCTTCGGGGGAGATGAGGCTGATGTGCTGGTAATTGCTGAGGGAGGATAAAAAGGATGGCGTTTCGCCCATCCACAGGGTCAATCCCGCAGGCCGGAGCGTGTCTAGCCGTTGCAACGGCAGCAGGCCGCCGTTGTTTTGAAGCAAAACGATGCCGGTTTCTGCCCTTTGCCAGGCATCGGCCGGGGTCTGACCGGAAAGCCACGTTGCCTGCAAAGTCAAAAAAAAGACCATAGCCAGGTTCACCCTGACAAAAGAAGGGTTTGACAGGTTCATCCACAAAGGTTAAATATAATTATCGATAGATTATTCCTCCTGCGACCACGTCATCGCCTTCATAGAACACAGCAGATTGGCCGGGCGCAACCCCTTTCACATGAGCGAGAAATTCCACCTCCACCCGGTCTCCGGCCGGATTGGTCAGGAGGCTCAGCGTACCCTGGTCGCGGTACCGGATCTTGGTGACCACTTCCAGATTTTCCGGCAGCTGATCGTATTTCATGGCGTTGACCTGCCCCACATTCATCTTGTTCCTGACCAGGTCTTCAACCAGGCCCAGCACCACGGTATTCGTTTCCGGGCGGATCTCCGTTACGAACATGGGTTCGCCCAGGGCGATTCCGAGGCCTTTTCGTTGTCCGATCGTATAAAAAGGGTAACCCTGGTGTTTGCCCAGAACGTTGCCTTGTGCGTCGGTGAAAACGCCGCCGCTGACTTTTTCCTCCAGGTCGGGAACCCGCCGTTTCAAAAACCCCCTGTAGTCGTTGTCGGGCACAAAACAAATTTCATAACTCTCCGCTTTTTTGGACAGTTCTTCATATCCGAACTCAAAAGCGATCCGGCGGACTTCAGGTTTGGTCATGCCGCCAAGGGGGAACCGGCTTCGGTGGAGGCAATCCTGGCTCAGGCCCCATAAAACATAAGATTGGTCTTTGTTGAGGTCGGCCGACCTGGATACAAATTTTCTGCCGTTTTGTTCCCCGATCCGGGCATAATGGCCGGTGGCGATGAATTCGCAATCGAGCGAATCGGCCCGTTTGAGCAGGGCATTCCATTTGATATGCGTATTGCAGAGGACACATGGATTGGGGGTCCGGCCGGCTAAATATTCATCCACAAAATTATCGATCACATAGTCCCCGAATTCATCGCGGATATCCACGATGAAGTGATGGAAACCCATATTGACGGCTACCTGTCTGGCGTCGTTGATGGAATCGAGACTGCAACACCCCGTTTCTTTCTTCGATCCTCCGGAATTGGCGTAATCCCATGTTTTCATGGTAATGCCAACCACTTCATAACCTTCTTCATGCAGTAACATGGCCGTCACGGTGCTGTCGATTCCGCCGCTCATGGCCACCAATGCTCTTCCTCTTTTACTCATTCCTTCAATTGTTCAATAAAATACAAAAATAAGGCTAGAATGGTTCAAACAATGAATTATGAAGCGGAATCGTTGTAATAATTGAAAAATGACCCTATCTTTGAAAATGCGACAAATTGTATCACTAAAATACCTAATGATGAAAAAGTATTTTCATTTCCTGCTGATCCCCATTTTTTTGATGTCTGTATTTATCCTCCGCGCCCAGGAGGAGGAGTTTGGCCTTGCATCCACTTACGGAGATGAGTTTCAGGGAAGGCGTACAGCCTACGGCGACACCTACGACAAAAACCAGTTGACTGCCGCGCATAAAAAACATCCTTACGGCACGTTGTTGCGGGTAACCCGGCTGGATAATAAAAAATCCGTCACCGTCAGGGTGAACGACAAAGGCCCTTTCATCAAAGGCCGGGTCGTTGATCTCAGCCACAAAGCGGCCCAGGCCCTTGGCCTGGATGTCGACGGCATCGCCCAGGTGAAAGTGGAGGTTGTCAAAAAGTCGGAAAGCGCATCCCCCGCCGTTGTCGCCACAACACCCAAAAAAACGACAGAACCCCAACCTGTTGCTTACGATGAAGCGGACAAGCCCAAACAACCCGTTGCAGCAGCCAAGGAAGAAAAAAAGGCGGATCAGCCTGCGCCGGCGCCCAAAAAAGCAGAACAAATGGTAAAAGAGGTGAAGTCGAAGGGAGAGGCCAAGTCAAGCCCGAAGTTTGCCGTAGTCAGGGAAGATTTTCAGACTTACGGACTGTACAGGATCGTTTTGGAGAAACCCGAAAAAAAGGGATTTGGCGTTCAGGTAGCCAATCTGACCAGTTATGAAAATGTCATGAAACAGGTAGCCGACCTGCAGGCAAAATGGTTCGATAATATCCTGATCAGCATCGAACCTGCCGGAACGAACAAGTCGCATTACAAGGTGATCCTTGGGCCATTTGACAGTGAAGCTTCTGCTGAAAAGTATCAGGCCAGCCTGAAAAAGAAATACAAAATATCAGGATTTACGATCAACCTGGCGGATTTGAAATTTTAGGACCGGCGGAGTGGAAATTAAGTAAGGATATATTTTAACTATACTGCAGTTGAGTATAGCCACGGGTTAAACGGATCTGATATCCCTTATACTCAACTGCAATAGGTTTTGTGCATTTGCCCTCGCTTGCCCCCGACCCCGCGCCTTCTGCGTGGCAGGCTCCCAAGGCGGCGTCTTCCCATAAATGCACAAAACCTGTTGCGGCGAAGTACGGCTGATATTGCCATTGGCGAACCGGTATAATAATTCACCGGCACATTGCCGTAACTGCCCAGCAAGGCTGCCTGCGGCGAGGGCGGAACAACGTTATTGGCTTTGATCCAGGAACCGGGTTGGAAGCCCGACCGACGAGACGTCGGCGGTACAAAGTGGGAACGGACCAACTTCGACTTCGCTCAGTCCCAGGAGACTGCCAACTTTTACCCGCCAGCAGGGCGGGGCCACCTGAAAACTGCTACTTACCGAATAGTCATCACAAACGGAAGACGGGCCTGAGCGCCGTTGGACGATTTGATCTCCTCCAGGAATGCATAGAAGGGGTATAATTCTCCAAGGGCCTCTTTCATGACCTGTTTCTGACGAACTTCCTCTTCCACGCCAGTAAACTGTTCGAGCAACAAGATCAGCGGGTCTTTCATTCTGGGGTATTCGACAACCCTGTATTCACCGGCGGAAGCAAGTTTGGCTGCAGCGGTTATGGCGTCATTGAGGTCGCCGATCCGGTCGGCAAGACCAAGCTCAACGGCTTTTTCGCCGGTCCAGACCCTGCCCTGGGCGATTTCCTCCACTTTTTCCGGGCTGAGTTTCCGGCCATCTACAACGTGTTGTTTGAAATGGGCGTACATTTCGTCGGTCCGGTTTTGCAGCAGGTTTTTTTCCGTTTCTGTCATCGTATAAACGACGGAGGGAAAAGTGGCAAACGGCCCGGTTTTTACCGTATCAAAATGGAGGCCCAGTTTCTGATTCATTAAATTTTGAACGCTTGGAAGAATACTGAAGACCCCGATTGACCCGGTAAGCGTGTTTTTTCTTGCAAAAATGGAGTCGGCCAGACAGGCAATATAATAACCGCCGGAAGCGGCATAGTCGCCCATGGAAACCACCACCGGTTTTCCGGCCTCCTTCAGAAGGCTCAAGGCGCGCCAGATGCTTTCAGAAGACATGGCGCTGCCCCCCGGTGAATTTACCCGGAGCACAACTGCCTTGACATCATCATCCTTTCGAAGGCGGTCCAGTACTTTTACATAAGTTTCGTCGCCGACCGATCCGGGTTCGCCTTTTCCGTCGACAATGGCGCCTTCCGCATAAACGACCGCTATTTTTTGTTTGATCGAAAAATTGGATTTGGACGGTTTGGCGGCCAGATAATCAGCCGGACTGACCAGTTTAAAATTTTTATCTTTTTCAAGGCCCATCCGCTGGCGAATATCGTCGAGCACTTCGTCCCGGTGGCTGATGGCATCGATCAGCCTGGCTTTTAAGGCGTCTTCCAGTTTGCCGGCTTCATAGTTGTTGACGATCCGCTGCAGATCCTGTACGCTGATACCCCGGCTGGCGGAGATGTCGGCAAGGAAATTGTTAAAAATAGGGTCCAGGAATTCACGGGTTTGCTGGCGGTTTTCGGGGGACATTTCGTTGCGCCGGAAGGGTTCCGTAGCGCTTTTAAATTTGCCGGCATAGGAAACCTGCATTTCAACGCCGATCTTGTCCAGAAAATCTTTCATGAACATGACCTGGGCCGCAAACCCCCTGAAATCGAGCATGCCCAAAGGGTGCATGTACACCTTGTCGGCAGATGAAGCCAGGTAATAGGCCCCCTGGGTGAAAAATTTATCGTAGGCAATCACAAATTTGCCGCTTTCTTTAAACTCAAGAACGGCTTCCCGGAAGTCGCTTGCATTTGCCAGTCCGAGCGGCGCTGATTGGGTTTCGATGAGGATCCCTTCGATATGAGGGTCTTCGGCCGCTTTTTTCAATATATGCCGGTAGTCATTTAATCCAAGCACTTTGGCCTGTGGAAATGCGTATGGATTGATGGGAGCATTGTTGGTGAGTTCAGGAATCGCCTGGTCAAATTTCAGGTGCAAAACCGAATTGGCCGGAACAGGTTTGGCTTGCTGGCTGCCGCCTGCCAAAGCTGCGACGATAAAAAAGAACAAAAAAAACAGGGCGACCAATGATGCAAATACGCCCAAACAAGAAGCGAAAAAGAATTTAATGAATTGTCTCATCGTCCGTAATAAAAGATTCCTGTAAATTTCTTCTAAGATAATGGAATGTTAACAACATTTAGACAAACACAGGAAATTTGCAGACGGGAGTCATTTTGCTCCCCTGGAAAATAGTAATCTATCCGGCTAATCCGGGCTTTTAACGACAGTTTGCCGTAATTTTCAACCCTTCCATTGTCCAAGGCGGCTTTTTTGCTTTATTTTGGGACTTTTTGCAAACCTGGACGGCACAAAAGAGGCTTTTGAATGATTATACATAGAGGCAATCATTTTTCAATCTGCTGCATCGTTATGAAGGTAAAAAAAGGAAATCTACAATTGGTTGATAAATTTTTATGCCTGGCGCTTTTCCTTGCTGTGCAGGGATTGGCTGCACAGCCCCTCGAGGTCACCGACGCTCCGCCAATTACTCCGCAAAGCCTGATTACCAACGTTTTCCTTGGCGACGGGGTAGAGGTGGTCAGCGTAGTGTACCAGGGGGCCGACGAAGCGGTTGGTTTTTTTAAAAATGGGGAAGATGCTGTCGGACTGTCCAGGGGAATCGTGATGACGACCGGCAGGGCGGTATCGCAGGGCATCAATACCGGTGTGGATGCCCCCGGCCTGGATTTTGCCAGTTATGGAAACAGCAGCAGCGCCGTGGATGTTGATTTATCCGGTATTGCCAACGGTTCCTCCGTCAATAACGTTTGCCAGTATATCATCACTTTTATCCCGATCGCCGATACCTTACGGTTTCGATACGCTTTTGCTTCAGAAGAATACCCGGAATGGGTTTGTTCGAATTTTAATGATATTTTCGGTTTTTTCATTTCGGGCCCTGGCATCAACGGACCCTACCAAAACAACGCTGAAAACATTGCTTTAATACCGGGTACAAACCTTCCTGTCCGGATCAATAACGTGAATCCCGGCGTGGTGGGCGCCCAGGGCTCAATCGGAAACTGTTCGGGGGATAACGGATCGCTGGCTTATTCCCAGTATTACAACAACAACGACGGATCAAACACATTCCCGGTATATGACGGGATCACAGACGTATTTATTGCGGAAGCCATTGTCCAGCCTTGCCAGGTCTATACCATCAAACTGGTCATCGCGGATGTAGCGGACGATGCCTTCGATTCAGGGGTTTTCCTGGAAGCTAAAAGCTTTGGAACCGGCACCCTGCAGGTAGAAACGTCGACCCTCAGTCTGGATGGGAGCCTGGCGGAAGGATGTGCAGGCGGATCCATCACTTTTTCATTGCCCAATCCGGTTGAATCGGATTTTCCCATCGATCTGGTGCTTTCGGGAACTGCCCAAAACGGAATAGATTATGAACCAATCCCCGCCAACCTCTTTATCCCGGCCGGATCAAATTCTTTAACAGTCCCCATTGTCGGAATAGACGACGGGATCAACGACCCGGACGAAACCCTGGTCTTTGATGTTCAAAGAGATATTTGCCACCGGGATACCTTTACCCTGGTGATGAAAGAAAACCCGCTGGTGCAGCCCGACCTTGGGCTGGCCCAAACCATTTGCAGCGGAGATTCTGTTCAACTGGACGGGACCATCCCGATCGTCCTTCCCGAACCGCCTTCCTTTTCAAACTCAACACCGGTAGCGATCACGCCGGTTGCTACTGCGGTTTATTCGGATGTCCTGGTGAGCGGAGTGGCCCCTGCGGTGTTGGGCCCTGATGTGATCCAATCCATTTGTATTGACAGTCTTACCCACCGGTGGATCGACGACCTTGATATTTTCCTGATCGGCCCGGATGGCCAGTTCCTTGAATTGACGACCGATAACGGCGGCAACGGCGGCAATGGCGCCCAACCTGATTATTACCTCCAAACCTGTTTTACCACCGGGGCCGCTTTGCCCATCAATTTTCCCGGGCCGTTCGCGCCGCCGGATTCTTTGCCGTTTACAGGAGAATATTTGCCGGAGGGCGTGTTTTCCGACCTCTGGGACGGGGTGAAAAAAACAAACGGTACCTGGCGGCTTTTGTTGTACGACGATGCCAATGGATTTGAAGGGACACTTTTTAAATGGACGTTGACCTTCAAGTCCATCTATGAGATCAATTATGAATGGTCGCCTGCCGCCGGACTGAGTTGCACGGATTGCCCCAACCCGGTGGCAAAACCCGACCAGACGACCACCTATACCGTTACTGCGACCGATTCCTACGGATGTACGGTCACGGATTCTGTCACCATTGAAGTATTGCCTGTTTTCCCGGCGCCAAACGTTCAGTGCGCCGGACCCACCAACAGCAGTGTGACGGTTGTCTGGGACCAGATTGCAGGGGTGGACGGGTACGAAGTCCAGGTTAACGGCGGGGCCTGGGAAACACCTTCCGGAAATTTGTCTCATGAGGTTGCCAACCTGGTCATGGGGCAAACGGTGGACATCAGTGTGCGGGCCATCGGCGGATGCGGCGGCCCCGTCGCATCTCTGCAATGTGTCGCTGAAGCCTGTGTTCCGCCGGAGGCAAATATTTCAAAAACCGATATCAGTTGTTTCGGTGCTGCGGATGGAACGGTGACGGTTTTGCCGTCGACCGGCACTGCGCCGTTTTCTTACCGGCTGGACGGCCAGATGAACGAAACCGGGGTATTTACCGGATTAAATACAGGAAGCTACAACGGGGTGGTTCAGGACGCCCTGGGCTGCGCCCTTATTTTTCATGTCGAAATAAGTGAACCGCCAGTCCTGGAAGCCACTGCAGTAGTCGGTGAACCCATTGATTGCAACGGCGCGGCGAACGGCGTTGCAACGGTTATCGTAAACGGTGGAACGGGGCCTTATTCGTTTGAATGGTCGGATGCCTCGACGGATTCCCTGGCCTCCGGCTTGCCGGCAGGGCCTGCGGAAGTGTTGGTGACCGACTTTAATAGCTGCCAGGCTGTTTCTTCCGTGTTAATGGAAGAGCCCGAGCCGCTTGTAACAACATCAACGGTGAAAGACGCAACTTGTGCCGGAACTGCGGATGGTTGGGCGGCGGTCTCCATATCCGGTGGCGTCCAGCCTTATGAAGTGTTGTGGGACGCCACTGCTCAAAATCAGGTCGCCGATACGGCGATCGGGCTTTTGGCAGGTCTTTATTCCGCTTTGGTCCGGGATGTCAACGGCTGTGAGTCTGCTGTTAGCGCTCAGGTGAACCAACCGCCGGCCCTGATCGCCCAAACAACCGCTACCGCTGCCCTGTGCGCGGACTCGGATGACGGTTCTGTTTCTGTCCAGGCATCGGGCGGGACCGGGGTCCTTTCGGTCGATTGGCTGGCCATGCCATCCGGAAACCCGGCAGGCAGTACTGAAACAGTCGCCGGTTTGAGTCCGGGGCAATACCTCGTTATCGTCCGGGATGCCAATCTTTGTGAAACCAGGGATACCGCCACCGTTACTGCGCCCGGGACCCTGGCGATCCTGATCGACACCCTGGCGCCCGCATGTGCCGGTATCGGCGACGGGCAGGCTGCTATTTCGGTCAGCGGCGGCGTATCGCCCTATTCTATTGACTGGGGCGCCGGATTCGGCAATGATTTTACGCGTAGCAGCCTTTCGCCCGGAAGTTATGCCTTTCAGGTCAAGGATGCCAACGGTTGTTTGATTTCAGACGGATTTGAATTTGCAGAGACACCCGCCATCACCGTCGAATCCTCAATCAGTCCGGTCACGTGCAGCGGCAGGACAGATGGACAGATCCAATTGACCCTGGGCGGAGGGAACGGCGGTTTTTCGGTTATCTGGAGCGGCGGTCAAACCGGAACCTCGCTTTCAGGGCTTTCTCCGGGAACTTTCTCCGCCACCATTACGGATGCCCGGGGATGTACCGCTGAAGGTGTTTTCACCGTTGACGAACCGGCGCCGCTGGACCTGACGCTGCTGACCCAGAACCCCCTTTGTTCCGGATCGTCGGATGGACAAGCCTCGATCCTGGCCGGCGGGGGCAGCGGGAGTTACGTCATTGTCTGGGACAACGGGCAGTCAGGGCCCAATTCAACCGGGCTTTCTGCAGGTCCACATTCGGTTACAATAACAGATGGCAACGGCTGTGAAGAAGTCAGGGATTTTGAGCTGACGGAACCCCTGGAACTGTCCGGCAGTATCGTGACAACCCTGGCAAGCTGCCGTCCGGAACCGGATGGCCAGGCAACGGTCTCCGTTGCAGGCGGGACCGGCCCGTATACTTTCAACTGGAGCGATGGCCAAAAGGACAAAACTGCTACCGGGCTGGCTGCCGGCGCCTATGCTGCAACCGTGACCGACGCCCAGGGTTGCACGATTATTTTGACCGGAACCGTTGATCCGGCGCCGGGTATTGAATTAACCCTCTCCGCCACGCCGGTCCTTTGCAACGGGCTTGCCCAGGGGGCTGTCAGCAGCACCATTTCCGGCGGTTCCGGCAACTTGACTTATGAATGGGACAAACCCGGACTGCCTGCAGTGGCAAATTTGACCAATCTTCCGGCCGGGAATTACACCCTTATCGTTACCGATGAGCTGGGTTGTTCGGATACCGCCACCATTTTGGTAACTGAACCCCCATTGCTGGTGGTGACCACCCAGGCGACCCAGGTTATCTGTGAAGGTGATGAATCCGGTTCGATTGATATCACAGTGGGCGGCGGAACCGGACCCTATCAATTTTTATGGAGTAACGGCGCCGTCACGGAAGACCTCACCGGCCTGGCTACAGGCGTCTATACCCTGACGGTAACCGACGCCAACCGTTGTTTAGCCAATGCGATCGCTACCGTTGTTCAGCCCGACCCGTTGCGCATTCAACTGGCTGCAAAACCGGTGGATTGTTATGGCGACCGAACGGGCAGCGTAACGGCATTGGTTACAGGGGGATCGACCCCATATACTTATTTGTGGAATAACGGCATAAATACCCGGGACCTGACGGCGGTTCCGGCAGGCAGTTACGAGCTTACCGTAACAGACCACTCGGGATGCCTGCAAACACAATCCGTTTTGGTTTCCCAACCGGAAGCGCCTTTGTCGGCCGGAGTTGACATTTTGTATGTTTCCTGCGCGGGCGGCCGCGACGGGCGGATCGATCTAAATCCATCAGGCGGAACCCCGCCGTACCGGTACAGCCTGGACGGAATAGCATTTGGAGGAAGCAGCGCTTTGATCGGCTTATCAACCGGCAGCTACCCGGTTGTGGTCAGAGATGCCAAAGGATGTTTGTGGCAGGGGTACCCGGCTTTTGTCGGCGAGCCGTTCCCGTTGATGGTGGACCTGGGCCCGAACAGGACGATCCAATACGGCGATTCCCTGCAATTATACCCTCCTGCGATCACAGGTGGTACGGGGACCTTTTATGCATACGCCTGGACACCCCGGGATACCGCCCTGATCAGTTGTTTCGATTGTCCGTCGCCCCTGATCACGGTGGATTACCAAACCTCGTTCGAACTGGTCGTGACAGATGAAGCAGGTTGCGAGGCCAGCGACGTTCTCGCGGTTTTTGTGCGCAAGGACAATCCTGTATTTGTGCCCACCGGGTTCACACCCAACGGGGATGGGGCAAACGACCGGTTGCCGGTGCATAGCCGGGCAGGAGATCAGATCCAGGTTTTGGTTTTCCGGATATTTGACCGGTGGGGCGAGCTCGTGTTTGAAGCCGGCGGCTTTACCACCAACGATATCGACCGGGGTTGGGACGGGAATTTCCGCGGGCAGCCCATGAACTCAGGGGTGTACATCTGGCAGTTGGAGGTAGAATACCCGGACGGAAACAAGGGTTTTTTTAAAGGAAGCACGACCTTGATCCGGTAATGGAAATGGAATTTTTTCGGGTGAATTTGAATAAAACGGGCGGTGTCCTTATATTCACTCGCAAAAGGCTTCCATACCATGAAAACCGCAAAAGGAGCAAGGGCAAAAAAATCCAAATCCGAAAAGCTCAAAAAAAACAAGAAGGTATCCTATCATAAACAACCGGACAATCTGCAACTTGAGGCCTGGCAGTTCGTCCTGAGAAAACAATTTGGAGAAGAAAGCCCGTTTAAAATTGAGAACATCGGGACAGAACCCGTTTTTTCGGAATTCCGTGTTCTGAACCCGGAAACCGGAAACGAATATGAAGTGGCGATCCGAAACGGAGAAACCCGTTATGGACATGTTCCAGGGTCGGACCTTTACCATACCGCCAACCTGTGCACCTGCCAGGATTTCAAAACCAACCGCCTTGGGATCTGCAAACATATCAGCGCAGTATTGAATTTCCTTGGAAAAAAACGGGGCAATAAAAAACTCCTGAAACAAAGTTTTCAGGCGGCCAATACCTGGATCTATCTGGATTACAGAAACGGAAGAGAGGTCAGGATCGCTATTGGAAAAAAGAGTTCAGCGGAGTATGAAAGGTGGGCCGCTGCTTATTTTGATTCCGACGGATGCATGAAATCCGGCGCTTTCAGCGTTTTCAACAAGATCATCCTGGAGGGAAAAAAAATAGATAACGATTTTATCTGCCGGCCCGATGCGTTTGAATTCATACTGCAACAAAGGGAGGAGATCGGCCGCCGGAAAAGAATCCACAAAGCCATCCCCGAGGGCGCCGCCGATGAATATTTTGATCAATTGCTGCCCAATATCAAATTATATCTATACCAGCGGCAAGGCATCCTTTTTGCCGCCAGGGCAGGCAGGTGCCTGATTGCCGATGAAATGGGCCTTGGAAAAACCATTCAGGCCCTTGGGGCCGCCGAACTTTACCGAAAAGAGATCGGGATCCAGAAGGTGCTGATCGTATGTCCAACATCCCTGAAGTACCAATGGAAATCCGAGATTAAAAAGTTTACGGGGCAGGATGCAGCCGTAGTGGAAGGCATGCAAACGAAACGATGGAAACAATATGAAGATTCCGAATCCTTTTATCATATCCTGAGTTACAACGTAGCGACCAACGACGTGGCTGCCTTAAATAAAATGGATGCCGATCTGGTCATCCTGGACGAAGCCCAGCGGATCAAAAATTTCAGAACCAAGGTTGCTACCCAACTTAAAAAAATTTATACGCCATACAGCATCGTCTTGACGGGCACACCCCTGGAAAACAAACTGGAAGAATTGTATTCCATTGTCCAGTTTATCGACCAGTACAAACTGCCGCCTTTGTACCGGTTTCTCGACCGTTATCAGGTGCTCGATGAGGGCAGGGTTGTCGGGTATAAAAACCTGAAGGAAATATCCGAGACACTTGGCCAATGCATGGTTCGCAGGACTAAAAAGGAGGTCCTGAAGCAGTTGCCGAAAAGGATGGACAAATTCCTGTTTGTGCCCATGACCAAGGAACAATCCGATATCCATAAAGAACTCGCCGACACTGTGGCGAGACTGGTTGCAAAATGGCGGAGGTACCATTATTTAAGCGAAACGGACCGGAGAATATTGATTCTCAGTCTGAGCCAGATGCGGATGGTTTGCGACAGCACCTTCATACTGGATCAAAAAACCCGGTTTGATACCAAAGTGGACGAGTTGATGTTCATCCTGGAGGAGGCCCTCACCAACCCTGACCAGAAAGTGGTGATCTTCAGTCAATGGGAAAGGATGACCCGTATCGTGGCGGAGGAACTGGACGCCAGGGAGGTGAGCTACGCCTGGTTGCACGGAGGTGTCGACAGCAAGGGACGCGGCCATTTGATCGACCGTTTCCGGGAGGACCCGGACTGCAAAATTTTTCTTTCCACAGACGCCGGCGGAATTGGCCTTAACCTGCAAGGTGCGAGTTTACTGATCAATCTGGATATCCCCTGGAACCCGGCTGTGCTGGAACAGCGGATCGGCAGGATTTTCCGGATCGGTCAAAAAAACAACATTACAGTGGTCAATATGGTTGCCGTTCAAAGCATCGAGCACCGAATGCTGAGCGTACTGGCCTTCAAAAGCGAAATGGCAAAAGGCGTTCTGGACCCCGAAGGTGAAGATTCCATATTCATGAGTGAAACGAAATTGCGCAAATTCATGGAAAATGTTGAAAGTTTGTCCGCTCCGGTCGAACTGGAAGAAGCGGAACCCTCCGGCATTCATTCCAATATGGAAACCGGCGAAGAAGACCTTGAGGTGGAAGAAATAGTCCCGCCCGGTGAATCCAAAATCCAGCAGGCTCCTGAAAAAGAGACCTATACCGGGGATGATGATGTAGAAACAGCAGAACCTTCTCCGGCAGAAACCGTTGAAAAGCCGGGAAAAATGCCGCAAAATCCGGAACCTGCCACGGGCGCCGGTTTAGCCCAGGCCGGCATTTCTTTTTTCTCGGGCCTGATCAATACTTTGGGCAGTGCCGAAAAGACGAAAGAATTGGTTGAAAGTTTGGTGCAAAAGGATGAAAAGAGCGGGGAAACCTATCTGAAAATCCCGGTTGAGAGCAAAGAAGTGGTGGAGAATGCTCTGAACCTTTTTAAGAACCTTGCAAGCGCATTTGCCGGCAGATAAATGGACATCTTTCATTTTAAACAATTCAGTATCCGGCAGGATCGCTGTCCGATGAAAGTGGGAACCGACGGCGTTCTTTTGGGCGCCTGGACGGAAACCTCTGGCGCCGAAACCATACTGGATATCGGCGCCGGAACCGGGTTGATCTCCATTATGCTGGCCCAAAAGACCATGACCGCGACGATTGATGCGGTGGAAATTGATGAAAAAGCCGCGCTGCAGGCCAGGGAAAATATGAATGCAAGCCCCTGGGCAACGCGATTGAATATCTTCCCGGTTTCTATCCAGGCATTCCTTCAGCAAGGCAAGGGGCCCTACGACCTGATTGTGAGCAATCCGCCGTTTTACGACAGGGCATTGCTTTCGGATAACCCGGAAAAGAACCGGGTAAGACATACGGTCACGCTGAACCATCGGGATTTGTTGGAAGCGGTTTCGACCCTTTTATCCAGTCAGGGAAAATTCACCCTGATCCTGCCTGTGGCAGAAGGCGTAAGATTCCGGGAAATGGCTTCCCGTTATTTGTTATATTGTTCCAGAACAACCGCCGTAAAAACCAAATCCGGCAAGGCGCCGACCCGGTTGCTCCTGCAATTTGAGCGAATCTCCATTCCCCTTCAGGCAGGAGAATTGGTCATCCGGCAGGAGGGGGTCAACCCATGGACACAAGCATACCGCGATCTGACGGCGCCCTTTTACCTCGCATTTTAGGAAACCCGGTCAAAAAAAAAACGGGAAGCAACATTTGCAGCTTCCCGTTTCTCCAGATCTCATTTTAACTGGAACTGGATGTTGTGCTCTCTAAGTATTTTAAGCGCAGCATTCAAGATGGTAGGATCTTCAAGGTTCACAATTCCACCGTCAGGGCCAGGTTCAAGATGATTTGCGGCAAAGTCGCCGTCTTCAAATTTTTTGGCGCCGAAATAATTCCGCACCGTTTGTTCTTTAATTTTTAACTCATTGGCGATCCGGGCGACACTGCCGGTGGGGAGCTTGTGTTTGATGTCCCTTAGTTCATTGAATGTAATGATCATAAACCTGAAATTTTGGTGAGACAAGAATCTGCAATCTTCAGGCCTAAAATACTTACTTTCCGGTTTTTTTCAAAATTATTTAACAAAAAAAGGATAAAAACGCAGATCCGCATCCAAAATCAAAACCTTGCGGAAACGCCGATCAGTGCATTCAGTCCGAAAGTAGGATAGTTCTGCCAGCGCTGGCGTTTGTTATTGGCCAGATTGTTGACCATGATGAACCCGCCGAAATTTTCGCTGAAAAAATACTTCAACCCGGCGCTGATATCGAACAATGCGTTGAGGTTTTGAGCTTCGCCTTTGCTGTCGCGGTAAGGCACGCCGTTTTCAAGAAAAAACTCGCCGGTAATCCTTGCTTTTTGATCGGGCGTCGTGTATTTGGCGGCGACATTGACGGTGAAAGCAGGCAAATGCCAGGCCTTTTCTTCCCGGTCCGGACTAAAGACGTTCTGGCTGACAGAACCCACCAGATCCAGGCCTTTGAACAAGGGCGCCGACATGGATCCCTTGATATAGAAAACACTCACCGTGTCATACACCGGATCAAACCGGACAACCGGGTTGAGGGTATCGGTGTAAACGAATAAAGCGAGGTTCTTTGTGTTTTTATAACCAATCTGGGCGTGATAATCGATCCCCTGGATATTGCCTTTAATCCCCCCGTAGTAATTGTTGTAATGGGTGTTTTCGATCGATACCCTGGATTCCAGGAACGGGTTGTAATCCGTCAGCGTCCGGAAGGAATTCTTCTGCAGGCCGCCTTCAGCGCCTACAAAAGCGCCGAGCAAACCTTCAATGATATTGGCAGAGAGTTCAATGTCCGGGAAAAACGAGAACTCGTCATTGTGAGAGGCGATATTGATGCCGGCTTTGGCCTTGAACCGTTCGCCGTGGTAAGTATAGGAAGGCCGGAGAAAAAAGTTGTTCAGGGTTTGTTTATCATCTGTTTTGAACGAAGTGAAATCAGTGGTGAGGTCTACCCGGAGTGCATGTTGCTCCTGAAACCACTTGGTTCCGCTGATTTTTAATAAAAATCCATTTTCCCTGGCTTCATAATTATCATTCAGAATATAATAATCAAAGCCTGCGGAGTAGTTGAAATCGGCCTCAGTCCGTTCGCCGTTGAAAATGGAAGCCCCGATGTCAAATACAGAGAACCTTTGACGGACTTCCTCCGGGTCGAAGGTAAAATTGGTGTCGAGCTCTTCATTGATGGTATTGTACCCATAAAAATGGTGGGTGTTCCGGGAATAACCCAACCGGCCGTTCACGGCGAATCCCTGATCAAAATAATAGGTGCCGGTGGCCCCGAACTTGTTACGGCTAAAACGTTGGTTTTCAACTTTTTTCGTGTTATTGGCCGAATGATGGAGGAACCCGATGCCAAGATCCAGGTTTTCCACCGAGTTGAGGTAGTAAGAGGCTTCGCCGAACAGGGAACCGGGCAGTCCGGCGCCCAATTTCAGGAAACCCTGATAACTCTTTTGATTATCCTCGCCTTTCATGGCAAGCGGCCGGATGCTGGGCGGCAGGTAATCCACCTCGATGGTTTTGGCGATCACGTTGTAGGTCTGCCGCCGGGTGACCGTATCGAGGGGGGGCAGGCCCGGGGCAAGGTCGATCTTATTGGCCTCCAGCAATTTTGCTTCAAAATTTTTCACCACATCGACCTGTCCGGAGGGGAGGGTTTCCTGACCGAAGACGGGGATGATGAAAACCGAAAAAAATGCCGCAAGAAAACTATATTGAGCAAAACGATTCATCGCTTGTTTGATTTTAAGGTGATATAGGGGGTCAGTTGTTGTTGTTGCTGTTGTCCAATTCCAGCCGGTTGGGATCGGTTGTGGACCGCAGGCGGCTGTTTTCATTGAGTTGCTGATTGATCTTGTCCAGTTTGGTTCTGGCCGTCTGGACCACCTCCTGGTCTTCGTTGTAGTTTTCCAGCAATGCTTCCAATGCAGCCCGGGCGTTGTATAGGTCGCCTTTTTCCGAAAGGATATCAGACAACAGAATGATGCTCTTGGCCACCCAATAAGGATAAGCAGAACTTTCCTTATTGGAGTTGAGACAAAGGGTCTGGGCGGTATTCAGGTCCCGTTTCAGGTAGTAGATATAAGCTTTGAGGTACCGGGCTTCGGCAGTTTGTTCGTTGTCGCTGGATTGGATGACCTTGTTGAAAGAAGCCAGGGCGCCATCATAATCCTTGCGGTCGTAATTGATTTTGCCGATATAAAAGTTGGCGGTTGCAGCCTGTTCCACGGAAGCGTTCGGGTTGCCGGCCACTTTATTGGCGAGGGTGAAGACCGCCTGCGAATTATTCAGGCGGTACGCGCTGCGCAAGGCGCCCAACTGCGCTTCAAACCGTTCTTCATCGGAGCCGGCGACGGCTTCAAGCTGGGAATAATAGTTGTAGGATTTGTTGAAATCCAGACTATGGTTATAGGCAATAATGGCCGCTTTTTCCAGCGCCTTGGCATACACCCGGCTATTGCCTTTTCCGATCACGTTCTCATAGTCCTGCAGCGCCTCGGAATACTGTCGCAGAACGGCGTAGGATTCTGCCCGGTGGTAGTATGCGGTAAGGGTATAAAGACCGTTGGGAAACTTGCGGAGGTAGTCGGTATAGGCGGTTACGGCCCGGGAATAATTGCCGGATTCAAATTGGGATTCCGCCGCTTTGAAGTTGATGGAGTCTTTGGAAATATTGTCAACTTTATAGCCGGGGATCGTTTCCAGGAAAGCGAAATACTCATCTGCCCGGCCAAGGTCATCCACATAGATCTCTTCCAGCGCTGCCAAAGCTACGTTTGCTTCTGCCGGATCAGGGTTATTGCTGAACACCTGTTTGTAATAATTGATGGCGGGTTCCAGGCTGCCCTGATTGTAACTGATCAGGCCCAGTTGGATCAAACCCCTGGTGACCAGCTCCGATTTATTTTTATAATCCGTCACCAGTGTCCTCAACGGCGGGACGGCCTTGTTCAGTTGGCCGATCTCCTGGTAGGTCATGCCGAGTTGGAGGAGCGCATCATCGACATAGTCGGAGTTCGGAAATTCTTTGGTAATGCGTTCCAGGGCGAGGATCTTATCCGTGACGCGGCCGCGCAGCCCCTCAAGAATGGCTTTTTGATAAACGGCATAGACAAAACCGGCATAACGTTTGTCAATGGCTTCATTGTAATATTTGACCGCCTGGTCGTAGTTGTTGCGTTTGAAATTGCAGTCGCCCGCTCTTAAGACAGCGTCCCCCAGGATTTTATCGCGCACATCCGGATTGCCGATGAAACTTTTATTCCGGGTAATCCCGGAGGCTGTTTCCTGGAAAAAACCGAGGGCGGCGGTGTAATTCTTTTGTTTGAGGTAATTGTATCCCTGCAGGTAATTGCCGGTGAACATAGAAGCTTCGTCCGGGAGGTTGCTCATGGTTTTGGCCATGGTCAGGAACTCGTTCATTTGCCGGATGCTCTGATCGTAGCTTTCTTCGCGGTGCGCGATATCGGCCAGCCAATAAGTAGCCAGCGCTTTGGTTTTGATATCGGTCGGAAAGCGCAGGGATTTATCAAAGTGGACCCTGGCGCCGGCAGGGTCGTTCTCCTGCAGCAATTGCAACCCACGCAGGTAAGCCACTTGTTGATAGCTTTGCTGCAATTGGGGCGATTTATTGGGCATGTTTTCCAATACGTCGAGGGCCTGTTTGTAATCCCGGTAGGACAGGAATATTTCGCTCATCAGCGTCTGGGCTTCCACGTAATACCTGGAACCCGGGGTGAAGGATTGCAGGGATGCGATGGCCTCTCTGGGGTCTTTCAGTTCATAAGATAGTTTCCCATAGTTGAACAGCGCTTCTTCCTGGATCTGTTTGTCGTAATTCATCCGTTTGGCGGCGGCGAGGGCGGTCCTTGCGGAGCTTTTGCGGCCGAGTTTGAGGTTGGCGTCGGCCAGATAGTACATAGCGGACTGGCCAAGGGGCGAATCTACACGGGAAAGCTCGTTGAGGCTTCTGACAGCCTTTTGGTAATCTCCGGCCTGGTATTGCGCATAACCCAGTTGGTACCATTCTTCTTCGCGCATTTTCCCGCTTCGTTCGGCGTAATATTCCAGAAAAGGCAAAGCGCGTTTGTAATCCCCTTTTTCAAAATAAGCTTGTCCGACCAATTGATTGATTTCGGTTGAATTTCTCAGGCCGGATTCTTTGAGTCGCGGTTCAGCATAAGAGATCAGTTCGTCGAACCGTCTTTCCGCAAAATAGATCTGCGACAGGTAGTACGGGATATAAGGCTTGTATTTGGAGGATTTTTCGACGACCCTGAACTGCCGGATGGCCTGGTCATAATTGCTTTCATAAAAATAACACAGGCCCAGGTAGTAGTTGGTCGGGTAATAGAAATCGTTTTCAAAATCTTTGATCTCGGTAAAATTGGCTTTGGCCTGAGGGAATCGTTTTTGAACAAAAAAGGCGTAACCCATTTTGAACCTGACTTCCGACCGCTGCTCCCTGCTCATGCTCCCTGTCGGAACCTGGGAATAATATTCAACGGCTTTTTCGTATTTGCCGTCGTTGTAGTAATAATTGGCAATTTCAACCAAAGCTTCATTGGCAATCGGATCAGGGCGGTGGCTGCGGATAAAATCGAGGATGAGTTTTTCTCCGTCCGGATCTTTGAGCTGAACCGCGCATTTGGCATAGTTGAACTCCGCTTTTGTCAGCAACAGTTCGGCTTCCGGCTCGTTTACAGGCCTTAATTTATGGATGGCGGTCTGAAATTCCTGCTGTGCCTGATCAAACAGACCTTGCCCCATAAAGGACTCCCCCCTTTTGTAGGCTGCATTTGCTTCCGTGAACACGGTGGAGGATTGTGCTTGCAGGAAAGAACAGGCAAACCAGGCAATTAAAAAAGTTGCAAATAGTCGAGATTTCATGTATTTTTCAGTTAAGGTTTGCAACGGAAACCAGCAAAGCCGTTCCGGGTTTTATAACAGAAAGAACCTTTAGATTAATTGTGATATTGTGGCCGCTTAAAAAAAAATTAACATTTCGACCCTTTTATTTCATCCGCCCTGATCAGCAAGGCGCCTTTTTCAACCATTTCGGCGATCGCTTGTTCTGACGCCCGAGGGTCGAGGCCCCGGCAACCGTCTTTGACCAGCCAGACCCTGAACCCCAGCGCAAGGGCGTCCAACACCGAGAATTTGACACAAAAATCGGTGGTCAGGCCCATAAAATATAATTCATCGACCCCTTTTTCTTTCAGCCATTCTCCAAGACCGGTCGATTTCCAGTGGGCGTTATCGTAAAATGCGCTGTAACTGTCGATTACCGGATCGGTTCCTTTATAAACCACCTTGCTGAATTTTGAGGTATTCAGATCCGGATGGAATTCCGCGCCGAAGCTGTTCCGGACACAATGCATCGTCCGAAGGGATTGTTTTGACCCGTTCAGATCAATCACCTGGCCCGGTTTGCGCCAGAGGTGATTGGCGGCGAAACTGAGATGATCGGGCGGATACCAGTTCTGTGTGGCCACGACAAGGTCAAAACAATCTATCAGTTCGTTGGCTACGGTAATAACCTGTTCCGATTCAGGTACGGGCAGCGCTCCGACCGGAAAGAAATCAATTTGAAGGTCAATCAGGATCAGGGTACTCATATTAGTAGGAAATGAGGACCAGGGTGTCCAGTTTTGTACGTATGAGGAGGAATTTTTTTAGTCTGGATTCATCTGACTGTTGCTGTTTCATGGATTTTTTCTCGTCCCATTTAACCATAAACAAAGGTATTGAATTGGTCGGATCTTCACCGTCTGATTGCCGGGCTTTGGCATAGGTCAAATTACTTAATTGAACGAAGACGCTTTTGACCTCCCTGGTGATTTGCCAGATTGGCAGGGTATCTTTTTTCAGGCTATCCTGGTAGCGCAAAAAAAGACCCCGTTCCTCCGCAAGTTTTTTTTGGGTATCGATCAGTTTGTTCAATTGTTCGGACAGCGACCCCAGGGATTCCAGTTCATATTGGATCCGGTCCAGCCGTCCGACTTCAACCCCGTAATCCGGAATAGGCCGAAAAACAGTGTTGGGAAGGCTGTACTGTTGATGCAGCAACTGGTTAAAATAGGATATGGAGTCCTCGGGTATATTACGGCCCATCATCTGCGCGACCAGCACAGTGGTATCGGACGATACAGGGAATGTTTTGTACTCGAGGCAGCTTTTTTTCAGTTGCTCATCCACAAAAGCCTTGATGTTTTGTTTGTATTGAATATCCTTTATTACCCGTTGAAGAATAAGCAAACCGGGAATAGTAACCAGAAGACTGAATACGGCCACGATAAAACGGGTTCTTCGACTCTCCCCGCGGTCGGTCTGAGGTTTTTTATAAGGAAATTTTAATAACCGGATGATCAGATAAGTTGTAACGGAAATGAAGAAAGAATTAAGAAAAAATAAATAAAAAGAATTGGACAGGATCTCAAAATTTCCCTTGGCAAACCCGAACCCTGTAACACATAGCGGCGGCATGAGCGCCGTTGCAATAGCCACTCCCGGAATAGCGTTGGTTTGATCTGTACGCGTTATTGAAATTATACCGGCCAAACCTCCAAAAACGGCAACCAAACCGTCTAAAACGGTCGGAGTGGTTCTCGCGCGGATTTCATCGGTAATGGCGCCCAAAGGGGTTATCCAGAAATAGACGGCGCTTGTCAAAAGGGCAATCAATATGGAAACGCTGAAATTCCGGATGGAAATAAACAGAATTTCTCTGTCATTTGTAGCTACTGCAAACCCGATTCCCAGAATTGGATTCATCAGGGGAGAAATCAACATCGCCCCTATAATGATAGCCGGCGAGTTGAGGTCCAGGCCAAGAGAGGCGATCAAAATGGAGCAAATCAGCATCCAGGCATTGGCTCCTCTTATCCGGATGCCGCTTTTGATCGCAAAAATGGCCCCTTTCCGGTCTTGACCTTCCTTCAAGTCTGCAAGTTCCCTGAACCAATTCCAAATGGAAGAAAACAGCTTATTGAAGGTGGGGATCCCGGATTTTTTAATTTCCTGATCGGGCATTATATGCTTTTAGAAAAACATTTACCTGCTGGTTACCACCAATGTGCCGGCCATCATATCGTGCAAAGCCTGCTTCTTATCCGTAAAACCGGCCATGATGAATCCGATATACAAGATAATGCCTGAAAGAATTTTGCCAAAAAACCGGCCGGTGGCTCTGCCAAACGTGATCCGGTCGCCGTATTCGTCAACAACCTTGATGCCGACGGCCATTTTGCCTACCGTGGCTTGTTTAACAGAGCTTTCCATCAAAGCGAAATACAGCCAGAACCCGGCAATAAATATGACGTAGGCAAGGATCATTCCGCCGATCATCGCATCTTCGTTAAAGCCGTCCATACCCGTGCTTGTCCCAAATAACAAGGCGCCTAAAAAGGCAAACATAATGATGTAGCTTACAATGGTCAGTATAATGCTGTCGATGATATAGGCAGCAAACCTCAGCCAAAAACCGGCGTAATCCCTGAATATGGGCTTCACATCCGGCGCATCCAGAATTTCGTTCATTTTTTCCAGGTTTTAGAAGTGAATGTTTAATTACAGCAAATATAATTCGTAAATAATGAAATCAAGGCAAAACCCGCAAAATTCCGCGCATGGAGGCTGCATGGCCGGGAAAGGAACAAACGTACATATAGTCGCCGGGTTTTTCGGGTGCGGTAAAATAGATCGTTTCAGAGGTTCCCGGCAACATGAGTTTGCTGTGGTACAAAACCTTCGGGGTGTTTGGCACATATTCCATCGCAGGGCCTTTCAACCCCAGGTCAATGGCCATTTTGCCCACGATATCCGCCCCGCCCGGTTCGGTAAAAACGATATTGTGCGGCATATCGTCGTTGTTGTTAAAAGAAAATTTCACCTTGCTGCCCGCCTTGACCATGACCATCGTTTGATCATACCGCAACCCGGGGAGGGTGCTCATGCTGATGCTTTGATCGGGTTTGCCCCATCCGGCGGGCATGGAAGTAACCCTTTTGTTCCTGGCCGGCGTTGCTGAGGCTGCAGCGGGTTTTTTCACCGGTTCAACTTTGGCGGATTTGGCAGCAGGCTCTTTTGACTTTGGCGTTTCCATTTGATGGTCCTCATGACCGGTCATCCCAACGGTCGGAGGGGCAGGCGGCTCGGGCACGGCCAGTTTCTCTCCGTCGGGTATTTCATTGAGGGTATAATAAGCGGTGGCATGCAGCAAAGGAATGTCGCCGTTGTAGGCAGTTACTCCGGGGGCCTTGACCTCATGCACGTATTTTTTCCTGAGGTTGTCTACGACCAACCGGGCTTTGAGTCCGTCTGCAGAAACGGCGATGTATCTGACCGGGCAGTTTTGGTCGTTTACGATGGGGCTCCCGTATACCGGATGATACTTATAAATAAAACCGGTAATTTCATAAGATGCCGGATCGGCGGCGGTCTGTTTGTTGACCGGCGCTGTAAATTCAATTTCAAACCCATCCGGCATGGCCCTGATGGCTTTCATTTCAAACGGAACTTTGCCGGTCCAGACCACCCGCTCGAGCGCAAACGGTCTGTTGCCGGTGGATCCCCATCCTCGGTTGGTTTCCCCGACAAATAAAGAACCGTCTTTACCCCAGGACATCCTTAGAACGCCGGATTTGAACCCTTCCCGGAAAGGGAATGCGGCCCCTTGGTCCACACCTTTCACTTTTTCCAGGAAAACCCGGTCGATCTTGCTTTGTCCCTGGTCGCCTACAAAAACCTGGCCTGCAAACGGACCAAAATTGCCCATGGTTTCATCCATGATGATCTCGGAGGTGGAAATGCCCAGAATGCCGTGGGGCAACCAGACTGCAGGTGTTTTGACGGAAGGCAGTTCCTCTGCAATTTTAAACAGGGGCGTGGGTATTTCGTCGGCAATATTTTCGGGTTTTACCGGCGTTTGACCCTTTTGGGTGAGCCTGGGATTGACCCGGTGATAAATATCGTTGAAAGACACTTTAACCGGAGATTCAGGCCGGCCGCTCCAGCTCAATCCCGCGGGATGACCGGTAAAGTCGCCTTTGCCAACCGGCATGATGAAACCGGAGCCCATCCAGTCGCCCTGGTTGTCGCCGTAAAAAAATTGCCCGTTGATCCATCCGATCCCGCAAGGCGACCGCATACCGGTGGCCCAGGGTTCCATCTCGCCTTCGGGGGTAATGCGCATCGTCCAGCCCCTCCATGGGACCCGGCTTTCGCCCCGCCACCATTCCTGGTTGCCGAATGCAACGTTGCCGGTCACAAAAAAACTGCCGTCAGGCGCTATTTTGGGGCCGAAGGAATATTCGTGGTAATGGCCGGAAACAGGCCATTGATAAATGGTTTCATAAATATCGGCCCTGCCGTCGCCGTCGCTGTCAACGAGTTTGGTTAATTCACCTCTTTGGGCCATATACAAGGCGCCGTCTTTATACGCCAGGCCAAGGATTTCGTGCAGACCCGATGCAAACCGGCGAAAGTGGGGATATTGCCCCTCCAGCATATAGGGATTTTCAACGATCCAGACTTCTCCGCGGCGGGTGGAAACGGCTATATCCCCGTTGGGGAGGGTTGCAATGCCGCCACCTTCGAGGACAACGCCTTCCGGGATGGGCAAAGACACCAATTTATAATAATCATTCTCCGTGGGTAAAAAAGCAGATTTGTCGGATTGAGCCTGGGCGCCCAACTGCCCGAGGCAAAAGATAAAAAAGAGGTATTGAAAGGCGGTTTTCATCAGTTGAAACTTGTGAGCATTACCAAATCAATTCATATTCCACGGCGTTGCCTGAAAAAGGGAGGATGAGTTCCTGCGATCCGCCGATGGTCCGGATGATGGGGTTGGAACCCGTTTTATCGGGCAGCCGGATATAATACCGGCCATCTACCCGGTAGAGGTTTTTGCCCTGGGTCGAAATAACCGAACCCTGGGCAAGCCGCGCGTACCATTTACCTGGTTGCAGGGCGCCTGAAATCTGCAATATTCGCCTGAAGGAACCCTTGCCCGGCGTCACGCGGTCTTCGACAAGGCCGCCGTAGGCCTGATACCGGAAGGCCGGGATCCCATCCTGATCCAGGACGTAGCCTTTGGGGCGAAATCCTTGTTCTTTACCCAGGGTGTCCGGCCAGGCTGCCTGATCGCCGGAAAGCTGGGCGATCGTAGGCTTGTCGAGCAAAGCCAAAGTGCTGCCCAACGCCCGCGAACTGCCGTCGCCACGGTCGTTCCACATGGGCGTGGCGTCCAGAAAACCGCCGCGCCATACCTGAAACAACGCTCCGCAGGAGGGGTCGTAGGTATAACTCGAACCGGAAGGGAAACCGACATTGACCGCATGCGTAACCCGATGAGCCTGTGCGCTGCCATGGGGTTGGAAATCGACAAAACTCCGAAGAATCACAGGCTCTTTTTCAAAATCAACTCCTATTTTTTGGGGCAACTCATTCAAAGGCTCAGAGCTTGGAATATGCAAGGGCTGGCGCCTGATACCCGGTCCGCTGATATAAAAAGCCATGCCGTTGGGGTACCAGGATTCCATTTTTACATAAAAAATCTCGATATCGTGTTTGCCCTGGCCCAGATCAATCGGTACTGATTTTTGACCCCATAAACTTTCGATGACGGGTTTGCCGTCCACCTTGACGTCGCCAAAGCCGTAGAACTGGAAATCCAGCGTATATTTTCCGGCTGCGGGCACTTCCAGCGGTCCTTTGATCCAGAGCGCGAATTTGGAAGTTTCGTTGCTCAGTTCCTGGGTCAATACTTTGGAAGTACCTCTGCGAACCTCTTTCAACCCATCCGGCCCGCTTATTTTGCCCGGCTGATCGGCAAAATACTGGACAAAGTTCATTTCGCCCATAGACAACGGGGGGCGGTTGAAACTTTCGATCCGGATGTTCCGGAAAGCTACCGGGCCATGGTCGCCCTGAATCCTGACCGGGCCTAAAGGTTTTTCGGCGCCCCATCCGCCGCGTGTAGGGCCTGTCAATTCCAGGTTTTGATGTATGGCGACGCCGTTCATTTCAACTTTGAGCAAACGGGCGTTTTCTCTTTTTACCCCGTACTGGTCGAAACGCGGCGCCCTGAAAGAGATGAACATTTTTTGCCACAGGCCCGGGGCTCTGGCAGCGTTGATGCGGGGGGCATATCCTTCAAACCCTTTCTGGCCCTCTGGTTTGGCATCATCCCATCGTTCATAAACGCCCCCGCAATCGCCGAACCTCGGCCGGGCCGTCTCCCAACTGTCGAACAACTGGATCTCATAAAGCCCCTGGAGATAAACACCGGAATTGGACCCTTTTGCCATCATGAATTCAAATTCGAGGTCGATATCCCCAAATTCTTCCTTGGTCCGGAGGTCGGCCCCGTGTTTGCCGCCCGGGTCATTGGCCAGGATGCCTTGTCCCTGTTTCAGGTTCAGGTTTTCCTTTTTCTCCAGGTCGGCGCTCACGTCGCCTGCGATTTTCCAGTTGGAAGAAGGATTTTCAAAATAAGCAAGATCGGCCAGCGGGATTTCCTTTGGGCCTTGAGCCGAAGCAAAGGATAAAACCCCCAGAAAGAGAACGGCCGGCCCGCACAAGCGCTTTGATGGCATGTCGGTGGTATGGTTTTGTTCCGGGGCCAAATCTAGCCAAAGTCCGGGCATTAAAACAAATATATTGGGGCAGAAAATGGTTTGCGATAAAATTAGACCCATTTTTGCCGGTGGGGCGGGGGTGTTGATTTGTTGATTTGTTTATTCGTTGATTTGTTGATTACAAACTAAACTTCGATTTCGCTCAGTTTCCAGAGCCTGCAAGCTACCCACGTTCCGGGGCGGGTTCGGGCACTGGGGCCGGTGGGGGCGGTTTGATGCCGGGGAAGGACAGGCGACCGCTGATGGGCCTTGCAGCTTTGGCCATTCCCCTTTTGGTTTGTAGCAGAAACTCGAGGGACAGGTTATAGTTGATCATATTCTGATCGTCGATCTGTTCGAGGGGATAGGTGTCGAGGCTTTCAATCGTAAGCCAATACTGCCTTCGGGGCGCATCGCACTGGATTTTTGACAGTTTTACCGGCAGGTATTGTTCATTGCGTTGTACCGCAAGTTGGGACACCTCGGGCAATGTAGCGTAATCCACCGGGTTTTCGTAATCTTCCAGATCGATGCTGAACGTCCATTGGAAGGCAAAACGCCGGTCCTCTTTTTTAGTCAGGTCAAAAGAGCCGTTGTTCAGGGTGGCTACCGGGTGCGCACTGGTGGGAATATCTTTTTCAATATAAAAACGGATAAATTCGCCGCCAACCGGGTAACGGCTCCGGATCTGGTAATCCACCCGGATCCTGTCGGGCCTGACGCCGAACGGGCCGGAGAAATGCTCGTTCATCGGTCGGCCCGTCACGGTAAATTTGCAGCCGTAATTCCCGGTTGCAGGGTCTCCGAAGGCTTCCACATGCAATTCGGGCTGATTCTGGTAAACCCCCGGCCGGATATTTTCCAGTACCCAGAAGTTTTCGCACATTTCCCGGGGAATGCCGTCTATGGTGAAAGAATGGCGGTGGTCGGCGCTTTCCGACATGAGCGGAAATTCTTTGGAGAGCTGGATGTCGGGCCGCAGGGCGGAAAAATAGGCGCTGATCTGATAGGGAGAAGGCAAGTTTGTAAAAAGCTGCGACCGGGTATATTCCGGGTTAAAATCAGCGTAAACGATGGTTTCCCAATCCGTTCCGGTGAATGAATTGGTACTGGCTTTTCCTTTGCCGAATTTATTGTTGATTTTGGAAGAGAACGGGAGGCTGATATTGACGCCGACCTCCGCATCCCATTTCCGGTTTTCTTCGGCAACGGTGATATGTTTGACCATGACGCCCTCGAACTCTTTGAGATAATACGCCCGGTTGATATAATCCGGGTTACCGGAATAGAACTTCCAAAGTTGCATCATGGCTTCGTTTGCCCGCCAGTCGTTGGTTTCGAGCACGGCTTTTAAAGGGGAAAGAAAAGACCCGGAAACGGCCACTACATTGGACTCTCTCCGGTCGTCGGTGGCCAGGGCGGTTTTAAAAGCGGAATAGGGCGGTTCAATTCCCGCGTCCAGAGAAGCTTTTAGGTAGCCGCTGCAATTTTTGGTCAGGATAAAGGAGTCGAAGTTTTCGTCGGGATTGATGACAAAAGGGTCGGTCATACCATTGGATGTAAATATCTTACCCTGGCTGAAACTGATTTCGGTGAAGGGCCGTTGGGTTTCTTCAAAGCTGAAAATATAATTGAGCAGCCCGCCGCCGCGGATGTCGGCAGTTTCGACTTTTGTCCTCAGATCCCGTTTACCCAGGAACTTGCTCATGTCGGCAGGCACAAAATCCCTTTTGGTGTCGGCAATGGAAAACCCGCAGTAATCGGTATGTTTTTTGAAGATCCGTTGCAAGGCATAACCCAGCGAAACCCTGGAATAAACGCGTTGGGGCGGCCATCCCTCGCTGCGGTGTTCTTCCAGTTTATCTTTGTATTTGGTCACCTTTTGCGCCGTCAGTCCACCGGCAGAAAACAACAAACCCAGGATCGTAAAAAAAACACATGGCAAGAATTTATTACTCATTTGTCGACCTTTATCATTTGGAAAACAAAACGCAAAAGCAGTTCGCTTGTTACAGCCTGCCAGGATAAATATCCGGTTTTAAGCCCGTTTTATCAATCTGCAATAACGATTTTATTTCTGGAACTATTATACCCGGGGGGCAAATCACCGGTTGCAATGCCGAGTGAAAGATCGTAACGACCTTTTAACGACCGGGGCAGAACAAGGATTATATGGGCAGATACCGTATCGCCGGGCGGCCATTCCGTTAAAACCGGGTCCGGTTTTACCCGGGCGACATGAGCATGGTCTCTGGGCAGATCGTAAATGGCCCAGAAGGACAAAGGCATGTCTCCTTTTTCAGGATAAATGACATGCGGGTAGGGATTGTACAACCGGACGGGTAGCCGCAGGGTATCCCCCGGATGGAAATTACCAGGCGGCAGGGTGAAGTCGAGGCGTACTTTGCGCGCAACCTGAAGGCTGTCCACTTTGCGGATGCGGAAAGTATTCAAGGGTACCTTCAGTTCTTTTGTACCTCTTTTTTTCCAGTCGCCCTGGCCGATGATCCAAACCGTTTTATTCTGCAAATTCTTTTCATCATCCCAAAGGTCAAATTGGCTCGGCCGGTAAAAAATATCCGTGAAGGTATAGGCTTTTTCGCCGGTTTGCCAGATGTATTGCGCGGCATTGCGGTAGGAATTCTGGAAAACAAGCGGTGTGTTTCCTGTGATTTCCCGGAGCGGTTCGATCCAGCCCCATTTCCGGAATGGATTTTTTATTCCTTCAACCGGCAGCATGAAGATTATTCTTACTGCCAGGATAACAACAAGGGTGGCAATGGCCATCTGTTGCACCCGGTGCATCCGGGAGGGATTTTCAACCGACCATTGGAAGAGCAGCAAAACCACCGGGATGGCCAGGATGGCGGTCCATTGCGGTTCAACGTGTCCTTTGGTGGTAGAATACAGGAAAAAGAACCAGAAACCCAGGATGACCCACTTATACAACCGGATCGCGGGTTCATTTTTTACACCCGTCAAAGCCCGGATCAAAAACGGGAAAAGCAGGGGGCTGAAAACCACTGCCTGATTGAAGAGATAGGTCAGGGTGTATTTCAATTCATAAACATCATCCCTGCCGCCCAGCAGATGATACCGCAAGGAAACAAAATCGTGCTGATATTGCCAGTTCAGATGCGGGAGATAAGATATCAATCCCAATAAACCTGCAGTTATCCACTTGATGTTGAAACAATTGCGCCAAATCGGCAGCAGGGAAAAAAAGATCAGCAATACGCCGTGGTACTTGCTGTACAACATCCCGGCCATTGCCAAGGCCAATAAAATACTGAAAAACCAGGAATCCCGTTCGTATAATCCTTTCAACGACCAGAAATAAAAGGCGGCAAAAAACAACAATGGACTATCCGGCGCAGCCACAAATCCAAAAACATGAAAAAAAGGCATGGCTGCCGTTAGTAAAACAAATAACCTTAATTGAATGGGGCCTTTCGGCGGCCCGGCCAATTGCCAAAGCCAGGCAAATGAAAGGGTTTGCAAAACAGGAAAGAAAAAACGCACGCCAAACTCACCCGGGAAAACGGCCATACCGGCCTTGATGAGCAGGGCCGTCATGGGCGGATGATCGAAATACCCCCAGTCAAGCCTTTGAGCATACAGCACATAGTAGGCTTCATCCGGATCCAGCGGGGTGACCCCTGCCTGGATCCAGTGGAACAAAAGCCAGCCCGCTCCTAAGAAAAATAAACTATTGTTTTCTGAAAGTAAGTTTGCCTTCCGGAGCCTGGATCTGTAATTGGGTTTCGTTTGGCCTGGAGTAACTTTGAGCATTTTTCAACAGGGTAAAATAGCGGTTTTCCTGGGTCATCACGCCGTTGCAAAACTTTTTGGCCGAGGCCAGGTCGCTGACGGCGATCTGACCCTGCGCCGGGATGGAGAATCTGGTATGGTAGGGATTGCAACTTCCGATACCCGATATTTTACCGCGGTCAAAATCGGCGGTGATCTCCGTTTCACCCAATAATTTTATAGCGGCGCCGCCTTCTTCGTAGCCGGTCAGTACATATTTGCCGTCGATTTCGGAAGGTTCGCCCATTGGTTCGGGGTCGGGGGCGGAATCCGGAATCGGGGCTGCCGAAGTATCGGGCTGCTGATCAGGCGTTTGCCCTGAGTCAGGCGCATTGTTATTGCAGGCAGACAGGATCAGGAAGCAGGAAATGAAAAGGATCAGATTTCTGGTCATCATTGTTGAGTTTTTATCCATTCAGGTTTGAGAATTCCTTCCAAAAGGGAATAGGGGACGGTGAACTCGGTGGGGCCAAGTGCATAGGCCGCGGCTTCATATGGATTGTAATAAAAATAAAGACCGTCTTTGGTCAGGGCAAAATTCTCGGGTAAGGCGAACCCTTGGCCCCAGAAATAACCTGCATCGTCAAAGGTCTGATCGTCCAGGACGTTCCTGGCCTCCCTGAATTTGACCTGCACCAATGCCTCGAGCTTGGAGGGGTTGGCTGTTAGGTCGGCCAGGGTCAGGGTTTTTCCGGTCGCCAGGTCAAAATTGAGCAGCGATAGAAAAGTGTTGGGGTGTGCGCCGCCGGTATAGGAATAGGTTTCTACCGATACCGAAACCCAGCGTTCCGATTGGCCCATTACCTTACCGGCAACACTGACTTCCCAAGGCATGGCGTATTCCGGGCTTTCCCGGAGGAGGGCTTCGTATTCAGCGATGAGCTCGCCCGCGATGCTGTCCATGCTGCCGGCAACGTCTTCCGGATTCACGGCAAAAACAGCCATGCTGCTCCTGACATAATATTGGATGCTGTCGTTGATCAGGCGGACGACCTCTGGCGATTCCCCTTCCGCAACCGGAAATTCAACCGACATGTACAAGCATTTGCTGGAGTCGGCCGGGCAACCTGGCGACTGCCATTTGTTCTGCTGGGTAATGAACGTGACTTTAGCGGGCGTTACGGACTCCTCCGGCGTGGGCCCGCAGGAAAAAACCGTGGCGATGAGGACAAAAAAGAATGCGAAGCTCGATATTTTGTTCACAGGTTGAAGATTTAGAGGTTAAAGCTTTTCCCTTTTTGGGGCGCAAAGCTACCAAAAGAACGTCATATTCAGGGTTTTCATTTTCACCTTTGGCGTAATAAATCGCCGACGACGTGAACGCCCCGGTTTCTCAGCCTGGAGAGCAACTTCAAAAAAAGGATGGCAGTGATCATGGCGTCTCCTGCAGCCGTATGCCGGTCGCTGGGCCGGATCTGGTATTGCCTGCACAACTCATCCAGACCTAAAGGCGCGGAAGGGTAAAGCACGCCGGAAACCGGGTTGACCCTTCTTGACAATAATCCTGTGTCGAGGATTTTGTTTTTTAACTTTCCTCCCGTCAATGGTTTCAGGGACTTATTGATCATGGCAAGGTCAAAACCGATATGGTGGCCGACCAAAATGCTATTGCCGGCCAGCCGGATAAATTGTTCGATGGCTTCGGCTTCCGGCAGGCTGTCCGGTTGTTCTTTGGGCAGTATTCCGTGAATGGGAACGGATGCCGCGGAGGCGCCGGCGGTTTGCCGGATGGTGCATTCAAAAGAACCGGCAACCTCGATGTTCCAGTTTTGGACCGGAACCGCTCCGATGGCAAGCAGGTGGTCTTTGGAAGGGTCTGTGCCGGTCGTTTCCGTATCCAATACAAAAAAACGAGCCTTCCGGATCGGCGTCCCGGGATCAAAAGGGGGGTGGAAAGCCGAAAGATAATCCCGCCAGAACTTCGGGCGATCGTCCGGATCTTTACTGCTATTTCGGGTAAAAAATTTCATAGTCAGAGGGTTTGGGGTTGTTTGGGATTGTTTGGGGTTGTTTGGGATAGAAGACAAACCGAACCGGTTAAATGACTGGCCACTGCCTCTTTGACTACGCTCAGAGGCCTGCCAACTGCCAACTTTCACCGCATATAAGCCAACTGATATCGCATATTCAGCAAGGATTGCAATTCCTGGATCGGCTGAAAGCTGTTCCGAAGGTTGATCCGCTCCATTTTTGACAGCTCGGAAGGTTTGAAATACCGGCCAGAGTTCCGGTTCCTTAAACCCTGCAAAGCCCTATACCGCATCAGCAGGCCGTACGCATCAGCCGCCTGCCGGTACAATTCGGCATTGTTCGGCTCCAGTTCGGCCAGTTTCTCAAACCGCTTGATGGTGTTGTTGATCCTGCCGACCTTTGCCCCCAGGATCAGCACCCTTGCGGCGTCGGCAAGGGGCATCATCGCCCTTGATTTGATATCAAATTCATCTTTGTGCTCACCGCTCCTTTCCACGACAAAACCCCGGAAAAAGGTAAGCGGCGACGGATTTTGAAGCGCTGCTTTGGCCAGGAAAGAGAGGAAAATGGTTTGACGGCCGACAGCTTCAAAAATATGTTCCGTCAGGGCGTCAGCCAGGGTCTTGTCGCCGTAAACCGCGCGGTAATCAAAAAAAATCTCCCCGTGCAACACCGCTTCCGGGGTGGGTTCAAATATCCATTGCGTGAACTGGTTTTTCCAGTCGAACAGGGAGGAACACCATTTTGGGTTGCTCGCCATCATATCGCCCGGGCAATAATCGAAACCACATTCGTTGAGCAGGGTGGTCACTCTTCCGGACAAGGTCAGGAAATAAGCCTTCACGGCAGGGTGTTCCGCTTCCGGCACGTCGGCAAACACCAATGCGCTGTCCTGGTCGGTGCGCAACAATTGTTCTTCCCGGCCCTGGCTGCCGATGGTCAGCCAGCAATACGGCACAGCCGGCGCCGGAATGCCTTCACCTGCGAGCTGTTCTTCGCAGATCCCGATAACCCGGGTGATCAAAGCATCATTGATCTCTGTCATCAGGGAAGAAATATAGGCGATGGCTACCTCCTGGTAAACATATTTCTGCAGCAGGGTTTCCGAACGTTCGCGGATATTTTTTAATTCCGTGGCTTTTTTGCTGCGCCGGATCTCCCGGATCAAAATGGCCGGATTGTTGCCCTGGACGACCAGGAGGTCGTGTTCGGAGATAACGCCCACTACCGGCGAACCGGGCGTGCCGTCTTCGGTCATGCAGAGGTGGTGAATGCGGTATTTGACCATATCCATCTGGGCGTCGGCCACGGTCATTTCTTTGCGGGAGGTGATCACCGGCTTCGACATAATTTCATCCACCCATTTGTTGATCGGTACGAACCCTGTGGCCACCTTTTTGCGCAGGTCTTTGTCGGTGATAATGCCCAACGGGTGGAATTGTTCATCTACAACGATGATTGAGCTGACTTCTTCGCCGGACATTCGGGCGGCAGCCTCCCTGATCGTGGTTTTGGGTGGGCAGGTCACAGGTTTTTTGCTGTGATCGAGCGACTGGATCTCCACCAGATGAAAGTGCCCGTCGATCAACCGGTCTTTTTCAATAAACAACTGGTTCCGGAACCCCGTGTCGTAGTTACGCCGCAGCCCTTCGGCAAAACTGCTGATAAAATAATGCGCTACTTTGGGGTTGGCACTCCAGGACTCTACATTGCCCTCCACATTTACAACGTACAACAGGGATTCTTCCACCGCCTTGGCCGAAAGGGCGTAATTGTCGTCGTTGATCAGCGGGCGGATGCCAAAAATATCGCCTTCATCGCATTCATCCACCAGTATTTCCTGGCCTTCTTCCGTCCGGACGAGGTGTACGGCGCCTTCCCGGACGACAAAAATGGATTTTGCGGGGTGTTCGCCTTGCTGAAAAATAAATTCATTGGGCCGGCAATACCGGACGGTAACGGCGGCCGAGATCCGTTTTAATTGATCCGGTTCGAACAGGTTAAAGGGCGGGAAATCCTTGAGGAAATCGTAAATCCTGGTGCTGATGGTGTTGGCCATAATCCTGGCTTAATTGACAAGATCGATCATAGGTTCCGGGTAATCTTTGCCGATGTAGAAATTGTAAACTTCCTGTTCCTCCGGGCTCAGCAGTTCGGGTTGATGAATTTTTTCAGGGGGAAGCCCGTTCAGTTCAGGCAACCAATGCCGGACATAATCCCCCTTGGGGTCGTAACGTTTGGCCTGGGCGTAAATATTGAAATAGCGGTCTTCGCGCGGGTCGCTCCCGACGCCTGCAATATAATTCCAATTTCCGTAATTGCTGCATGGGTCGTAGTCGATCAGAAACGATTCGAAATATTCAGCCCCCATCAGCCAATTGACATTCAGGTCCTTGACCAGAAAACTGGCGACGTTTTGGCGGCCGCGGTTTGACATGAAACCTGTTTTCCGGAGTTCCCGCATGTTGGCGTCGATAAAGGGAATGCCCGTTTGGCCTTCCGCCCATTTTTGAAAAAGCTCCCAGTCTTCCGTCCAGAAGGAAACAGATTTGCCCGCCGTTCCGCTTTTCAAAAAAATCTTGTTGCCGTGTTTTTTACCCATGAACCGGAAAAAATCCCGCCACATCAGTTCGAATATCAGCCAATACGTGGATTCGTTTTCCCCGAACCGGGCTTCGTATTTTTTGATCTCGTGGTAGATGAGTTTCGGCGAAAGGCAGCCCTGGGCCAGCCAGGGTGAGAATTTGGAGGAAAAATCAGCCCCCAGCAAGCCGTTCCGGGTTTCCTTGTAATTCCGGATCAGCCCGGATTCCCAGATATAGTAATGCAATCTTTCCAGACCGGCCGTCTCGCCCCCTTTAAATTCAGACCCGGTCTCCGGTTCGTCCCTGAAAACTGCCGGGCTAAGCTGGTCGGCCGGCGGCAAAGGGCCAAAATCCAGGGGGATGGTCAGGGGCGGAAGTTTGACCGGATTAGGAATGGGCTCCCGCACCGGTACAATTTTTTCCACTTCTTTCCGGAATTGAGTAAAAACATCTGGGGTATGGGTGACCGGAAACGGCAGATCGGCCGTATAAAACAGCATCTTTCCCCTGGAGTACCAGATTTCCTGGCCGATACTCCACAAATTTTTTTCCAGTGCATCCTGCACCCGGACTTCCTCCCGCGTTCGTTCGCGGTTGCAGAATACCCAACTGCTTTTGATGTTCCGGGCCAGTTCGAAAATGATTTCTTCCGGTTTGCCCACCCGGATCCAGAGGTCGCAGCCCAGTTTTTGCAGCGACGCCCGCAGATCCGCCACAGATTCCAGGATGAATTGCGCCCTGTGCCGGCCAGTTTTGGGAAAGCCGAACCGGGTTTTCCCTTTAAAAGTCCTTTCATCAAAAATATAGACCGGCGTCACCTCATCGGCGATTTTCAAAGCCTCGCTGAGCGCTTCGTTGTCATGCAACCTCAAATCCTGCCGGAACCACACAATTGCCCGCCTTTTATTCATATCCGGGATATTTTATTTTTGAAAGCATAACAAAAGAAACCTGTATTGGTTTGGGAAAAATTTGCTGTCCGCCACACCTTTGAATTAAACTTTCAGGCGGGCCAGTGGTCCGCTATCTTGGTAACACCGCCCAATCGACAGGGCTTCCGGGCCATAGGTCCGGCATCTTTTGCCGCATGCGGTGTAAAAGGCTAAAAAGATAACCAGAAACCTTGCGGGTAAACTGGTTTTGATCGCCCGGTTCAACCTGCTTCGGATAGTTAGATACCGGTCCGCCGGACCGGGAGCCGTTCTCATCCGGGGCAGTTACAAAAATGTCGGTCCGCTGGACCGCTTCGTGGCAGACCGCTATCCCTTATCACTCTCGTTAGCTTAAAGTGACAAAGTAGAACTCCCATCCGGAAATATTTTTCATTTTTGGCGGAAAGTTGGCAGTTCGTCAGTCTTGTGCCGTTTTCAGATCTAACAAGCTCTTAAACAATTTACAACAAATTACGATGAATATCCGAGGTTTAAAAATTTTTGCCATGAATCTTGTTTTGCGTTTGACATTTATTTTTATGGCCCTGGCCGGCATATTAGGTCTTTGGTCCTGCAAAGGAAACCGTTTCACACAAGGGGAAATGTTGTACAACAGCTTATGTGTAAACTGTCATATGGAAGACGGCAAGGGCCTGCGCGGGCTGATCCCGCCGCTGGCGGGGGCGGATTTTGTCCGGGACCAGGTTGGCGCCACCGCTTGTGTTATCCGTTATGGGCTTCCGGACACAGTGGTTGTTAACGGGCAGGTGTACCGGCAGCCGATGGCAGGATTTCCGGCATTGACCGAATTCGAGATCGCCAATATTGTCAATTTCATCCGGTCTGCCTGGGGAAACGACTACGGATATGTACCGCTCGGGCAGATCAAAAATGGTCTCGAAAAATGTGACCCCGCCGAGTAAAGGATCGTTCGGCAAAAGATCACGGGGCGTCCTTTTGCATTTTGCATTTTGCATTTTCCCCGTTGCATTTTCTATTAAATTGCTACCTTACCGACCAAAACCCGGGCTTTAGCGCTGTCTATCCATTCAAAATCCTTTTCTTTGGCCCAATTAACTGAAATTGTTTTTATGAAGCAGTTCTTTACCATTGTTTTAAGTGCGCTAACCCTGGGATTAGCGGCCCAACCGGCGAACGACGACTGCGGGGGACTGATTGATCTCGGCGTTGCGCCGGCCTGCCCCAATGTGTTTTTTTCGAATATCAATGCTACGGCCAGTAATATTGGTTTTGGCAATATTCCGTCCTGTTTCAACGGAGGCGGCGTCCAGAACGACGTCTGGTTCGCTTTTACAACCTCGGATACCATTTTTGATTACACCATAACCGTTACCGGTCTTGCCGACGGCCCCGTTCCCGCCCTGGTCAATCCCCAGATCGCTATCTACCGGGGTGACTGTGAACCCGACGGACTGGCCGAACTGTTGTGCGCCTCCGCCAACCTGGGCGAAACCACGGTAGAACTCGATGTTGAAGGACTGACGCCCAGCGTCATCTACTTTCTGCGGATTAACGATTATTCCGCCACAGGAACGCCCAATTGGGGCAGTTTCCAGGTTTGTGTCGACGAAAAAGAGCCTGCCAATAATGTGGACGAGGGCGGTTCTTCGGCCTGTTCCGGATTGTTGTACGATTCCGGCGGCCCGGATGGCGATTACAGCGACAACGAAGACTATACTTTTTCAATTTGTCCATCCGATTTCACCCAATGCATCACCTTCACCCTCGAGTATTACAATATTGAAGAGGACGCATTTGACAACCTTGTTTTTTACGACGGTCCGGTTGCCGATCCCAGTACGATCATTGCCGATATCGGCGGATTTGCGATTTCAGCAGGCGGCGCTGTTTGTTTCCAGGTACAGGCCAGCAGCGGTTGCCTGACGGTCCAGTTTATTTCCGACGCCTCCATCACACTGGAGGGGTTTGCCGGGGCCTGGGAATGTTCGGCTTTTCCCTGCCAGCCCTATGATCCGATCGTGGTGACCGAGGGCGTTACCAATGAGCAGATTGAGGACTTTGTTTCAACCCCCCAAACGGTAGCGACCGTAACGTCGGTCAGTTGCGCCGATAATGCCTACGGGACTTTCGTGGCCGGAGATACGACCGACCTGGGCCTGGACCGCGGCCTGATCCTGACCACGGGCGACGTCAACAACGCCCCCGGGCGGAATAATTCGGGCAGCACCGGCGATGACAATGGTTTCCCGGGCGACCCTGACCTGGATTATCTCTCCACTTTGTTTGGTGAAGAAATCGAGTCGCAGGATGCTTGTATCGTCGAACTGGATGTTTTTGCCGCCACCGATGAACTGACCTTCGAATATGTGTTCGGCTCGGAAGAATATACGGAATTTGTGGGGTCCGACTTCAACGATATCTTCGCTTTTCTGGCTTCCGGGCCGGGCATAACCGGCGACCCCAATATGAACAACCAGATCAATGTCGCCGTTTTGCCCGACGGCACTACGCCCGTTCAGATCAACAGCGTCAACAACATCGATAACTGGCAATTCTACCGCAACAACGAAATTGGGGAAAGCCTGGAATACGATGGCCTGACATCCGACTTTCTCGGTGTCAAAAAGAGTTTAACGGCGCGTATAACCACCATCCCCTGTAATACTTACCACCTCAAACTGGCCATCGCCGACCGGAACGACGGTATTTACGATTCAGGGGTATTCATCTCCGAATTGCGGGGCGGCACACCGAGACTGGAGGTCGTCTTCAATTCCGGCATCGACTACCTCATCGAAGACTGTACCAATACACCCGACGAACTGGTCGTCCGGTTGAATAACCCCCTGGAAGATACCGTCACCTACAAGGTCACCATTACCGGCACAGCCGTGCAGGGGGTGGACTACGACCTGAGCTTGCCGGCCTCCATTACCTTTTTGCCCGGACAAACCGAGTATGCTTTCCCCATCACCCCTTTGTCGGACCTGGAAGCCGAGGCCATTGAAACCATCATCGTTTCCCTTTCCAACGACTTCGGTTGCGGCGAGGTGACCTATACCGTACTTGAAATCGAATTGCACGACGAACTTGTCGTGGACATTCTGGCGCCCAGCGATACTTTGCTGGTTTGCGCCGACAGCAGCATCGTAGTGCAGGCCGCCGGCGGCGCCACTTATTTCTGGAGCCCGGCGGGTTTGTTCAGCGATCCGGCCAGCGCTGAAACGTCCGTAACGCCTGGATTCAGCCGTTGGATCGGAGTGGAAGGTTTTATTGGGGCTTTTTGCCGCGATATCGATTCGGTCTATTTACAAGTGATAGATCCTGTTATCGAAATTGAAGCGTTGGACCCCACCGCCATTTGCACCGGAGATTCTGTTCGTCTGGTAGTGACCGACAACCTCCTGCATTCCAACCTGACCTGGCTGCCTGTCGCCGGACTGGACAACCCCAACGGCGCCGAGGTAACCGCAAAACCGCTGGCCACAACGCTGTACATCGCCTCGGTAGAACTGGCGGGGTGTATGGTAGCCGACAGCGTCCTGATCGATGTCAATCTGTTTGAGTTCCCGACTGTCGCCAACGACACCATGATCTGCCAGAATTATAGCGTTCAACTGGCCAATATGATTGACCCGGAAGCGACCCTGTACACCTGGACGCCATCGGAAGGACTGGACGACGACAGCATTTCAGGCCCGCTGGCCACCCCTCAGGTTACCACAACCTATACCCTCCGGGCGGAAAGCGCAAACGGCGCCTGTGAACAAACGGAAGAGATCACCATCGAGGTTGTGCCTGCAGATGTGGATATCCAGGTGGACGGAAGCGCATTGGATACCGCTTTTCTGTGTCTGGGTGAAGAGTTGAACCTCAATGCCGTCACCAGCACCGGAAGCGGAGAGAACCTCGTATGGTCGTCCAGCGACGGCAGCCTGACCGATACGCTCGTGCTGGAAGTGTCGCGCACACCGGAAGTCTCAACCTGGTACTACACCAGCTTCAATGTTGGGGCCTGTATCGTTTTTGACTCCATCTTTGCCAGGGTAGACTCCTTGCCGGACCTGAGCCTGATGACCGACCCTCAAAAAGATTTTTACTGCCAGGGCGATATCGTCAAAATTACGTCCATGAATTTTTACGAGCCCCGCGATTTCCCGGACATCGAACACCAGTGGATTGAAGGCCTGGGTTTTGAAACAGGCGATTCGCTGGCCTTTATGGTCTTCACTGCGCAGGATACCTCTTATTATACCCGGGTTACTACCAATAACAAATGTGTGGACACCACCCGGTTGCTCATCAATGTAGTGGAACCCCAGATCCTGATACCGAATCCGGTGGATACCACGATTTGCCAGGGGCAATCCGTTCCGGTTATGCTGGAGTTTCAGGGACAGGGCGACATATCCTGGGAACCTGCCGAAAATATCAGTTGTACGGATTGCCTGGATCCGGTACTCAGTCCCTTGTTCACCACCGTTTATACCGTAAAAGCGCAGGAAGGGGAGTGTACAGGTGAGGCGTCGGTTTCGGTTGTCATACGGCCCTTGCCGGTTTTTGCCCTGAGTCCGGACCGTGAGATCTGCGAAGGCGCCGGTACAAATGTGCGCCTCAACAGCGCCACAGACGGGACCAGTGATTATTCCTGGACCTCGTCCGTCGACTCCGGCTTCTCCTCCATGGAGGCCTTGTTGTCGGTCAGCCCGGATGAAACCACAACCTATACCCTGACCGCAACCAACGAATGCGGATCGGTCGGCGGGCCGGTGACGATTGAAGTAGTCCCCATTTCCATGGTCGAACTGGAGGGCGCATCCGCCTGTCTGGGGAACGCCGTCACGCTGACGGCCAACGGCACAGCGCCTGATGGCGTAACCGAAATTTTTTCCTGGACCGTCAACGGCGAACCGACCGGCAATAATGCGAATACCCTTACCTTAAACCCGGATGAAACCGTGGACGTGACCGTCAACTACGTGTACGGCGATAATTGCGGAACAGACAGTGAAACCGTCACCGTTACCGTTTTTGATAACAATTTCCCGGTGAACCTGACCTCCGACCCGATCGACACGGTCTATTCCGGGGAAACCCTTACCCTGACCGCCAACACCATCGTCGCTGACCAGCAAGTAACCACCTATACCTGGACCGGCCTCGGCGTGGACGGCCAAACCACCACCCAGAACCAGACTTCGGGCGTGCCTACGGGGGATCAACCCGAAAACCTCGTGTACGAAGTGGAGGTGACAACCAACCAGGGTTGCTCGGGAACGGGAACCATCGTGATCGCACTGGTACCCAACGAAGCCAGGGTCCCCAATGTATTCACCCCGAACGGCGACGAAGTGAACGACGTGTTCCGGGTGTATTACAATGCCAGGCAATTTTCCATCCGCCAGTTCAGGGTCTACAACCGGTGGGGCCAGCTGGTGTTCGAAAGCAACGACAACACCGGCTGGGACGGGACCTTCAAAGGCCAGCCCGCCGCATCTGACGCCTACATTTACCAGATCGCCTACGAGATCGGCGGCGAACTGGTAACCCTGAAAGGGGATGTGACGTTGCTGCGGTAACCTAGTACCTCCGACCTCCGGTCGGAGCTACCCCAGGCCCCCGACCGGAGGTCGGAGGCCTGGATCAATTCCGGCGATCGGATCGGTTATCGATCCCATCGCCAGATGCCGAGAGCCTCCGACCGGAGGTCGGAGGTACATATAGCTAACATCCATTAGCTAACATCCATATGATATGATCCTGAAAAACAACCTCTCCAAACTCACCCTGCTCGCCACAGCGGCAGCCGTCACCCTGCTGCTCACCTGCCAGAACGACCTTCCGGAAGGGCCCGGAGAGCCCGTTCTGCCGGCAGGAACCACCTTTATTCCGCCGTCACCCCAGCGGTCGGGCGACGCGCAGGCCGGCCGGGATTACCTGGTCTATGGGGATTATATCCGGAGTGGAATCCCCTATAACATTTTTGTGAACACGATCGGGAAGGATACCAAAAATGAATTGGGTCGTACCGGTGATAATGCGAATATCAACTACCAATACACCGCGGTGGATGCAGCCAACGGCGTACGGGTCGTAGCGCCCAACTGTCTGCAATGCCATGCCCAGTACCTGAATGGCCAACTGGTGGTAGGATTGGGCAATTCCACTTATGATTTCACCCAGGACCAGTCGCAGGCCGCGCCGCTGCTGGAAGCGGGTATCAAGGCGTTTTACGGAAGTTCTTCGCCGCAATGGGAGGCCTCCAAAAACTTTATCCGGGCGGTGAAAGCTACCGGCCCTTATCTGGTCACCAGGGTGAGGGGCGTCAACCCGGCCGACAAACTGGCCGCCGTGCTGGCCGCCCACCGCAATCCGGTCGACCTGGCCTGGTACGACCAACCGCAGACGGCTATTCCCGCCGAAGTGGTCCCCTCGGATGTGCCGGCCTGGTGGCTGTTGAAAAAGAAAAACGCCATGTTCTATACGGCGGTCGGGCGAAAGGATTTTGCGCGTTTTATGATGGCTTCCAACCTGCTGACGGTGACGGATTCTACCGAAGCCAGGAAGGTCGACAACCATTTTGACGATGTGCTGGCTTACCTCCTGACGCTCGAAGCGCCGGTTTACCCCGAGCCTTTGAACCCGGCTTTGGTCGGGGCCGGAAAGATGATCTTTGAAGAGAATTGCGCCCAATGCCATGGCAAATACGGAAGCGATGCCGGGTATCCCAACCTCCTGGTTTCCCTTGACGAAGTGGGCACAGATCCGCTTCTGGCACAAAGCAATTTTGCTTACGCCGAATTTGTGTATTGGTACAACCGAAGTTGGTTCAGCAAGGACCCGTATGGCGCCAAACTTGAACCGGGTAACGGCTATGTAGCGCCCCCGCTGGACGGCGTCTGGGCTACAGCGCCTTATCTGCACAACGGCTCAGTACCTACCCTGGAGGACCTGCTGAACAGCCCGCAACGCCCTGCCCGCTGGAAACGGTCATTCGATACCGGCGACTACAACCACCAAAAGGCGGGATGGAATTATTCGGTTGAAACGGCGGGCGCCAATACGGTTTACGATACAACGCTCCCCGGTTACGGCAACCAGGGTCATACTTTTGGGGATTTTTTGAAGGCCGAAGACCGGGCCGCGCTCATTGAATATCTTAAATCTATTTAGTCGTAAGTTGTAAGTTATAAGTCGTAAGTCAGTGCATAGTATCGACTTACGACTTATAGCTTACGACTATCACCCATCTCCACCACTTCAAGATCCCGGACTCTACCGTTTTCAACCGCAAAGCGGACAATGGTTTTCACCTGGTGGAACCCCTGCTTGCCCGCAGCGCCGGGATTGATATGCAAGAGGTTAAATTGTTGGTCGGGCATCACCTTGAGGATATGGGAATGGCCGCAGATGAAGAGACCCGGCGGATGGGACTTCAGGATTTCCTTTACGCGCTGGTTGTACCGCCCCGGATAACCGCCGATATGCGTGATCCAGACGTCGAGGCCTTCGCAATCAAAGCGGAGGTCGAGGGGAATTGGCGGCGGAGGTTGGCATCGTCGATATTGCCGTGAACGGCTTTGAATGGTTTGAAGGCGGCGAGTTGGTTGGATACGGAGGCGTCGCCGATATCGCCGGCATGCCAGATCTCGTCCACCTCTGCAAAATATTGGAAGACCTTCGGGTCGAGGTATCCATGGGTGTCCGAGATCAGTCCAATTTTTTTCATGATAAGGGCAATATTGACCAAGTCTGGAAAACAGGCAACTTTGGTTTACAATGCACCTGCTAAATGGTAAACAATTGGAGTTCCATTTTTCAAGAGCAGGATGGCTTCGCATCCTGCGTGCGCTTGGTTTTTTTCACCACATAAGATACATAAGGACACATAGAAAAGACGTGATTGAATAATGCCATCGGCATTATTCAATCACTTTCTTATGTTTTCTATGTACCTTATGTGGTGAAAAAAAAACACCTCTTTTGTTAACTAAATATATTGATGATTAAAATCAAGTTGCCACCTCAGCGTTTTGGTGTTGCAATTCCTTCATCTCGTCAACAGGCGGTATCAACAACGATCTTCCCAAATTGTGTCCCCTCTGCCATCCGGGCGAAGGCCTCTTGTCCGTTGCTCAGCGGGAAAACGCCATCGATGACCGGATAGATTTTATGAGCCGTCACCAATTCGAGCATCTGTGCAAATTCTTCGTCTGTGCCCATGGTTGTGCCCAAAACGGAAAGTTGTCGCCAGAACAATATCTGGGGTGAAAATTGGGAAACCGGACCCAGCGAACCCCCGTAAACCACCAGCCTGCCACCCGGTTGGGTTAGTTTCACGAGGTGATTGAAACCGGGCCCGCCTGCGCTGTCGATGACCAGGTCGAACCCGCCGGCCTGTTCTTTCAGGGCAGCGGGCCAATTTTCGTCGTGGTAGTTGGCGCCTCCCTGAACCCCAAGACCGGCCGCTTTTTCCAGTTTTTCCTCCGAACCGGAGGTGACGAACACTTCTCCGCCCCCTGCAACGGCAAGTTGGATCGCCAGCGTGGCTACGCCGCCCCCCGCGCCGGTAATCAACACTTTTTGACCTGCCTGGAGTTGTCCCCGGGTGAAAATAGCCCTGTAGGCGGTCAGCCCCCCCAATGGCAGAACGGCGGCTTCATGCCAGTTGAGATGCGCGGGTTTCGGGTGGAGCCGGTCGGCTGGAACTGCTGTTTTTTCGGCCAGCGTCCCCTGAGAGGGCATGCCGAGAATGGTATAAGCCTTTGAAGCAAAGGCAGGGTTGTCGCCCCAATTCTGGTTGGGGTTGATCACAACAGCCCGGCCCTCAGCTATGCCCGCGCCGTCAGAACCCAGGATAACGGGCGTTTTGACGTTGGGGTACAAACCTTTGGTCATGAAGTAATCGCGCCGGTTGAGCGCAGCCGCCTTGAGGTCGACCAATACCTCGCCCGCCCCCGGTACAGGATCGGGAAAATCGGTATATTCGAGGGGCTTCCCCTGTTCTGCAAATACCAGTGCTTTCATTTGAAATCCGTTTTTTTACAGTCTTCAGTTTACAGTCAGGGAACTGAGCGGAGCCGAAGTTCAATACCGATCCTCCGGAATGAGTACAAACCCGTTCCGCGCAAATTTACCAAAGTCGTCGTATTTGACCCAGATATAACCGCCCATGCCCCATTGGTTGCCCCAACTGCTCATGACCTCGAAAGCCTGGTCGTTTTCATTGAATCCGACTACGATGAGCGGGTAGCTCTGATCCGTTTCCCCATCCGGTTCCCAGAATTTAGCGCCGGTGAAAGATTTGATGCCTTCGCCGGCCTGCATTTCCACCAGCACCGGATTGCCACGTTGAAGGGCCTTTTTGGTTTCAAATACCCGCTGCCGCTCCTTGGTCAGGTCGCGGAAAATATGCAGGTAATTGACGATCTTGTATTTCTGGGTAGCCATGACGGCGCCTGGAACTTCACGGGCGTCATAGGTGACGATTGCGGCATTGACGGTGCCTTCCTGGGCCAGGAAATTCAGGGTCTCCGAAAAAGTAATGGTCTTTCCGGAACCGGATAGGTTGAGGCTGATATAATCCGGACTCAGGTTGACCTTGAAGTTTTTACCCAGGTTGACATAAAACTCCATCAGGCTGGAAATACCATAGGTGATGGCTTCGCCCCGGACGCCCACCTGCCGCACCGGCATCATGTAGGGTTTGAGGCTCTGGCCTTCCAGCAGATCGCGGGAATTGCTGCCCGCGCCGGGCACATACGGCATAAAATGATCGATGAGCGACTCTTCGGTGATGCCCAGTTTCAGCCCTCGGGCCGATTTAGGAAGCAGATCCTGAGCTTGGACGTTCAGTCCTGTCAATACAAAAAACAAGGGCAAAAGCCCGGTGATCAGGTTTTTCATGAAGGGGAGCATTGATGAAGTATAAGTTGTACCGATAGCGCTTTGTTCTCAGGTATTACCCAAACGATGAAAGGGGCTGGTTTCGTTTCCTGATCCGCTGAAAAATAACACAGATTAAAACGCAGATTAAGTGGATTGCGCTGATTCCACTGAAAAATAACGCAGATTAAAACGCAGATTAAGCGGATTGCGCTGATTCCACTGAGTAGCCAGTCAGCAGTTATAGTTGGCAGTCAAGGCGCAAACCGAAACGAAACCCCCAAATAAAAATGCCTCGGCAACCCCGGATAAAAATACCTCGGCACAGTACCCGCTGCATTCACCTGGAGCATGGAGGCGTACCGGAGATCTGCCAGGTTTTCAAGGCCTGCAAACAGGTTGCAATGCAGGTAATAGGCGCCTCTTTGGTTGCTCAGCACTTTTTGCCAGCCGGCACGGAAGGAGATCAGCCCGAAAGACTCGGAAAAAACCGTGTTGGCGTCATTAGCGAACATCCGGTCGGTAAAATCGTAATTGACGTGCAGGTAGTACCCCTGGCGGGTCTCCAGGTCAACGGAAGCATGGGCGCGAACCGGCGCTACGCCGGCCAGTTGGTTGCCCCTGAAATTGCCGGTTGCGCCGATATATTCCAGGAATTTGAATTCGCCGATGGTATAAGTCAACCGGGTAAACAATTCAGGGTTTTCCCGGATCCAGGTTTTTCCCAGGAGCAACTCCACTCCCTGGTGCAGGCTTTTGCCGGCGTTGACCTGGACGATCTCGCCTGAGAGCAACTCCCGGGGCGTGAGCAGGTTGTCGATTTTCATCCGAAAGGCCGTTATTTCTGCTTCCAATCCGTTTTGAGCCCAGCCGGGGAACCGGATGCCCGATTCCAGGTTCCAGGCGCGTTCCGGGAGCAAATCCAGTCGAACGCCATTGGCATAGGAGGATTCTGAACCGGGCCAGAAAGCGCCACTGTTTACGAGGGCGAACCATTCGGCCAGGTGTTTTTTATCAAGGAACAGGCGGATGCCCAGCCTCGGAGAAAGAATGGGGTCAGACCCGGCTGAAAGATTGTCTTCCGGAGCTGCGGAAAAATTCCAGTTATTGCCCGTTTGTTTGAAGTTGAGGCCCCATTCGATGTCGATTTTCGGAACCGGGATATGGCCTTCCGCAAACAGGAAATATTGCCATCGTTTTTCGGTGATGGTGAAGAGGAAGGGGCCGGTGGCGCCCATGTCCAGGCTTTCGGAATTCTTTTGGCGGTATCTTTCCCGGTAGGCTTCCAACCCGGTACTTTTGATCCAGGAATTTTTGGCGCGCGGCTGTCGTTCCGGGTTGAATTCCATTACAAAACGAACCCCTCCTGCGAGGTTATTCTCATCCAGTATCGTGAGCGGACGAGGTCTTTTTTCGTCGTTGGTTCGCGACTGGCCAAACGCGGTGATCTTTGTCCGGATCTCGTTGCCCGTCCGGGTCAGCCAGGCAAATTGCTGGGTGACGCCGCCGGTGAACGTCCATGCATTTTCTCCACCCCTGGCAGCCAGCCAGTTGGCTGCTGCGCTTTCCGGGCTTTCTGTAAAAATGGTGGCATTCAAACTGCTGGGAATGAAGGCTTTGATATGCTGCCCATAAAACAAATAGTCCAGTCTGCGGGTCGTAAGCCGTCTCGGGGCTTCGCCTTCAACCTCCGGATCCAGTATGCGGATCTTGTGTGCCAGGGCGCCGGCGGCAAGGGCTGAAGTCCGGTCGTAACGGTTGTTTTGGCGGTACCCGTCGCCATGGGTGCTGGAAATGCTGATTTTCAGTGGTGAAAGGCCGTTTTCAGCCTTGAACGGGGCAAGGTAGAGGGTATTTTGAAACAGGCCGAAGGAACCCGTAACCGATTTGAGCGCAATAGGGTAGGGGCTGTCCTGGGCAATATTGATCCTCATGGCTCCGCCGACCCCGGCGCCCAACTGACTCGGCGCCGGACCCCGCCAGATATCTGCAGGCCCCACGAGGTTCGGATCCCATTCCTCGACGGCGGTTTCGCCTGCGCCGTTTGTCAGCGGGATTTCGCCGTAATAAAGCGTAAACCGGTTGGTCGCAAAGGGCGAACGGGCCCCTGCGCCACGCACATTCAGCCGGTTGGTATTAAAGGCGCCTTGTTGCATTTGTATGCCGGGCAGCCGGTCCAGGACGCCGGCCAGGTTGACATTGGCCTCGCGCTGTACCAGGTTGACGCCAACCCGGAGGCGGGGCGTTGGGTCGCTGTTCGTTAGTAAGGAAAACCGGTTTTGCCGGCTGACCGCAGTCCCGGATAAGGTAACCCCTTCCAGGTTGATCGTCCAGACTCCCAGGCTGTCAGCCGGCTTGGGGGCTTCCTGAGCATAACCGGAACCTGTTGGAAAAAGGACCAGAAAAAAAAGAAAGATATGTTGTAAATCTTTGCGCATTGGTATGTAAAACTTTTCACAGATCAAATCCGGCTGAAATTTATCACTCTTCATTCCGGTGCGACAAGGCCTCTTCGACTGCGCTCAGAGGCCTGATCACAGTCTTCAGTCCACTGCCAACTGTAGACTGCCAACTGCCAACTCATTAAACCCGCAGGATCTTCATCGCATTGGCATGGATCCGGGTTTCCATTTCACGGGTATCCGCTTTCTGAAATTTTTTGCCGGTGATGGTTTCATAAAGACCGATATACCTTTCTGTGACTTCCGCTACAAATTCATCCGGCATTTCCGGCATCTGCTGCCCCTCCAGCCCCTGAAAGCCGTTGGCGATGAGCCATTCCCGTACAAATTCCTTGGACAACTGGATCTGTTTGGCGCCTTTTGCCTGCCTTTCACTGTAGCCTTCCAGGTGGAAATATCGCGAACTGTCTGGTGTATGGATTTCGTCGATCAGCAGGATTTCGCCGTTCTTTTTGCCAAATTCGTATTTTGTATCCACCAGGATTAGTCCTCGTTCTGCCGCCATTTGGGTTCCTCGCCGGAAAAGGGCACGGGTATAATCCGCCAGTTTCTGGTAATCCTGCCCGGAAACGAGCCCCCTGGCAAGGATCTCTTCTTTTGAAATATCTTCATCGTGACCTTCTTCCGCTTTGGTAGCGGGTGTGATGATGGGCGCCGGAAAAGGATCGTTTTCTTTCAGGCCTTCCGGCAGTGGTTCGCCGCAAAGCACCCGTTTTCCGGCCTGGTATTCGCGCCAGGAATGCCCGGCCAGGTATCCCCGGATCACCATTTCGATTTTGATGGGCTCGCAGAGCTGGCCGTACGCCAGGTTGGGGTCCGGGGTAGCGAGCAGCCAGTTGGGAACAATGTCCTTTGTTGCATTTAGGAAGTGTGCGGCTACCTGGTTCAATACCTGGCCTTTATACGGAATGGGTTTTGGAAGGATATGATCAAAGGCGGAGATGCGATCGGTAGCGACCATCAGCATTTTGTCGCCGAAAAAATAAACGTCCCGGACTTTTCCCCGGTAAAATCCGGTTTGACCAGGGAAAATAAAATTGGTTTTGCTGAGTGCCTGCTCCATCATTTTTTAAAATTAATAGCAAATTTAGATTCAATTACTGAATCAACCTATATTTGGAACGCGTGAACCCTTCTAATTTTGAAAACCCCGCTTCAGGCATTCTTTAACCTTTAACCTTTAACCTTTAACCTTTAACCTTCATCCTCCACCATGTATCGCCATTTCACCTTCCTCCTGCTTTTATCCGGATTGTTTGCCTGTCAGTCTCCAAAACCGGAAACTGTTCCGGCTGAACCGACGCCTCGACCGGAGGCCATTGGTTTGAACGGGGATTCGCTTTACCCTTTGAAAGAATCGCCGCTTTCCATCCGGGTAAAGGACAGCCTGTTGCATCTTGCCAGGGTCAATTATGAAAAAGACAACAACAATCTGGAAAATATCATTTGGCTGGGTCGCAGAACCGCTTACCTCAACCGGTTTCGGGAAGCCATCGACGTTTTTTCGAAAGGCTTGCTCCAATTTCCGGAGTCGGCAGAATTATACCGGCATCGCGGGCACCGTTACATCACAATCCGCGAACTCGATCTGGCCATTGCGGATTTTGCCAGGGCCGCAGAATTGACCAAGGACATGAAAGTCCCCATTACAGAACCGGACGGCATCCCCAACAAGTTGAACATCCCGCTTTCCAGCCTGCAATTCAATATTTGGTACCATTTTGGACTGGCCCACTACCTCAAAGGCGATTTTGGGGAAGCGGCCCGCTGTTATGAAAAATGTATGGAATTTTCCATCAACGACGACCTGAAATGCGCCACTGCAGATTGGTTATACATGACCTATCGCCGTTTGGGTGACGAAGCATCCGCAAGGAAAATCCTGGATATCATTACACAAGACATGGAGATCATCGAAAATGACGGTTATTTTGAACGCTTGTTACTCTACAAAGGGCAGAGACAACCTGCAGATCTGCTGAACCTGGACAGCCCGTCGGAGGACGAAAAATTAAAATTGGTCACCCAGGGCTACGGCGTCGGCAACTGGTATCTCTACAACGGCGATCCGGAAAAAGCCGGAGAAGTATTCCGGAAAGTTCTTGCCACCGGCTACTGGCCCGCCTTCGGGTATATCGCTGCGGAGGCGGAGCTGGCGCGGGAGTGATTAATTCAATTAATTGTTGATGCGTTGATTTGTTGATTTGTTGATTCGAAAGCCTTCAGTTCGAATTGTATCGAATCGAATCAATCGAATCAATCGAATCAATCCAATCAATCCAATCAATAAATTTCACTCCAGCGCCTCCGGCGCAAGCCGCACCGTCAACCCATCGAGGTCATCGGTTATTCTGATCTGGCAGCCCAGGCGGGAGTTGTCTTCCACAAAGAAGGCCTGGTCCAGCATATCGGCCTCAGCGTCCTGCATTTCGGACAAGGGATGGTCGCTTTCCACATAAACATGACAGGTAGAACACAGCGCCATGCCGCCGCAGGTGCCCTTTACCGGAAGTTCGTGCAATTTGCATACTTCCATCAGGTTGAGGTTCATGTCTGTCGGGGCTTCCAACAAATGGCTTTCACCCTGGCGGTCAATTACATGGATATTGATCATTGCTTTTATTTTCGAGCGGCAAAAATATTCTTTTAAAATGAATAAAATCAGGGATGGCGGTTTTTATGTATCATTGTGGTAAATAAACGGATCGTTATGAAAGTCATCTATTTCGGACATTCTTGTTTCGGGGTTGAAACGGCCGGTAAAAAATTGCTCTTTGACCCGTTTATCAGCCCGAATCCGCTGGCTGCTCAAATTGATGTGGACCGGCTCGATGCAGATTACCTGCTGGTATCCCACGGGCACGAAGACCATACTGCCGATGCGGAGAGCATTGCGAAAAGAACAGGCGCCACGGTCATTTCTTCCTTTGAAATCTATTCCTGGTTTGGTAAAAAAGGGATTGCAGGGCATCCCATGAATACCGGCGGCAAATGGCATTTTGATTTTGGCACGGTCAAAGCGGTCAACGCCGTTCATTCCAGTGTATTGCCCGATGGTACATACGGCGCCAATCCGCTCGGATATGTAGTCTGGAATGCGGAAGGATGTTTTTATTTTGCGGGTGATACGGCCCTGACCATGGATATGAAACTGATCCCGATGACCTGTCCCAAATTAAAATTTGCAATTTTACCCGTCGGCGACAATTTCACAATGGGTTATGAAGACGCTTTGATTGCCAGCGATTTCATAGAGTGCGATACCGTCATCGGCGCCCATTTTGATACCTTCGGTTTCATCAAAATTGACCATTCGGCTGCTAAAAAGGCTTTCTCGGAACGCGGAAAAAAGCTAATTTTGCCGTCGATTGGCGAGGTTATAAAAATTTAACCTTGCTTGTTCATCCACCCAATAATCGAAGCTGATGGGAAAAGTTGTTGCGATTGCAAATCAAAAAGGCGGTGTTGGCAAAACAACTACGGCCATCAACCTGGCTGCCAGCCTTGCAATCCTGGAGAAAAAGGTCTTATTGATCGATGCCGACCCCCAGGCCAATGCCTCTTCGGGGGTAGGCGCCATGGCAGATGACATCGAGACCTCCATTTACGATTGCCTGATCAACGGCCTTGATCCGGCAGAAGCCATTTACGAAACCGATACCCCCAACCTGCATCTGATGCCTTCCCATATCAACCTGGTGGGCGCCGAACTGGAACTCGCCAATCGCCCGGATCGCGAAATGGCGCTCCGGCAGATCGTTGATAAGATCAAGGGCGATTACGATTATGTTTTTATTGATTGTTTGCCCTCACTGGGCCTGATCACTTTAAATGCCCTGACTGCATCAGATGCGGTCATGATCCCGGTCCAGTGCGAATTTTTTGCACTGGAAGGCCTGGCCAAATTGCAAAACACCATTCAGTTGGTCAAGGATAATTACAACCCCGACCTGGAAATTGAGGGTATCTTGTTGTCTATGTTTGACAGCCGCCTCCGCCTGGCGTCTGTCGTGGTTGAAAAGGTAAGGGAAATATTCCCGACCCAGGTGTACAATACCATCATTCACCGGAACGCCCGCATCGGAGAAGCGCCCAATTTTCATATGCCGGTGGTGTTGATCAACGCAGGCAGCAAGGGAAGCGTCAACTTCCTCAACCTGGCGCAGGAATTCCTGACCAAGAACAAAGACAGCGTGCTGGTTTAACCAAAATTGACTCATGGCTAAAAGAATTGGAACCAATAAACTGACCAAAGAAGTGGTAGGGTCGGGGCTCGATGCCTTGTTTACTAAAAAACTGGACCAGGCCATTGCCGAAAATCCGGAGAAAGTGGTCAAGGATCTGTCCAGTCATTTTGCCCTGGTACCCACCAGCCAGATCGAAAGCAATCCGGATCAGCCCAGGAAAGATTTTGACGAGGCGGCGCTCCAGGAACTGGCCGACTCCATCAAACTCCACGGTATTATCCAGCCTTTGACCGTGCGGAGGTTCAGCGCCAGACAGTATCAGATTATTTCCGGTGAACGGCGCTGGCGGGCAGCCAAAATTGCCGGTCTGCCGGAAGTGCCGGCTTATATCCGGATTGCCAATGACCAGACGTTGCTGGAAATGGCCCTCATTGAAAATATCCAGCGCGAAGACCTCAATGCCCTTGAAATTGCGGTTTCTTATTACCGTTTAAAAGAAGAGTGCAGCCTGACCGACGAACAATTGTCGGAAAGGGTGGGCAAACAAAGAAGTACGGTCAGCAATTATATCCGTTTGCTCGACCTGCATATTGAAGTTCAAAAAGCCATCAAAGAAAATAAGATCACCATGGGCCACGCCCGGGCAATTGCCGGGATCAAAGATAAATTGCTGCAACCGGAAGTACTGAACAAAATTCTGGCAAAGGATCTTTCCGTCCGCCAAACGGAATCCCTCACCAGCGCCTACTCCGGCCAGCCCAAGAAAAAACCGGCTGCCCCGGCTGCTTCCGGCGGCCATCTGACTTCCGAACACGAAGATATCCTGCAGGATTTCCGGGAGTTTTTTGGCTCCAAAAAGATCAAAATGGTGCTGGAGGACAAAGACGGCGGCGTGGGGCATATCCTGATTCCGTTTGAAAGTAAAGAACAACTTCACCATTTCTTTAAATGCGTGGAAATGCCGTAGTGCTTCGACTCCGCTCAGCACGAGTTTCGACTCCGCTCAGCATGAAAGGTGAGATTTATCCGACCGGTACGGGCGGAGCCCGCCTATGCCAAGGCTTCGGCGGGCGGAGGGTGAATGAAAAGCAAAACTTCAAAAGCCGTTCAACGTTCCCGGCATGGTATACGTCTTGATTCAAAATTGCCGCATGAAAGTTTTTGCCCTGGCGTTTGGTTTTTTATGTCTGGTTTCGACCAACTTGTCCGGCCAGTCTGGGATCCCGAAGGATTCCCTGGATATCCTGACCCAAGATACCCTTTTGAAAAAAAAATGGCAGCCCATACCCAAAAAAGCCTTGTTGTGGTCCATCATTCCCGGGGGCGGCCAGATCTACAACCGGAAATGGTGGAAGGTCCCGCTGGTTTACGGCGCCACTTACGGCATGTACCGGGTTGTCGACTATAACCAGGACCTCTACCGGCGATTTAAAACGGCTTACCTGGCCGAACTCAACGACCAGCCGCATGAATTTACAGGCACTTCCATCGACAATGCGGCAGCCCTGCGCAACCTCCGCGACAAATACGACAAAAACACACAAACTTATTACGCCGTTCTCGGGTTTGTATATCTGTTACAGGGCATCGAAGCTTATGTGGACGCTCATTTGCAAGGTTTTGACGTGGATGAAGACCTCGGTTTTCGCTTGCGGCCAACTTTTAACGCCGACCCGCTGACCGCTCAGCCTGTGCTCGGGATCGGCATCGTTTTACCCCTTGGCAAATAAAGGGTTCCCTCTGGCTTCATGTGTTTTTTTTTGTTAAAGTGTTTTTCCGGGCAATCTTTTTGACCATTTAAGTCGTTATAGAAAAGAAATAACATTGTTGAAATGAAAAAATCTTGAAATTTTGTTTTGATAATTTCAGGATCTTCTTATATTTGTTCTATGTTTAGGCGTGAGGAGTTTTGCGATCGTTTCCTGGAACGAGACAGAATATTTATTCACCCAGGGAAAAACTTTCCGGGTTTTTCCTGCTGACCAACACAAACCAATTGCCATGATCCAAACACCGCTTAAAAGCCGACTGGACAGAGCAAAACAGGCACTCAGTCACACCATCCAAAAAATTTTAGACATTAACCGCAGACGCAAAGGCCTTTCACGGCCCGATGACCTTCCTCAGCAAGGAGAAGCCTTGAAACAGGAACTCCGGTTGCTGAATAAAATGGCAGAACAACAAGCGCGTGTCGTTCAGAACTATGAACTGAAAATCAGAAAAACGCCGCAGACAAGATAATGCTCCCGTTTAAATATGATCTGGAAACATGAACCTTCCCTGGAGGGCCTGAACGCTTTTGCCTCTCAGACTTTGGTCACCGCCCTTGGGATTCAGTTCACCCGGATCGGCGATGACTTTATAGAGGCAACCATGCCGGTCGATCATCGCACCAAACAACCCGCCGGATTATTGCACGGCGGGGCCTCCGCTGCATTGGCCGAAACGCTGGGAAGCGTAGCCTCCCTTTTTTGCCTTGAGGATTTGAACGCACAAATTCCCGTGGGTATCGAATTGAACGCCAACCATCTGAATTCTGTTACCGATGGCCTGGTGACTGCCCGGGCAACCCCCTTCAAAACGGGCCGTTCCATCCATGTATGGAATATCGAAATTAAAGACGATAAACAAAGGTTGATATGTGTCAGCCGATTAACAATTGCCATCGTAGATCGCCGGAAATAGACCTGCCAAACAACCTTTCACTTATCTTTGCGCGGATTTTAATTTTAACCATTCATCTCTAATGAAAAAATTCGCTCTTTTTCTGTTTTTTACCGGTTTGAATGTTTACAGTTTCGCTCAACTGAATGTGGACCTGATCGCCCATATTCCCTATAACGAAGATTTAAATGATGTATGGGGCTGGACGGCTCCGGACGGTACCGAATATGGGATCGTAGGCCTGCGCGGCGGGGTTTCCATTGTCAGCCTTGCAGATGAGGATAATGTGTCGGAAGTCGCTTATATCCCCGGGCCGCAGAGTACCTGGAGGGACATCAAAACCTGGGGCGATTACGCCTACGTCACCAATGAGGAAGACGACGGGTTACTGATCATTGATATGTCCGCTTTGCCGGGTTCACCCTCCTACACTTACTGGTCGCCCGACCTGCTGGGCACAGGGTCTTTGCGCACCTGCCATAACCTCTATATCGACGAATTCGGTTATTGTTACCTGGCAGGCTGCAACCTCAACTCCGGCGGCGTCATTATCCTGGATGTTTTCACGACCCCAGGGCAACCGGTGCTGGTTGGAAAAGGCCCCAATATCTATTCGCATGATGTCTATGCCCGGAATAATAACATGTATTCGTCGGAGATCTTTGGCGGAAACCTGGGGATCTACGATGTCTCGGATAAAACGGATGTGACCCTGCTCGCCTCGCAGCCTACCCCGGCGCAATTTACCCACAATGCCTGGCTTTCCGACAACGGGAATGTCGTTTTCACCACCGACGAACGAGCCAACGCACCCATCGGCGCCTATGATATATCCGACCTGGGCAATATTGTCAAACTTGACGAATTCAGGCCGCTGGCCACACTGGGTACCAATGTCATCCCGCATAACGTCCATGTCTGGCAGGATTGGCTGATCATTTCCTATTACACCGACGGAGGCATCGTAGTGGACGCCTCCCGGCCGACCAACCTCATTGAAGTTGGCAATTTTGATACCTTTTTTGGATCCCAGGCCGGGTTTGCCGGGGCCTGGGGCGCTTATCCTTTTTTTCCCTCCCAAACCGTCCTGGTTTCCAGTATCGGCGATGGGTTGTTTGTGCTGGAACCCCATTACGTGCGCGCTTGCTGGCTGGAAGGGACCGTAACGAACTCGGCCAACGGTAACGCCATTAACGGCGTGAAGATCACGATTCAATCGGATCAGGCCAACCAGGATTTTACCGACCCCCTTGGCAAATACGAGACGGGTCAGGCATTGGCCGGAACGTTTAATGTTCGTTTTTTTAAACAAGGCTACGCGCCAAAGGTGGTTGAAGCCAACCTCGTCAATGGGCAACTAACGATCCTGGATGTCGCTTTGGACCCCCTTGATCAGCATACCCTGGCAGGGTTGACCATCCGGAACGGCGATGGCGAACCGCTCGAAGGCGTTACCATCCAACTGACCGGCGAACAAGGCCCTTTCCAGGCCACCAGTTTGCCAAACGGCCAGTTCTTCCTGCCGGGTATTTACGAAAGCGAATATGAAATCCGCGCAGGCCTTTGGGGGTATTTGCACAAAGTGGTTCCGGGGATTCAGATCAGCGACAATACCGCCCTTACCATCGCCCTGGATCAGGGCTACCAGGATGATTTTTATTTTGACCTGGGGTGGGAATCCACCCGGCAGGAACAAACTCCGCAATGGACCGGCGAATGGGAACTCGGCGAACCCATCGGTACCTTCAGAGCCGACGGCAGCCTGGTTCACCCCGAATTGGATATCACAGGGGACCTGGGGGATCGGTGTTATACGACCGGTAACGGCGGCGGCAGTAACTCCGCGTATGACGTTGACCGGGGGGTGTTTACCCTGACATCACCGGTCATGGACCTGACGATCTATGACGACCCCGAGATCAGCTATTATCTCTGGTTTCACAACGGCGGCGGGAACAGCGCTCCCGATGATTCGGTGACGGTTAAATTATACAACGGCCAGGATTCGGCTATAGTGGAGGTGTTGAAAACCTCGGGCAGTGTATGGCGCCCGCAAACGCGTATCCGGGTGAAGGATTTCCTTGAAGTGACCGATGAAATGCGAATTGCGTTTGTAACCGGCGATCTGGACCCCACAGGCCATCTTGTCGAAGCCGGGGTGGACGGCTTCAAGGCCTATGAATTTGGTGTGGTGGCTACGGAAGAACCCGTTGATGAAGGCGCCTTCAAAATATACCCGAACCCCTTTCATCAAACTTCCAGAGTCGAGTTTGACCTCGGAAATGGCAACGCTTCCGGCCTCGTCAGGGTTTTTAACGCGGCCGGCATAGTAATGGAGACCTGGACGCTGAACGGCGCCAAAGGCGCCCTGGAGGTGGGATCTGGATTACCCCCGGGCGTATATTTCCTGCAACTGCTATCGGAAGGCCGCCCGGTGGAAACCCGGAAGATGGTTAAGATAGGCTCTTAGGCGACCATTCAACAGTTCTCAGGCTTGTCTCACCCATAGGGGCGGACGGCCACGCCACAGATGCTGATAGTCAAGTATTCAATAAAGCTAAAGCGGACGAAGGAAATTGTGCTCTTTGTGATTCCTTTGCGTCTTTGTGGTTCAAATTACCCCTGTCAATTGACTAAAATATCTATCTAACACTTACGTTAATCCAGGATTTGCAACTTGGCAAATTTCAGCATGATCCTGCGTTCGGGGCTGTCAATTTCCCGGAACATGATCGTCGCCACCCGGTTATCTTTACCGCCGTCGACGCTGATCACCTTTCCTTCGCCAAACTTGAGGTGAAGAACCTTCATGCCTGCCTGAATGTTTTCCGACGGGCTTGGCTTGAAACTTGCCGGGTCGGCTTTCAATACCGGAGAAGCAGCCGTCGTTCGTTTCTGGAAATTGCCCATGACCCGGGAAACGGTTGAAAATGCTTTTTCTTCCGGCGCCGAACGGATAAAAGCCGTGCTTTCGATATGTTGCCGGGGGATCTCGCCGAGGAACCGGCTCGGTTCGTTCATTTTTACCTGTCCGAAACGGTACCTGTTTTTGGCATAACTGAGCGTCAGGAAACTTTCCGCCCGGGTGATGGCCACATAAAACAGCCTGCGTTCTTCATCCATCCCTTCTATGCTGTCCATAGAAAGATAAGAAGGAAACAGTTTCTCTTCCATGCCAGTGACAAAAACCGATTTAAATTCGAGGCCCTTGGCGGAATGGACCGACATCAAAGTGATAAAATCTTTGGTATTGACGCCCTCGTCGGCGTCCGTAAGCAGGGCGATATTCTGCAGGTAAGTGGCCAGGCTTTTATCGGGCAGGGTCTCGGTATCGATCACGGTATCCTCGTCGACAAAAGATTTTATGCCATCCAGCAACCCTTCGATATTTTCTTTCCTGGACAAACCTTCTACCGTGGTATCCCCTTTCAAATCATCCAGAAGGCCCGATTGTTTGGCTACATGGTTGGCCAATTCGTATGCGTCGGCCTGGTCCAGCCGGGCGTGGGCTTTTTCGATCATATCCTTGAACCCGATGAGCGCGGTAGTTGCCCGGGCGCCTGCCTGGACTTCGAGCAGGCAATCCCACATGGTCCGGTTGGTGCTGCCGGCAATTTCACTGATCTTTTCAACGGTAGCGTCCCCGATCCCTCTTTTAGGGTAGTTGATTACCCGCCGGAGCGCTTCTTCGTCGTTTCGGTTGACCACCAGGCGGAGGTAGGCGATCAGGTCTTTTACTTCTTTTCGCTGATAGAAGGATTGTCCGCCGAATATCCGGTACGGCAGGTTAAATCTTCGAAGGTGTTCTTCGAATACCCTGGACTGTGCGTTGGTGCGGTAAAGAATGACAATATCCGAATCGGACAAGTGATACCTGTTTTTTTGTTCAACGATGGTATCGACCACCCGCTTGCCCTCCTCATTGTCTGTTACGGCCTCGATGACCCGGATGCGTTGCCCTTCCCCTTTGTCCGACCAGATCTTTTTGGGGATCTGCCGGGTATTGTTCAGGATCAGTTCGTTGGCTGCCTGGACGATATGTTCGGTCGACCGGTAGTTTTGTTCCAGTTTAAAGACCCGGATATTGTAGTTTTTAAAGTCGGTTTCAAAATCCAGGATGTTCTGGATGGTAGCGCCCCGGAAGGCGTAAATGCTTTGAGCGTCGTCGCCGACGACACAAATATTCCTGGGACTGTTCTCGTAATTCACCAGTTTTCGGATGATGGAATATTGCAGGTGGTTGGTGTCCTGGAATTCGTCGACCAGAAAATGGGTGAACCGGGTGCGATATTTTTGCAGGACATTATCGGGGTTAACTTGCAGCAACTCGTACAACCGGTACAGGAGATCATCAAAATCCATGGCGCCGGCGCGTTTGCAACGGGCTGCGTATTTTTCATAAACGGCAAAGATCTGGGGCATTTTGGCCATCCGGTCCTGGTTGCGCAGTTCCTCGTTTTCGGCGTACAGCCTGGGTGTGATCAGGTTGCTTTTTGCGGAGGAGATCCTGCTCCTGACCGTATTGGGATTGTAAATGTTCCGGTCGAGGTGCATTTCCTGAAGGATAGCGCTGATGAGCGATTTGGTGTCGTCCGTATCGTAAATGGTGAAATTGGAAGGGTATCCGATCTTCTCAGCTTCCACCCGTAATATGCGGGCGAAAATGGAGTGAAAGGTGCCCGCCCAAACTTTGTCTGCCTGCGGCCCGACGACCTTGGAGATCCGGTCTTTCATTTCGCGGGCTGCTTTATTGGTGAACGTGAGCGCCATTACCGACCAGGGAGCGTTGCCTTGTTCGATGATATGGGCGATCCGGTAGGTCAGTACTCGGGTTTTGCCCGAACCCGGGCCGGCGACAACCAGCACGGGGCCGTTTATGGCAGTGGCAGCCTGCCGCTGAATTTCGTTCAGGCTGTCGAGATAATGTCCGGAGGAATTGTTTTGCATAGGCCCGATCTTTAAAAGTGAATTAAGCGCGTTTCAAAAGGCAAGTTTACAATAATTTGTTGAAAAAAGAGATTAAATTTCAATCTCTTCATCGCTGATCACCCGGCCGTCGACACAGCGGATGATGCGGGCGGGAAAATGCTGGATGACCCTGTAATCATGGGTGGCAAAGATGACAGCGGTATTGTTTTTTTTGGATAACTCCCTCACAAGCAATAAGATGTCGTCGGAGGTTTCAGGATCGAGGTTGCCGGTCGGTTCGTCTGCTATCAGCAGTTGGGGGTTGTTGATCAAGGCTCTTGCAATTACAACTCTTTGTTGTTCTCCGCCGGATAATTCCCACGGCATTTTGCGGGCCTGGCTTTTTAATTCAACTTGTTCGAGGGCTTCCATCGATCTGTTGAGGATCTTTTTTTCGTCATTCCATCCGGTGGCCTCCAAAACAAAACGGAGGTTATCCTGGACATTTCTATCCATCAGCAGGTTAAAATCCTGGAAAACGATCCCCAGACGGCGGCGCAGCAAAGGGATCGTATTCCGGTCGAGGGCTTTCAGGTCAAATCCGGCTACAGAACCCTTGCCTTCTTTCAGCGGCAGGGCCGCATAAAGGGTCTTGAGCAAGCTGGATTTCCCACTGCCTGTTTTGCCGATCAGGTAAGTGAACTCTCCTTTGGAAATCCTGATGTTCACGCCCGTCAGAATCCGGTTGTTTTGCTGGTAAATATTGGCTTGCTGCAACCTGACGATCAAATGCTCTTCCATATCCGCTTTTCGCTAAGTCCGCAAAGTTAAAACAATTGATCAAGTTGCAGCCTTTTACCCTGTACTTCCGGTTTTCGAAGGTCATAGAACGGTATTTTTTCCCCCGGCCGGGGTTTTTGACAAGATTTTGACCGCAATCCAGTTCATCCTGCGTATTTTTGTGAAAATATAAAGACCTAGCCACATGAAAAAAATCCACTTCATAGCCATCGGCATGATCGCCGTCGCGATTTTCATCCTTTCCAAAATGGCCGGGGATATGAGCAGTTACGCTACATTCGACCAGGCGGGGGACAGCGGTGAAAAAGTTAAAATAGCCGGGGAACTGATCAAGGATAAAGAAATGATCTACGACCCTGAGGTCGACCCCAATGCTTTCCGGTTCTACCTTCGCGACGCCGAAGGCAAAGAGCGGAAAGTACTTTTGCTCAAGGCAAAACCGCAGGATTTTGAACTGGCCGAACAGATCGTGCTGACCGGCCGAATGAAGGGCGACGAATTTGTGGCAACCGATGTGCTCACCAAATGCCCTTCAAAGTACAAGGATGAAGAGGTTTTCCTTAAGGAGAAAAAAAGCTGATATTGAATGGAGTATATAGGCGAACACCTTCTGCCCGGCAAACTGGGCCAATTGGCTGTTTTTTTGGCTTTCACCACTGCTTTGCTGGCTGCGCTTTCTTATTATTTCGGCGCCCAGCGAAGGGAAACCCAGGAAGCCCCCACCTGGATCAATATCGGCAGAGGCGCTTTTCTTGTGCATGGCCTGAGCGTTTTTGCAGTCATCGGGATCATTTTTTACCTGATGATCAACCGGTTTTACGAATACCAGTATGTGCAGGCGCATATTTCCGACGACCTGGATTTCCGCTATATTTTTTCCGCTTTTTGGGAAGGTCAGGAAGGCAGTTTCCTGTTGTGGATGTTCTGGCATGTGGTACTCGGGGTGGTATTGATCAAAACGGCCAAAAAATGGGAATCCCCGGTAATGGCGAGTTTATCCCTGGTTCAGGTATTCCTCATGTCCATGATACTCGGCGTTTATATCGGGTGGGGAGAGGATCCTGTGCGGATCGGCAGCAACCCTCTGCTTCTGCTGCGCGAGACGGTAGAAGCGCCAATATTTAACAGCGCCGATTATTTAAGTCTTATCCAGGGCACGGGCCTGAACCCCTTGCTGCAGAACTATTGGATGACCATCCACCCGCCGACCCTTTTTCTTGGTTTTGCTTCCACCGTCGTCCCTTTTTGTTTTGCCGTAGCAGGCTTATGGCTGCGCGAACACCGGGAGTGGATGAAACCCGCGCTCTCCTGGGCTTTGTTCAGCGGCGCTATTCTGGGCCTGGGCATCCTGATGGGCGGCGCCTGGGCATACGAGGCCCTCACCTTCGGCGGCTACTGGGCATGGGACCCCGTTGAAAATATGTCTCTGGTGCCCTGGTTGATGCTGATCGCGGGGATTCACGCCAACCTGATCGGCCGCAATACAGGTTATTCCATCCGGAGCGCGTATATTTTTTATTTGCTTTCCTTTATCCTGATCCTGTATTCCACCTTTCTCACCCGGAGCGGGGTATTGGGCGAAACCAGCGTACACGCGTTCACGGAAATGGGCCTCGAATGGCAGTTGATTCTCTTTATCGCTGCGTTTACAGGTATTGCAATGTATTTTCTGATTTCCCGGAACAGGGGTATACCCGCCCCGGCACAGGAAGAGCCCTTAAATTCCAGGGAATTCTGGATGTTTATCGGGACACTGGTGCTTTTGTTTTCGTCTGTACTCATCACCGGGGCTACTTCTTTGCCGGTATTTAATAAAATCGCAACCTTTTTCGACCCCGATTTTAAACCCAAAGTAATCGCCGACCAGGTAGTTCACCACAACCGTTTTCAACTCTGGATCGGGGTTCTGATCGGCCTGCTGTCCGGCATTGCCCAGTTTCTGCGTTACAAAGAGCCCAATTGGACCAAACAAGCCCGGCGCTTCTTTCGGCACAGCGGTATTACGCTGGCCATTGCAGCTGCGATCACCGCGCTTTCGGTCCTTTGGCTGAGGTCGAATACCTGGCAATACTGGGTCCTTTTGTTTGCAGGCTGGTTTGCCATCTTCAGCAACCTCGATTATCTGATCTGGTTCGTCAGGGGCAACCTGAAAGCTTCTGCCTCGGCGATTGCCCACCTTGGATTTGGTGTGATGATCATCGGGGTATTGGCGTCCGGCCTGAACAAGCAGTTCATTTCTTCCAATCCGTTTTTAATGGACGGGATCATTGAAGGCGCTGAAGAGGACGCGGCCAAAAAGAATATCATGCTGTTCAAAGGCGTCCCGATGCCCATGAGCGGTTACCAGGTTACGTACCTTGGGGACACGATCGAAGGGTTTACCCGGACTTACACCGTCAACCTGAAAAAATCAGACCAGACCGGGAAGGTTATCGAAGAATTCAACCTCCGGCCCAATATCCTGTATGATAAGCAGTTTACAAAAATTGCGGCCTACAACCCCTATACCAAACGTTACCCTGACAAGGACATATTTACCCATATCACCGGCCTGCCGGAAGTTGAAATGGATGCCGAGGCCCGGAAAACCCGCGAAGCCGAATTGAAATATAAACGGTACGACCTGAGCATGGAAAACGCCCTGGATTTCCAGGATACCGTATTGCTGAAGGACCGCGACACGTTTACCCTGAGAACTTTTCGCGTTTCACTCGAAGAGATCAATTTTAACCCGGTCCATCCGGAATACGAACCCAAACCGGGCGATATCGGCATCGGCGCAAAGATCAGGATCGGCGCATTGGGAGGAGATACATCCTACCTGGTTGCACCGGCTTTGATCCTCCGGGGTCAACTGGCCTACACTTATCCGGCCCAGATCAACGAACTCAGCATGCGGATCAAACTCGCAGAAGAGACCATCGGGCGCCTGATCGGCCTCGAAGGCGCCTTGGAATTTAAAGAGTTTAAACTCAAACAGGGCGAATCCGCCGAATTTGACGGCATTCAATTCAAATTTGCCGGGGTGGACCGAAAACCCCAAAACCCGGGTTATCAGGCCGAAGATGGCGATATTGCGGTGGGCGGATTGCTCGAAATCCGGGCGGAAAACGGGGCGAATTACCTCGCACAACCGGTGTTTTATATCCGGGGCGCCAGCCCGATGAATACCCGGGATTTTATCCCCCAACTGGGTTTGTATACGCGGTTTACTGCGGTGGATCCCGCTACGGAAACCATGACTTTTATGCTGGCCCGCCACCGGCGCGAAACGCCAATCCTGTTACCGGCTGAAATTGCCTTGAATAGCTTCCGAACGGATTTTATTGTTTTTCAGGCTATAATATTTCCCGGTATCAATCTTTTCTGGTTGGGTTCCCTGCTGATGCTGGGGGGCCTGGGGTTGAGCCTTTGGAACCGACTTAAGGGCAGGTAGTTTTGGAATCCGTTGCAGACATATATGGACCGGTCGTTCTCATCGGAGCAGGACAACTTGCCTCAAGTCTGGGTATGCGCATGGCTGAAAAAAAGATCCCCGTCCTGCAGGTGTTCAGCCGCAATCTTTCAAAGGCAAGGGAGTTGGCGCTCCGGATCCGTGCAGAACCGGTAAACGACCTGAAAAAAATAAACCCCGGCGCCCGGTTGTACATCATTGCCGTATCTGATCACGCCATCCGGGAAGTGGCCGGGCAACTGTCTTATCTGAATGCCGGAAACCGCTTGTTTGTGCATACTTCCGGCGGGGTCGATTCATCGGTACTGGCCGCTTTTTTTGGAAGATCCGGGGTGTTTTATCCATTTCAAAGTTTCTCCCGGGGCCGGCAGCCCGAATTTGACCGGATCCCTGTTTGCGTACATGCCCGTCATGAGGCCGATATCCGGTTGCTGGAGCAGCTTGGCCATGCCCTGAACAGCCGGGTTGTCCGGATGGATGATGACAGACGGGCGATGGCCCATATTGCCGGTGTTTTTGCCAATAATTTCAGCAACCACTTGTTTGGCATCGCCCATAAAATTATGGAAGAGGCAGGATTGTCCTTTGATCTGATCCGCCCTTTGATCCAGGAAACGGCCGGTAAGGTCCAGGGAGATCTCCCTGAAAATGTTCAAACCGGCCCCGCCATCCGAGGAGATGAAAATACAATAGCCAGACACCTCGGTCTGTTGGAAAAACATCCGGAGTGGCAGAAGATTTATCAATTGCTGACTGAAAACATCAGGAGATGAGAATTATCGGATACCTCGACCATCCCACCCTGAAGATCACTGTTTTTAAAATGGATAACCGGATTTCGGTCAAATTCGAAACCGGTTTTTTTGAGCAAACTTATAAATTCCCGCAGGACATCCACCTGCAGACCCTTGAAGATGTTAAAGGGTTGGTGAATGCCGAATTTACGGAGGCTGTCCGCCAGGAGTTTGACAGAATGCACAAGATCAGCATCCGCGCCCTTTCCAACCGGCCCAACCCCGCCAATGACAACTTCGAAGAAATCATCTGAATCCCAACTCCCAACTCGCAACTCCAAACTCGCAACTCGCAACTCCAAACTCCAAACTCAATTCTGCCCATTCACACTATCATTCACATCCGCAATTTTTATCCCCGTGAAATCAACCGTAACATCGCTCGACAAGGCCTGAATGACAACGGTTTCCGGAAAGTTTTCTCCGAAGGGATTGCTCGGATCGAAAAAGGAATAACTTGCCGGAATGAAACGCCAGGAAGTGTTGTTGGGGTAGGCAGTCGCAACATTTAAAATGACCCGCCGGATATGCACCAGATCCAGGGTAGAGATCACCTTTGATTTGTTGGCGTCCGCCGCAATCATTTTGAACGGACTGGGCAGCGGTTGTTCTGCCAGGATATGCCGGGTGATCTGGATGATGTCAAAGGTCGTTACCCCGTTGATCGGGTTGACGTCCTTTAATACTTCAAGTTTGTAGGCATTGCCTTCCGGGACATCGTTAAATTCATAATACCCCAGGAAATCGGTCAGTTGTTCCTGCGGAACAGGCGTGCTGAGTTTAACCAGGACGTTGGCAACCGGCTGACCGGTTTCCGTTTGGATGAACCCGCGGATGGTGAAAAAACGCTGGCATCCTTGGGGCTGTGTGGCAATATTGACCAACACCGAACAATTTGCAGAATTGCCGCTGGCGTCGGCAGAATAGAGATGCACAACCCTGGCGCCCAATGAATCACAATCATACAAAATGCTGTTTAAAGTCCCTTCTTCGTTAAAGCTCAGGGTCGGTTCACTGCATTCGTCGGTCGGCTGTGCGATCATATCCGGGGTCAGGTTAAGGGGTTGATCCACAAACACCTCAAACGAAAGGGTTGATGGACAGATCAGTACGGGGGGATTGCAGTCGGATACCTGAAAAGGGATCGTCGCGGTTCGGGCATTCCCGCACTCATCGCTGACGGTCAGAAAAAGGGCGTATTCTCCCAGCGGGTATTGACCGCTGATGCGGTAACCCTGGGGGGTGCTGGTCAATTGACCGTATGGGTCGGCAATCGTCTGCCCTTGTGTTTGCAGGCGATTCTGGACGGTCAGAGGTGCGACACAATTGTCCTGTACCGTGAAGTCCAGGGTGACTGCCCCAACGCAATTGGCGCCGGCGCAGATTTCGCCAATGGTTCCGGCCTGAATGACAGGCGCCGTATCGTCGCTGATGTTCACCCATTGCTCGTACCGGTAGATCCCGGTTGCCGGGTCCAATTCTATCTCTCCAAACAAAAATTGTTGGTACACCTGCCCGTCGTGAATGTTGAACTGAGCGTCAAGGCCACTGGCTGACCTCGGTAAAATATAAGGAGCGGACGTACCGTCGAATTCACACCAGTTGATGATCTGGTGGGTGCGGATGATCCGGTTGCAGGCCCCCCCTGAAGCCGGCGCTGGCGCTTCGGAGATCAGCCCGTAGGCCAGCATGTCGCATCCCGTGGAGTTGTAGATCAAGGTATCCGTAACCTGGGCGCCGCACGCAACTTCAGCGTCCTCCGGTGTGAAAATACTGTAAGTGAATTCTCCTGTGGTCGTAATGATTTGTTTGACAATGGCAGGCAGGTTATTGGGATTGTCCTGGGCGCGCCAGGTCCGGGTTATTTTGCCTACCCCGCAACTGTTCCGTTCATCGTCTGCAGTGAATTCAACCTGGAACTGGCAATTGTCGGCAAAAACCGGCGCTTCGAAATTTTGATCAAAATAGTTGGAAACGTCGGCCTTGCAGGAAATGGATCTGTTTGGAAATTTGGACACAATCGCCACCTTTTGCCGGTCCTCTACGGTCAGAATAGCCTGGCAATCGTTGAAATGACCCGCGCAATCCCACAGTCGAAGGATGACAGAGGTGGTATCGTTGGTGCAGAAAAAAGTAATGTTTTGGCGGAAGGCGCTATCCGGCTCATCGATCAGTTTAATCAGCCGCTGATCCACGCAGCAATCATCCCGGCTGCCCTCGTCAATCATGTCCGGCGTCACCTGTCCGAGGCCGTTGGCTGCAAGCGATACGTTGAGCATGCTGTTGCAGATCATTTGGGGGAGCTGCTGATCTTCCACGATCAGGGTCGTACTCACATTGCGGATATTGTTGCAGGCATCCGTCACCCGGTATTGAATGGTATGCTGCCCGAGTTCGAGCCCGGGCGCCGGAATATAACCACCCTGGGCGCCATTCTGCCCGTTGGCGTAAATCGCTTCGCCCAGCGGAGTGAAAATCCGGATGGTATAGGTGTTGCAGGCGTCTGTAACGATCGGTGGAGGGATCAAACCGGTGGAAGAACATTCGTCCAATCCGGTGTCCAGGGGACTGAAATTGGCGCCGATGGTCACCGCAGGCGCTGTAACGGCGGGAGGGATGTTATCCCTGACCCGGATAAGCTGGATGTTGTCGTTGCCCGCGCCGTCGGTCTGGTAAATCGAAATGCCGCATTCATCCAGCACCGTCCAGGTCCGGATAATGAAAAAACTGGTTTCAGGATTCCCGCACAGCGGGATAATGTTATCCTGATAACTGTAAATCAATCCGCAAAGCGGGTTGTTGACCAGGGTGGGTAATCCGGCGCCCGGCACTGCAGCGGCAATGATGCCCGGGTTAAAAGCGTACTGTTCGCAGGTATATTCCACGTCAGCTGGGAAAAGAAAATCGTTTTGGGTGGCCCTTGCAATGGAGATTACCTGTACCTTGGTCGTCACCAGCCCGCCCGCATCGGTGGCGCGCCAAGTGCGGTTGATCCTTACTTTCGGGTTGCCGCAGGTCGTTTGGATCCATTGGTCCTGGTAAGTGATGGTGACAGGTCTGCAATCGGTGGCGGTGGCAAAACCAGTATTCTGTGTGCTGTAGTCTCCGGTACAGGGAATGGTGATATTGGCCGGGATATTAAGGGTCGGCGGCGTGATGTCGCTGATATTAAAAAGGGTGGTGCAACTCAGCCCTGTGCAATGGTCAAATATGGTGGCTTCAACGGTTTGCCCGGCCTGGGCCCCGGTGACGGTATCGCCCAGGGGCAGTCCGTTCTGATCGGTTACGGTCACGGTATAATGATCAACTTCCGCCGGATTGGCGGTCAGGATCATGGACGGTGTGATTTTTGCCGAACAGGTGACCGGGCTCAGGGTCAGGTTCAGGGAGAAGTGACAGGACATAGGCACGGTTGAATGTACGTAAACGTCCTTGTAAACAGTGGTGGCGCACCCTGTATTAAAGGGATCCTGGTCGGGCCGGTCGTCGCCGTAAAAAGTGTACCGCACCCGGTAATGGCCACCTCCGAGGTTGGTGGGCGAAAAGACAGAAGTAAAATAGGACTGGTTGTTTTCCAGCCGGGTAATGGTCCATAATTCATCCTCAGGGTCCAACGGCAAAAAGTTGTTGTCAAACCCGGAAGTCACGGTAGCCAACGGAAAAACGGTCGGATCAACATCGCAGTATTCGTCATCCAGCAAATCGATTTGCGCATCCGGGTAATAACAGGTGTTCTGTACAGGGCCGAACTGCTGCCCGGGATAATCGCCGGGCGACTCTGCGATGTAGATGAACCCGTCCGATTCCCGGTGCGCGAATTTCAGGACATAGATCCCGCTTTGACCGACCTCAGGGACGCTTATGCCGTTGGGCAAGGTGTCCAGTGTGACCGGATGCAGCATATTACCCGCAATTTTCACTTTCCAGATCTGCCCGGTGACACCGGTGGCAATAATCACCTGGTCGTCAAAAACCCGGTTATTCAGGTTTTCGCCGTTGGCGTATTCCGGATAGGACCTGCAGGAACAGGGCGGTATAATGTCCGGGGTGAGGTTGTTGTCAATATCGAGGGGGGCGTCGGCCGCCGCATTCAGCCATGCGAAGGCGCCCATAAACTGACCCGGTATACCGGCCTGGACCGGCTCGTCCACAAGTACCGGTTTAGGATTGATTGGTTCGGATAATCGCGTTGTTTGGTTGAGATGAACCCACAGAAAAGGAATGGCGGCCAGAAAAGAATAAAATGTGTATGTTTTTGGGATATTCATGGCAGAAGGCATTAAACCGGTTGTACTGTTCACTTGTAATGAAATAGGAGCTATTTAACAAAGGTGGGTCAATGCCGGATCGGAATCTCCGGCAAGGAATGCAGAAGCAACACATGTTCATAGAATTTGGGATCAATAATTTGTTTCTTCAAACGAATATACGGGGTTTTTTCATAAATGGACGCCACAGATAAAAATTTTAACACAAGTGACAGTCTGGCCGACAATTTCTCTCCGGCAGAACGGTTGAGGTATGCACGGCATTTTGTGTTGCCGGGGTTTGGCCCTGGTGGGCAGAAGCGCCTGAAAAACAGCAGTGTGCTGGTCATTGGAGCTGGCGGTCTGGGGTGTCCGGTATTGCTCTACCTCGCTGCCGCAGGCGTCGGCAAAATCGGGATCGTAGATTTTGACAGGGTCGAAGAAAGCAATCTCCAGCGGCAGGTCCTTTTTGGTGTTGCAGATATTGGTTTGCCCAAAGCAGAGGCTGCCCGGGTGCACTTGCTCAACCTCAATCCGCATATCCGGATTGACGTTTATAACGTTGCTCTGACCAGGGAAAACGCACTGGAATTGATCAGCGCTTACGATGTCATAGCAGATGGATCTGATAATTTTCCAACCCGTTATCTGGTCAATGACGCTTGCGTGATCTCAGGGAAACCCCTGGTTTATGGGGCTATATCTGCATTTGAAGGTCAGGTTGCGGTGTTTAACGCGCTGTTGCCCGATGGATCAAGAAGCCCAAACTACCGTGATCTGTTTCCACAGCCGCCCGATCCCGGCGCCGTGCAGAATTGTGCGGAAGGCGGGGTGCTTGGTGTATTGCCTGGCATCATCGGAAGCCTCCAGGCCGGCGAGGTCCTGAAAATCATCAGCAAGGTAGGTGAACCCTTACTGGGGAAATTGTTTTTGTTTGACGCGGCATCCTTTCAAACCCTGACCATCAACTACCAAAAGCAATATTTGGCGCCCATTAAGGAATTAATCGATTATGAGGGTTTTTGCGGCGTGCCGGTAACGGGCAATATCCGGGAAATCGACGCCTCCGTGTTTTTGGAATTGAAGGCGTCCAGGGCCGATTTTCAACTGATCGACGTCAGGGAACCCCACGAATTTCTGCTCGGAAACCTCGGCGGGGAATTGATCCCGCTGGCGCAAATTCAACAATCCGCCGACCGGATCAGGCGGGATTGTCAGGTAATCCTGCATTGCCAAAGCGGAAAGCGGAGCCGGCAAGCCATTCTCCAGCTTGAAAAACTGGGGTTTGACAATCTGGTCAATTTGAAAAACGGCATGAATGGTTTCATCAACGGACAGGATTCAGAACCAGTGAGATCAGAAGGATAACCCGTAGCTGGCGTCCACCGTGCAGTCTACAGTCTGCAGTCCAACATCTACTGTCCACCGTCCACCGTCCACCGTCCACCGTCCACCGTCTACCGTAGGCCGTCCACCATCAATTCCCACCCGAATTCCCGTTCTCTTTCATCTTCTCCATCCGCCGGGCGCGCTGCATCGGATTTTCCCGTTCGCCGCTGCCGAATTCCCTGCCTTTAAATATTTCGAACCGGGTAGGTTCCTGTTGTGGGGGCCAGTAATTGTTGTTCCGTTCCGTATCTGCAGTTTCCAGGAACGGATCCAATACAATGTTGAGGACTTCCTGCTTAAAAAAGAAGACCTTGCTGACCTCTTCATTGTTCTTTTGCCAGATTTCCGCAGGAATCCTCACAACCTCGTTGCTGCCGTCGGCGAATCGGAAATCCAGGATCAGCGGCATCACCATACCTCCGATATTTCTGAACCGGATGGAATAGTAATGATAGCCGGCGTCCAGGATTGTTTTTTCCTCCGGGCTGAGCCCCGTGAGGTAACGTTCGTATTCCTTTTGGTCCAGAACGGTCACCTGCAACGGATCATAGTCGTCGTAAAAATCTTTCATGCGCGGGTCCTGTTTGACCACCGTCTCCATCTGTTCATTGCGTTGGTCGCCAATATATTTTGGTGCTTTTTCGCGCTGAGCCCTGGTGATAGCGTTCTCAATCTCCGGATTTTGGGTGTCCGGCCTGTACCATTTTACATCATCCAGTGCAATATCCACATGGTCGGTAGAGTAAAACCATCCCCGCCAGAACCAGTCAAGATCCACTGCAGATGCATCTTCCATGGTGCGGAAAAAATCAGCGGGGGTTGGATGTTTGAATTTCCAGCGTTGGGCGTATTCTTTGAAAGCCAGGTCAAAAAGTTCGCGTCCCATGATGGTTTCGCGAAGGATATAAAGGCCGGTAGCGGGTTTGCTGTAAGCGTTGGGGCCCAGGCTGATGACGGATTCCGAATTGGTCATGATCGGGTTTTGTTTGCTTTTGTCCAGCTTCATATAATCCGTGATCTTGGACGGATGACCGGCGCTCGTCGGGAAGTCCGCATCCCATTCCTGTTCGGTCAGGTATTCCAGGAAGCTGTTCAGGCCTTCGTCCATCCAGGTCCATTGGCGTTCATCGGAATTGACGATCATGGGGAAGAAATTGTGTCCGACCTCGTGGACGATCACCCCGATCATCCCTGCTTTGGTTCGTTCGGAATAGGTTCCATCTGCTTCCGGCCGGCCGCCGTTAAAACAGATCATGGGATATTCCATGCCGATCCGGTCGGTATGTACGCTGTAAGCCAGCGGGTAGGGGTAGTCGAAGGTGTATTTTGAATAGGTCTTCAGCGTATGGGCTACGACACGGGTGGAATATTTTTCCCAAAGCGGGTTCCCTTCTTTGGGGTACAAAGACATCGCCATGACGGTCCGGTTGCCAAATTTTACAGCCATGGCGTCCCAGATGAATTTGCGGGAACTGGCAAAAGCAAAATCCCGCACATTTTCGGCTTTGTAAACCCAGGTTTTTTTGGCTTTGGCACGATTGGATTCAGCCTCGCGGGCTTCCTGTTCATTGACAATAAACACCGGATCGGTTGTGCTCTGCCGGGCTTGCTCCATACGCTTGCGCTGGGTTTCGGTCAAAACCTGGTTCGCATTTTGAAGCTCGCCGGTTGCACCTACCACATGATCGGACGGAACGGTCAGGCGAACCTCGTAATTGCCGAAAGTCAGGGTGAATTCACCGGCGCCCAGGAATTGTTTATGCTGCCAACCCTCCACTTCGTTATAAACCGCCATCCGCGGGTAGAACTGGGCAATGGTATACAGATAGTTGTTCTCCTTTTCAAAATGTTCAAATCCGGAGCGGCCGCCCTCTTTGATGCGGTTATTGATCTTGTACCACCACTTGATGTGAAAGGTGAATTTGCCGCCGGGAAGAAGGGACTGGGGCAGGTTGATCCGCATCATGGTCTTGTTGATCACATAGGATAAATCTTTTCCTGCCTGATCCCTGACCTGGTCAATGTTGAAACCGCCGTCCGGCTGATTGTGCAGGCGCATCAACTGGCTGAAGTTGACCCTTCCCTCCAGCTCGTTGGTCCGGATCTTATAGGAATCTGAATCTTTAGACCGGTTGTTCTGATCCAGTTGCAGCCAGATATAAGTCAGCGGATCCGGGGATTGATTGAAATAGGTGACGGTTTCGGAACCCCGGATGATCTGGTTTTCATCATCCAGTTCGATGTCCATCACATAATCTGCACGTTGCTGGTAATATTCATGACCCGGTGCGCCGGACGCTGTCCGGTAGTTGTTGGGCGTGGGCAGTTCAACATAAAGCTGCCGGAATTGGTTGTAGTCCAGATTTTTCTCCTGGGCATGCAGGAAAAACGGCAGAACAGAAGTGAAGGCAACCAGCAGGCGTAGATAGCAATTATTCATAAGGCCTTTTTATGCGCGAAGGTAATCAAAAAGGGCGCAAAAACCTGAATGTTAAGGAGAAATGATAAAATTTAGCCGATCCGGTGGGTTGGAATTGTAAAATCGTTTATATTTGCATCGAGAAAGTAAAAGTGGCTTTTCACTTGCTTT
>CAZLEF010000027.1:26166-82724 GCA_964558465.1 uncultured Lewinella sp. | reverse complement strand
AAACAATCCAAACAATCCAAACAATCCAAACAATCCAAACAATCCAAACAATCCCTTTAATAATCCCCAATCACCACCGAAGTCATCGTTAGCGAACCGCCGACAGCCTTATCGTTAAAAAATTCCGCTTTTTCATTTTTTTCCTGCAGTCCCAGTGTATAGATCATGGGGTAATAATGGTCGGGCGTTGGAATGGCCAGTTCGGCGGCTTTGCCCATCGTGCGGTAGTCGATCAGAGGTTGGTGGTTGACGTCGGAAATATGTTTTTTGAACAGGGTATTCATTTCGACCGCCCAGTCGTAGCCGTATTCGGATTCGCCGAGTTTCTCCCAGGCGACCATGCGGAGGTTGTGCACCATATTGCCGCTGCCGATGATCAGCACCCCTTTTTCGCGCAGGGCAGCCAGTTCTTTGGCCAGTTCGTAGTGATATTGGGCGGGTTTGTGATAGTCGATGCTCAGTTGCAGGACCGGGATATTGGCCCCGGGGTACATGCGGCGGACCACGGTCCAGGTTCCGTGGTCGAGACCCCAGTCGTGGTCCAGTCCGACATTCGTTTTGGTGACGATCCGGGCAGTTTCCGCTGCCAGGCCTGGGTCGCCGGGCGCCGGATATTGCACGTCAAACAGGGCCTGGGGAAAGCCCCCGAAATCGTGGATGGTGCGGGGTTGGTCCATGGCCGTGACAAACGTGCCCCTGGTGAGCCAATGCGCCGAGATGCAGAGCACCGCTTTTGGAGTTGGGATCCTGCGGCCCAGTTCCTGCCACTGCCGGCTGAATTCATTGTCCTCGATGCCGTTCATAGGCGAACCGTGGCCGATGAAAAGCACGGGCATTTTTTCGTCGCCGGACTTCATTTTTCCGGCCATTTCCGCTAAAGAACCCAAACTGAACATAGCTGCTGCGCCTCCGAGATATTTGATGAAGGTTTTTCGTTGCATGATGGACCGAACGAATTGAAAATATTGTAAAAATAACGCTGCGGTGGTAAAATAGGTTTAACTTGGTCAATGCCATCCTCGCATGAAGCCGGTTGAGGCCATCGGGGCATTGAGCAGATTCATCCCTTATTCACAGGCCAATTTAAAAAACGAAATGAAACTTTTTATTAAAAACATGGTCTGCGCCCGGTGCGAGCGAACGGTTGGCCGGATTTTGACGGAAGCGGGTTTGTCCGTTAGAAACGTCCGGCTCGGCGAAGCGGATATCGGGGATGCGCCCACTCCTGCTCAGTTGGCATCCCTGCGCAAGGCACTTCAAACGGAAGGTTTTGAGTTGCTTGACGACCGTACGAGCCGCCTCATCGGTCAGGTGAAAAATCTCATCGTACAGGAAATACATCATGAAGCGCAGAAGCCGGAGACGATGAATTTTTCTGATTTTTTGTCGAATCGGACAGGACACGACTACTCGCACCTGAGCAAATTGTTTTCCTCGGTAGAGGGCCTGACGATCGAGAAATACATCATCGCACAGAAAACAGAACGGGTGAAGGAGTTGCTGGTTTACGACGAACTGACCCTGAGTGAAATCGCCTTCCGCCTGGGGTACAGCAGTTCGCAGCACCTGTCAAACCAGTTCCGGCAAGTGACCGGCATGACGCCGACGGCGTTTAAAGCCAGCCACCAGCGTGAGCGCAGGCATATCGACTGCCTGTAACCCAAAATCCTGTACGCCATTTCCAGAAAGCTGTACGGCCAGCCTCCGTTTTTGCCCTGATCTTTGCCCTGAAATTCATTGAAAAGAACATGGAAAATCATCATCATCATCATCACCACCACCACCAGCCTGGACAGCCTGCCTTGAAAAACGACCACGTCAAAAATCAGGCACATGGCTCAAAGTCAATGCACGAACATCATACAGGCCACGATCATGCCGCCATGATCAGTGATTTCCTGAGGCGATTCTGGGTGAGTCTGGCACTGACCTTACCCGTGGTTTTTATTTCGCCCATGTTCCAGCAGGCTGTCGGGTACCATTTCGATTTCCCCGGCAGGAATTGGGTTTCGGTCATCTTCGCTACCGTTATTTTTATATACGGCGGCCAACCGTTCCTCAAGGGCTTGTGGGATGAAGGACGCCGGCGCGCCCCCGGTATGATGACGCTCATCGGCGTTGCCATTTCCGTAGCCTACCTGTACAGTTCAACGGTCGCTTTCGGGCTCATTGCGGGCATGGACTTCTATTGGGAACTCGCTACCCTCATCGTCATAATGCTGCTGGGACACTGGCTGGAAATGAAAAGCGTCGCCGGCGCCTCCAAAGCCCTGGAAATGATGGTGAAAATGCTGCCTGCCGAAGCGCATATGTACCACGACGGGAAGTTGCACGACATGCGGGTGGACGAGCTGAAGCCCGGCGACCTGGTGCTGGTGAAACCCGGAGAAAAAAACCCCGTGGACGGCACGGTGACGGAAGGTGAAAGCTTTGTGAACGAAAGTATGCTCACGGGTGAAAGCGTGCCTGTGTTGAAAGCGGCGGGGTCGAAAGTGATTGCCGGGTCGGTCAACGGAGAAGGAAGCCTTAAGGTCAGGGTGGAAAAAACCGGCAAGGAAAGTTATCTGAACAAGGTCATTGCCCTGGTCAGGGAAGCGCAAGGCGCAAAATCCAAAACCCAACACCTCGCCGACCGTGCAGCTCGCTGGCTCACGTTTGTTTCCATCGGGGTGGGCGTGACGACACTGGCAGCCTGGCTGATAAAAGGACAAAGCCTGGCATTTGCACTGGAGCGTATGGTCACGGTTATGGTCACCGCTTGTCCGCATGCGCTTGGTGTGGCGATACCGCTGGTGGTGGCCATTTCGACTGCCGTGAGCGCCCGCCGGGGTCTGCTCATCCGCAACAGGACGGCTTTCGAAGGCGCCCGTAAGATTACCGCAATGGTTTTTGACAAAACGGGGACGCTGACGGAGGGCAAGTTCGGTGTATCGAGGGTAGAATCGCTCGACGCGGGTCGTTCGACAGATGATCTGCTGGCGCTCGCCGCCGCCCTCGAACAGCATAGCGAACATCCCATCGCCAAAGGCATTGTACGGGTGGCGGCTGAAAAATCCTTAACCCTGCCTGTTTTATCGGATTTCGCCTCAATGACCGGAAAGGGTGTGCAGGGCATGGTTGCCGGCAAAAAGATAAAGATCGTCAGCCCGGGTTATTTGGTTGAGCATAACCTCGCGCTCCCTGAAAATGCCGGCGGGAACGCCGCTGAAACGGTAGTACACATTTTGGAAAATGAAAAACCGTTGGGTTTTATCGCGCTCGCCGACCAGATCCGGCCCGACGCCAAAGCCGCCGTGCAGAATTTGAAAATACAGGGCGTCAAAGTCTTCATGGCAACGGGCGACAACGAGCGCGTAGGCAAGGCGGTGGCTGAAACGTTGGGCCTGGACGGTTATTTCGCGGAAGTGTTGCCGCATGAAAAAGTGGACATTGTGAAAAAACTGCAGGAACAGGGGGAATTTGTTGCCATGACGGGCGACGGGGTGAATGACGCCCCGGCACTGGCACAGGCGGACATCGGCATCGCGGTGGGCAGCGGCGCAGACGTTGCCGCTGAAACTGCCGACATCATCCTGACGGACAGCCGGCCTTCGGACGTGATCGATCTCGTGAACTTTGGCAAGGCCACCTACCGGAAAATGATCCAGAACCTGTTATGGGCTACGGGGTACAACGTGTTCGCCATTCCGTTAGCAGCCGGCGTTTTGCATCCGGTTTTCACTTTAAGCCCGGCGCTGGGGGCGGTGCTCATGTCGGTCAGTACGGTGGCAGTAGCCTTAAACGCCCAACTCCTGAAATTTAATTTGAAGTAAAAAAAATCCGGATAATTCATCATTGGTCTGCAGCACAGTGGTTTGTTCAACAATTTTAACTAATTTTGCGGCGAATATGAAATTCCATCCTGTCATAATACTTTTATTCCTCTGCCTGATCGCTGCTCCGGCAGATCAGATTCAGGCTTGCGGGAGCGATCATGCCGACAGGAGCAGGCAACCCCATACTGAATTGACTGAAGAGGCCTGCGATACTGCCGATGAATTTCAATCGGCAGTTCCTGACCATTCCAAATCCTGCTGCGACCACCAAAAAAACGGCCGCGGTTGCCCCTGCGACTCCGAAAATGGCGGTTGCCGCTGCCCGGGTGGTGGGATGATCTGCCATTCGGGTCCGACCTGGGCCGCAGAAAATAATTTCCCGCTTTTCAATACTTTCTTGATTGTTTCGGTACAAAAAATGGCTTTTTATTTCGCCGGCCATATACCGGAAGCCGCTTATCTGCCTATCTGGCAACCGCCAAAGATAATGGCCTGAGGTCGCGTCAGCCAGACGTATGCCTGTTTTCATCGGATTTGAGCGTCTAACAGAATTGAAACGTGTTTCTGAACACCTGTTCAGGCCTTTTCCAGATCCGTCCGGTTTTATTTATCATTCGTTAAAACATCCATAAATTATGAAAAATACACTCATCGCGGGTATTGTCCTCGCGCTGTCAGTTATCTTGCACAGCGCATGTAATAACGGCCAATCGAACAGCGATTCCCAAAACACGGAAGCTGCGGTTTCCGGTGAAAAATACATCTGCCCGATGAACTGCGAAAAGGGCAAAACCTATGATAAACCTGGAACCTGCCCGGTTTGCAATATGAAATTGGAACTGGTGAAGGCAGAGGTTGCCGGTAATACAGCCGAATATTTTACTCAATACTTCTCCAATCCTGCGCAACTGGAAGCCGGTAAACCGGGCCTGATGTCCTTCACGCCCAAAATCAAAGGCAACGAGGGGGCGCCTGTGCCGCTTGACCTCGTGCATGAGAAAAAAATGCACCTCATTTTGGTGAGCGACGACCTGTCGTGGTTTGACCATATCCACCCTGAATACCAGGCAAGCGGCGCATACGACATCCGGGCGCTGGGTAAAGGCGAATCGTTCAAAAACGGCCGGGGGCACGAAGAAACCCGTTTTGAAAGCGGCGGTGTCTTTTGGGCCTTCACAGACTACAAACCGATGGGCGGCCTCAACCAGGTTAATAAAACACAGATCAACGTGACCGGCGCCCCCTCGAAAACAGTTGCTTACACGCAGCCCAAAATGACAGCGACGGTGGACGGTTATACCTTGTCGCTTGAGGCCGGGCATGGGGGCGAGGGGCTCATTTCCGGCAATCAGCAGCATATCCCTGTCGTCATCAAAAAAGACGGTCAACCGGTTGATCCGGCCACATTCGAGAACTACCTCGGCGAGAAAGCCCATCTCGTTCTGGTAGAGGTGGCGACTAAAGAATTTGTGCATACCCATCCCTCTGCAACGGGCGGAAAACTGGACATCCACACCACTTTCGCCCAACCCGGCGTTTATCGGGGCTGGCTGCAATTTCAAACCGACGGAAAAGTTCATACGGCTGATTTTGTTTTGAAAGTTGCCAAGGGACAGCCCGGCAGCGAAGAACAGGAGGAAGGCCACGATCATCCACATTAATAATTCATTAGCGGCTCGCCAACCTTTTTCAATCGGTCAATCGGGTAGCGAACCACATATGCCAAATCATTTTTTTACGATTCAACCATTTAAAAACATGAAAAAGATCTTTTTTATCTTCTTTCTGGCCCTGCTGAGCCAGACAGCATTCTCCCAGGAAACGGCATCCGGTAACACGTTGCAGGACACGCAATTCATGGTGCTGGGCAATTGCGGGATGTGCAAAAAAACGATTGAAAAAGCTGCGCTGGGCACAGGAGCAACTACCGCCGTATGGGACCAGAAAACAGATATGCTCACCGTGAGCTTCGACACCCAAAAAACATCGGCGGACGCTATTCAAAAAGCGGTCGCCCTGTCCGGATACGACAATGCCGGGTACAAAGCGAGTGACGAGGCCTACAACAACTTGCACGGTTGTTGCCAATATGACCGCACCGGCGCAGCCGGAGGCACAAAATCCTGTACGGATTCGAAATAAGAATGCGATTTTGTTTTTGGATTTGTCCCGGACTCCCTTCGTCCGGGACAATAAATAATTTTGTGATGGGAAAAGTGTTTTTATTTATCCTTCTGGCTTTTTTGGCGGGTAGATCCTGGGCTCAAAAAACGGCTTCTGTTGCTTTTAAAACTTCGGCGCCAAGCCCGGAAGCGTCGGTCAGACAAAAGTTTGGCAGCAATCAAATAAGCATTTCGTATGCCAGACCGTTAGCGCGGGGGCGCAAAATTTTTGGCGAACTCGTTCCATTCGATTCCCTCTGGCGAACAGGAGCAAGCGATTGCACAAACCTTGAGTTCCAGGAAGAATTGATCATTGGAGATCAAAAAATTGCCCCCGGCAGGTATGCCCTTTTCAGCATACCTTCTGAAAATGAATGGACGATCATACTCAACTCGGATCCAACCTTGCACGGGGCTTTTGACTATGATGCAAACAAAGACGTGCACCGGTTTAAAGTCAAACCCGTAAAAACGGAGCGGTTTTATGAAACATTCACCATTGAGGTCAATGATATAACTCCGCAAGGTACTGCATCCTTAAACCTGATCTGGGAAAACACACTCGTGCCTATACCGCTGAAAAATCCTGTCGATGAGGCTATCATGACGGAAATTCAGGAAAGGCTGGTTGAAAAAAAGGAACAAAACGCGGAATTGTTTTACCAGGCCGCTTCCTATTACTACAAAACGAACCGTGATCTGAAACAGGCTGCCGAATGGATTGGTAATGCTGAAAAATTAGAAAACGAAAACTTTAATTATCCCGACCTGGCGCAGAAGATCCTGGCTGATTTGAAGGAATTTGACCTTGCAATTGAAGCTGCAAAACGAGCTGTAGCGCTGGGGGAAAAGAAAAATCTGACCGCTGCGGTAAACAATTTAAAAAAACGGATTGCCTCCTGGGAGGCCAAAACGGATAAATAATAAAGACAGTAGAAAATCAATTTCGAATGCTTAATCAACTCATCCGGTTCTCCCTCCAAAACCGCCTTTTTGTGGTAGCGTCGGCAGCCTTGCTGCTTGTATGGGGCGCCTGGACGGCCGTCAACCTGCCCGTGGATGTGCTGCCGGATCTCAACCGTCCCCGGGTTACGGTATTTCTGGAGGCAGGCGGTATGTCGCCCGAAGAGATTGAGGTGCAGGCCGTATTGCCGATAGAAACCGCCTTGAATGGTTCTCCGGGCGTAGAGGTGGTTCGCAGCAGTTCATCGCGGGGTATCGGCCTGGTATTTGTAGAATTTGGATGGGATGTTGATATTTTTCGCGCCCGGCAGTTGGTGGCCGAAAAATTGGGGACCGTGCCGCTGCCGGACGGCATTGTGCCGGTTATGGGGCCGATCTCCTCCGTCATGGGGCAAATTATGCTCATTGGCGTAACCGCCGGGCCGGACAGTTCCACCGGTCAGACCATCAGCACGGCGGCGGATCTGAGGACACTGGCCGATTTTACCATCCGGCGCAGGTTGCTGGCCATAAAAGGTGTGGCTCAGGTGATCCCCATAGGCGGAGACCGGCTGCAATACCAGGTCCTGGTGACCTCGGCCAAACTGAAACAATACGACCTGACGCTCGAAGACATCGATGCAGCGCTTTCAAATGCCAACCTGAACTCCACCGGCAGTTTTTTTAATCGCTACGGATCGGAGGTGCTGATTTCGGTATTGGGCAGGGCTAAAACCCTGGAGGATCTCAAAAATACGGTGGTGGACAACAGCAAAGGCGCCCCGGTTCTGTTGAGCCAGGTGGCCGATGTTCAATTCGGAGCAGCCATCAAACGGGGCGACGCCTCCGTGAATGCCCGCCCCGCTGTTATTCTTACCGTGGAAAAACAGCCGGGCGCCAGCACAATCACCCTTACGGAAGATATCGAAAAGGCCCTGGCCGAATTGCAACCTTCCCTCCCGCCGGATGTGCGGCTGAACCCGGAAGTTTTCCAGCAAAGGAACTTTATACAGAACGCGCTGTCCAATGTGGAACACGCCCTGCGCGACGGGTTCATCCTTGTAGTCATCGTGCTGTTTTTATTTCTGTTAAATTTCAGGACCACCCTGATCACGCTCACTGCAATCCCTTTGTCGTTGGTGATCACTGCGCTGGTTTTCAAATGGTTCGGTATTTCTATCAATACCCTCACCCTGGGGGGGCTCGCCATTGCCATCGGCGAACTGGTGGACGACGCCATTGTCGACGTGGAGAACGTGTTCAGGCGATTGCGGGAGAACCGTCTCCGGGACAACCCTGAAAACCCGTTGCAGGTGATTTACCAGGCCAGCAGCGAGGTGCGCAATTCAATCGTTTACGCCACCGTTATTGTAGTGCTGGTATTCCTGCCCCTGTTTCAGTTGCAGGGTATGGAAGGACGGATTTTTGCCCCACTGGGCATTGCCTATATCACATCGATCCTGGCTTCGCTGGCGGTATCCCTGACGGTTACACCCGCACTGTGCAGTTTTCTTTTACCCGATTCGAAACTGAATGAGGGAAAAGAATCGGGCCTGGTGCGCTGGTTGAAGCAGCAGGACCTGAAACTCCTGCATTTCGGACTTGCCCATAACCGGATGGTCATTGCTGTGGCAGCGGGGCTGGTGATTGGCGCAGCTTTCATGATCACGCGATTTGGAACGGAATTTTTGCCCCCTTTCAATGAAGGAAGCTTTACGGTCAATCTGTATGCACCCCCCGGTACTTCGCTTGAAGAAAGCAATAAAATCGGCGCGGTGACCGAACAACTCATTCTGCGTGTGCCGGATGTTGAGTATACCGCGCGCCGGACGGGCCGTGCCGAGCTCGACGAACACGTTGAACCCGTAAGCAACTCTGAGATCGAGGTCGAATTGCGCGAAGGCGCCCGCCCAAGGGAAGAAGTTGTGGCGGACATCCGCAAACAATTGACCAACCTGGCCGGGGTTTCAATCAGTATCGGCCAGCCCATCTCGCACCGACTCGATCATTTGCTGAGCGGCGTGAGGGCCCAGGTAGTCGTTAAAATTTTTGGCGAAGACCTGACTGAATTGCGCAGCCTGGCCGGACAGGTGCAGGAAATCATGGAAACCGTACCCGGGGCTGTCGACGTGCAGGTGGAACGCCAGGTTTTGGTTCCGCAACTTACGATCCGCCTCGACCGGACCGCCCTGCAGCGTTTCGGAATGCAAACCGGCGAGGTTGCGCGCGACCTTGAGGTGCTGTACGGCGGTAAGGTCGTTTCGCAAATTCTGGACGGCCAAAAAACCTTCGATCTTGTCCTTCGGGCGATACCCGAAGACCGGGAAAACCTGGAGAACATCCGGAAAACCCAGATCCATACCCCGGATGGTACGCTGATCCCGCTCGAAAGCATCGCACGGATCGAGTATGAAAAGGGGATCAACTCCGTGAGCCATGAAAACAGCCAGCGGCGGATCACTGTTTCCTGCAATGTGCAAGGCAGGGACCTCGGCAGCACCGTCAGGGAAATTCAGCAACAGATCCGGGAAAATACTCCGATGCCGCAGGGATATTTCCTGGAATATGGCGGCCAGTTCGAAGCGCAGAAAGGCGCTTCCCGGCTTATCGGCATTTTGAGCATTTTTGTCGTTCTGGGCATTTTTCTGGTATTGTACGCCAATTTCAGATCCTGGCGGATCGTCATTCAGATCATGCTCAATATTCCGCTGGCCCTGGTGGGCAGTGTTGCAGCCGTATGGTTGACCGGCGGCGTCTTTTCGGTGGCCACGCTGGTTGGTTTTATCACCCTCACCGGCATCGCCTCCCGGAACGGCATCATGATGATCTCGCATTATTTGCACCTCCTGGAATTCGAGGGCGAAAAGTTTGACCAGCAAATGATTATACGCGGTTCGCTCGAGCGCCTTGTGCCGGTCCTGATGACTGCGCTGGTGGCGGCGCTGGCCCTGGTTCCGCTGACCCTCGACGCACAGGCGGCCGGAAAGGAAATTTTATATCCCGTGGCTACGGTGATCCTGGGCGGATTGTTGTCGTCCACGTTGCTGGATATGGTGGTGACGCCCGCTGTATTTTGGGCCTGGGGAAAAAAGGCCGTCGAGGAATATTTTAACAAAAAGAACAATCTTTAAGCTAAAAAACCGATGAGGGCTTGTTATGAAATTGCTATTTAAAATATTTATTTTCAATATGATAGGCCAAGCGCTTTGGGCGCAGGTCTCGTCTGAGGAGGTCGTTCGGGCAGTCCTTCAAAACCATCCGCTGGCCAAAGCTGCCGCCTTTGAAACCGCTTCAAAAAAGTATGCGGAAAAGGCAGCCGTCAATTTACCCGACCCTGAACTCAATGCGGAGAGCCCGACCGGGGAATTTTATGCGCTGGGCGTCTTGCAATCTTTCGAATTTCCTGCGGTGTATACCCGGCAAAAACGCCTGGCAAAAGCGGAAACCGCCCTTTCGGAAGCCGGGCAAAAGGTAAATGAAAACGACCTGCGTTTTACCGCGCGCCTGTTGTTCCTGGAGGCGCAGGTTGCTCAAACCAGGAGTCGCCAGTTATTTGAACGCGACAGTTTGTATCAGGCTATTGCTGCAGCGGCAACCCGCCAGTTCGCTGCCGGAGAAATTGATTTTTTACAAAAAACGCTGGCGGAGAACGAGGCCGGATCAGCTCATCAGGAACGCCTTGCCGCAGAAAAGGAAGCCGCAGCTTTGTTGGCTGAATTGGCCGCCCTGGCTGGATTAACAGACCTTGGCGCGCTTTCGCCGCTTGACCCCGATACCGCAGCATCGACCCCGGCGCCGGGCATCGCGTCCAACCCGCTTATCGCCTACGGGCAACAAGCGGTACAAGTGGCCGACCGGCAGGTCAGCCTGGCCAGGAGCAAGGCTTTGCCCACTTTCTCGCTCGGCTATTTTAACCAGGGCGCAAAAAATACGCCGCTGGACTACCGTTTCAGAGCCGGAGTGGGCATCCCGCTTTGGGCAGGCCAATACCGTGCCGGGACCCAATCCGCACAAACCGACAGGCTGGCCGCCGTGGCCCGCGCCGAAGCACAAAGTCAGGCGCTGGGAATCGAATTTCAACGAACGCTTTCCGAAGCCTCCAGCGCCCTCGAAAGGGTGCGGTATTTCCGGCAAGTTGCTTTGCCGAGAAGCAGACTGCTCATCACCACCGCCTTGCGGATGAGAGAAGCCGGCCAGATAGATTATGTTGCTTTCCTCCGGACAATCGAGGAGGCTTATGCCATCCGGCGCGATTATACGGCGCAATTGCAGGCTTTGGAGGCTGCCAGGATACAACTGTCATATCTGGCAGGGCAATGATTTTTTGACTCAAAACTCAAAACTCAAAGCTCAAAGCTCAAAGCTCAAAACTCAAAACTCAAAACTCAAAACTCCCATCTCAAAACTCAAAACTCAAAACTCAAAACTCAAAACTCAAAACTCAAACTCCCAGCAAACTATTATGAAATAAAAAAAATTACAAGCCATGAATACACCCAATTTTTTATCCCGGATTTTAAATTTGGTTTTCATCTTTGCCTTAACCTCCAGGTTCGTTTTTGCCCACGGAGATGAAATTCACACAGATCCTGGCGTGGCAACCGACCATTTTACGGTTTACGGGCAATCCGAAAAATACGAACTCACCCTTTATTATCCGGAACTCATCGCCGGACAGGAGGCGCATATGACCCTGTTCATCGCGGATTTTAAAGACAATCGCCCGATCGACAAGGCGGAATTGACCATCACCTCCGCCGGCGCCGGCCAAAACACACAAATCCCCTTTGAGGTTCAACCCCTTTCACCCGGTGTGTATGAATTGCACGGCGTCTTTCCGGCCAACCATACCTATACCCTCAACGTACAGTTAAGTCACCCCAACGGTCCGGATCTGATCGGATTGGCAGGTGTGGAAGTCGGTAAAAAATTGGCTGCTTCAATAGATGCCGCCGCTCTGCCGCCTGCGCCGGCCGGCCAATGGCTGTGGTTTGCCACCGGCATCCTGTTGGGCGGTTTGGCGACCTGGTTCCTGACCCGCCGCCGCAACCGCGCGCTGACCGCCCTGTTTTTGTTGGGAAGCGCCTGGTTCTCATCGCCAAATTGGAACCCCGTTTTTGCACATGGCGAAGAACATGGCCCCCAAAAGAGCAACAGTGGATTCGGCCAATCGGTTTTTGCACCCAAGGAAACCCAGTTTTTATTTGAAATCCTGACCATGCCGATCGTCATCGGGGATTACCAATCGGCCACCACCATGTTTGGCGTCATTGTGCCTGCGTCCAGCGGCCTGGGGGCTGTGGTAACACCGCAGAGCGGGCGAATTACGCGGGTCGCCGTGGCGGTAGGTCAAACGGTGCGCGCCGGACAGACCGTGGCCGTTTTGCAGCAAAATGTCAGCACACCCGATCAAGTGGGCATCGCCGCCGGTAATTCAGCGCTCGCCTTGCAGATCGAAACCGCCAGGGTGCGTGTGGCAGCGATGAAAAAAGAATTTGACCGCTTGAAAAAGATCGAAGATATCGCAGCCGGTCGCGATTTGCAGGCCGCCGAAGCCAATTACAATCAGGCATTGACCGAACTGCAAATCCTCGAAAACCGGGCTGCAACAGATAATACGTCGGCCAATAACCGCATGGTGACCCTGGTTGCCCCGATCAGCGGGGTAATCGCCGCGTTTACGCTGGCGCCGGGGACAGAGGTTATCGCCGGCCAAACATTGCTGACCGTTACCAACCTGAGCAAGGTATATGTGGAAGCCCAGGTGTATGACCGGGATTTAAATGTGGTGCAGGCAGGCAACAAGTTCCTGGTCACCTGCAGCACAGACGACCATAAAAGTGCAGAGGTAAGGCTTATTTCCCAGGCCCAGGAGATGAACCCGGACAACCAGAGCCAACGCGTATTCTTCGAAATGGACAATCCGAAGGGAGAATTTAAAATCGGCGAGTTTGTGACGATCAAAGCCCTAAACCAACAAAACATCCGCCAGATTTCAGTTCCCAATACAGCGTTAACCGAAATCAACGGCAAAACGGCGGTATTTTTGAAACATGGACCGGAAGCTTTTGAACTGGCCTACGTTCAAACCGGCGAGGACGACGGAAACCGGACCTTGATCCAGGGAGGAATTACAGAAGGTGCAAAGGTTGTAGTGAACGGGACTTACGAGGTAAAGATGATGTATCTGAGCCTCTGAATCCACTCTCTTTAACCTTGTCCCTTTAACCTTTAACCTTCACCCCCGATCACTCCACCTCCACGATCATCTCCACCTCCACGGCGATATCCCGCGGCAGCGAACCCATGCCCACTGCGGAGCGTGCGTGTTTGCCGCGGTCGCCGAACACTTCCACCATCAGGTCGGAATACCCGTTGATCACTTCCGGGTGGTTGGTGAAATCGGCATTGGAATTGACCATGCCCAGCACCTTGACGATGCGTTTGACCTTGTTGAGGTTGCCCAGTTCGGCCTTCAACACGGCCAGTTGGTTGATGCCGGTCAGCCGGGCGGCCTCGTAACCCTGTTCGATGGTCAGCCCTACGCCCACCTTGCCGGTAATGTGCTGGCCATCGGGTTTCAACGGCCCTTTCCCGGCCAGGAAGAGCAGATTGCCGGTGCGGACGGCGTTGACGTAGTTGGCTACCGGCGCGGAGGCCTCCGGCAACTGGATGCCGAGGGCGGCGAGTTTGGCTTCGGGGTCGTACCCCGGGTCGCGGGTTTCTGCCGGAGCGGTCTGGTTTTCCATAGGTTGATTTGGATTGCAGGAAAGGAGGATGGTGGATAAAATGAATAGGGATAAGGATTTCATAGCATTGTTAATTTGAGGAATCGAGGAACTGAGGATGCGATTTTCGATTCCTCAGTTCTTCAGTTCCTCGATTCCTCAATGATAAGAACTTCCAAATATAAGCCGCGAAATTGATTTTCCAAGCAGATGGGCGGAAATCCTCAGGCTTTATGGATGCGCTGGTAAAAAAGCTTCAGGTCGGACACCCATTCTTCGGGTTCTTCTTCCGTTTGCCGGACCTGAAGATCGGGCCCCACAGCCTTGTAATCGGATTCCTTATATTCGTAAATGCTCCATTTGCCGCCGCTGTATTCGAGGGCAGTTAAACTTTCCACCCAGTCGCCGGAATTGAGGTAGGTGACTGTTTTGCCCGACCGGGTCACGACCTGGCGCATCTGGGGAATATGGATATGGCCGCAAATCACATAGTCGTAATCCTGTTCGCCTGCCAGTTCGATGGCCGTATTTTCGAAATCGCTGATGAATTTTACGGCTTTTTTGACCCCAAATTTGATCTTTCTGGCAAACGACATCCGGGAATACCCCAGGCGCAGGCGGACCTTGTTGACCAGCCGGTTGAGCAGGATAAGCCAGTCGTAGCCTTTACCCCCCATGCGGGCGATGAAGGGAGAGAATTTGATGGAGGCGTCGAAAATATCCCCGTGAAAAATCCAGTATTTCTGATCGTGTAATTGAAGCAGCAGTTTGTCGCGCAGGTAAATATTGCCAGTATGAAAATTGGAATACCTCCTCAGGGTATCGTCGTGGTTGCCGGTAATGTAATAGACCTTGACGCCTTTTGCCGCCATTCGCAAGATCCGCTGGATCACTTCCAGGTGTTCTTTGGGGAAATAACGTTTCCTGAACTCCCAGATATCGATAAAATCGCCGTTCAGAATCAGGGTGGAGGGCTTGATGCTCTTCAGGTAGTTGAGCAGTTCTTTGGCATGGCAGCCGTAAGTCCCCAGGTGAACATCAGAAATAACGGCAATATCGATTTCTTTCCTCATAAAAATCCGGCCGGGCTAAAGTGATTATTTTGTATGCAAAAATAGCAGGCAGGTATTAACCCATTGTAAACCAGCCTTTACCAAATGATTAATAATAAAGAGAAAAAAGATGAATTTTAATTTATTTATTTACAATGAGTTAAAGTAAATTTACAGAAATAATAACGTGCATTTTACCGGTCTGCCCACCCACTGCGCCTACCTTTGCCGGATGGAAAAATACAACACAATTGATCGTTTAAAGGATTGGTTTTTTGTAAAAATCCACGGCAGCCAACTGGTCTATAACACTTGCTGGGAAGATCCGCGTTGCGACCGGGAATTGCTCGACCTTCAGCCGGACAGCAAAGTGGTCATGATCACCAGCGCGGGCTGCAACGCACTGGATTATGCCCTCGACAGGCCGGCGGAAATCCATTGTGTGGATATGAATCCCCGCCAAAACGCCTTGCTCGAACTGAAAATGGCTGCTTACCGGCAATTGGAATTTGATGATTTTTTCCAGCTTTTTGGCAAAGGGTTTCACCCGGAAATGGAAGATCTTTATTTTTTGAAACTGAGGGATGCCCTTCCGGTTGCCGGCCGTTCATATTGGGATAAAAAATGGGTCTATTTCAACGGAAAGGGCCTGAGGAAAAGCTTTTATTACCGCGGAACATCGGGCTCCATTGCCTGGATATCCCGCCAATTTTTAAAATCCAAAAGAAAGATTTACCAGGGTGTTCAGGCGATGCTCGGCGCCAGTACTTTTCAGGAACAGGTCAATTGGTATTGGCAGGTTGAACCCCTGCTGATGCGTTCAGGCATCAAACGCGTTGTCAACCAACATTTGACCATGAGCCTCATCGGCGTACCCCGCGACCAGCAATTGTTGTTTCAGGATCAATATGAATCGGGCGCCCTGGGTTACCTGCGGGATTGCCTGCGCAAGGTATTCGCCAGCCAACCAGCCGCAGATAATTATTTCTGGAAGGTTTATCTGAATGGAAGTTATACCAAAGATTGTTGTCCGGAATACCTCAAGGAAATAAATTTTGCGTATTATAAAAACCCGGAAACCGCCCTTAAAACCCATACCAAAACCATTACCCAATTTCTTAAAACAAACCCCGGCCAGTATACTCATTTTGTGTTGCTCGATCACCAGGACTGGATGGCTTTTAACGCGCCCCGCGAATTGGAAGAGGAATGGCGCTATATTCTGGATAACAGCCGGTCCGGTACCCGGATCCTGATGCGTTCGGCAGCTAAAGAAATTCACTTTTTTCCGAAATTTGTCCTGGACAGGGTCCGGTTTGAAAAGGAAAGGGTGGCAGAAGTGCAGAAAAACGATAGGGTAGGGACGTATGCGAGCACGTATTTGGGGGTGGTACTTTAGGTTGTTGATTTGTTTATTTGTTGATTTGTTGATTTGTTTATTCCGCGCCATCGGCGCGGCTGATATGAAGACGGCATCAACGCATCAACACATCAACGCATCAACGCATCAACAAAAATGGCAACAAGCACCAGCACAGAAGCCGGTCAAAATGACCGTATGCAGCGGTATTACCGCCGCCACGCCCGGATTTACGACCTGACCCGGTGGACTTTCCTGTTCGGCCGGAATAAATTGATCCGGATATTGCCTTTCCCCAAAAATGCAGATTTTTCAGTCTTGGAGGTCGGCTGCGGAACCGGGTACAACCTTCAAAAAATTGCCGAAAAATACCCAAATGCAAAATTGACGGGCCTCGACGTATCGGAAGATATGATCCATCGGGCCACTAACCTGCTGATACCTTTTAAAAACCGGGTGCACCTGATCAACCAACCGTACCGGTATGAAAAGTCGGATTGGGAAAATTCCTTCGACCTCGTTATTTTTTCCTATTCCCTCACCATGATGAACCCCTTCTGGGAATCCCTGATCCTGCAAGCAAAAACCGATTTAAAACCGGGCGGATATATGGCTGCCGCCGATTTTCACGATTCCCGATTCGGCTGGTTCAAACGCCATATGGGCGCCAACCATGTAAGGATGGACGGGCACCTGGTCCCGGTTCTGAAACAGGAATTTGAACCGGTGGTGGAAGAGGTCAACGCGGCGTATGGCGGCGTTTGGCGGTATTTTGTGTTTGTTGGGCGGAAGGAAGGTTAAAGTCAAAATGCAAAATTCAGAATGCGAAATTCAAAAGTTGCCGTTTCCCTTTTGAATTTTGCATTCTGAATTTTAAATTTTGCATTTACTTCAAATTCCCGATCATCTCCTCCGGCTTGACCCACTCATCAAACTGCTCGTCCGTCAGCAGACCCAGTTCAACCCCCGCCTGCTTGAGCGTTTTCCCTTCTTTATGCGCCTTTTTGGCAATTTTGGCGGCGTTGTCGTAACCGATCTTTGTGTTGAGTGCCGTCACCAGCATCAGCGAATTATTGAGGTGTTCTTTGATCCGTTCATAATTGGGTTCGATACCCTCGGCGCAGTGTTCGTTGAAGCTGTCGCAGGCGTCGCCGATGAGGCGGGCAGAGATCAGGAAATTGTAAATGATCATGGGTTTGAACACGTTCAGCTCGAAGTGGCCGGTCGCCCCGCCGATATTGATGGCCACGTCGTTGCCCAATACCTGGGCGGCGGCCATGGTGAGGGCTTCCGATTGAGTAGGGTTCACTTTACCCGGCATAATGGAGGAACCCGGTTCGTTTTCCGGGATGTTCAGTTCGCCGATACCGCTGCGGGGGCCTGAGGCCAGCATGCGGATATCGTTGCCGATCTTCATCAGGGCGACGGCCGCAGTTTTCAAGGCGCCGTGGGCTTCCACCAGAGCGTCGTGGGTGGCGAGGGCCTCAAATTTGTTTTCTGCGCTCACAAAAGGCAGCCCGCTGAGGTCGGCGATATTGGCCGCTACCTTTTCGGCGTACCCGTGCGGCGCATTCAGGCCGGTGCCGACAGCCGTGCCGCCCAGGGCTAGTTCAGCCAGGTGGGAAAGGGTGTTTTTGATGGCCCGCATGCAATGATCGAGCTGGGCGACGTACCCCGATAACTCTTGCCCGACAGTGACCGGCGTAGCGTCCATAAAATGGGTGCGGCCGATCTTGACCACGTGCCTGAACGCCCTGGATTTGTCGGCCAGGGTATCCCGCAGCTTTTTCATCCCCGGCAGCGTAACATCGATGATCGCCTGGTAGGCGGCGATGTGCATGGCCGTGGGGAAGGTATCGTTGGAAGACTGCGATTTATTGACGTCGTCGTTGGGGTGCAACACCTTTTTTTCATCCGTGAGCAGGCCGCCGGTCAATACATGCGCCCGGTTGGCGATCACCTCGTTGAGGTTCATGTTGGACTGTGTGCCCGAACCCGTCTGCCAGACTACGAGCGGGAACTGGTCGTCGAGTTTGCCGTCGCTGATCTCGTCGCAAACCCGGCAAATAAGGTCCGTTTTTTCTTTGGAAAGGATGCCCAGCGAATGGTTGGTGATGGCCGCCGCCTTTTTCAGGATGGCAAAAGCGCGGATCACCTCGACGGGCATGCGCTGGCCGCCGATGCGGAAATTTTCGGCAGAGCGCTGGGTCTGCGCGCCCCAGTATTTGTCGGCGGGCACCTCGATGGGGCCCATGCTGTCGCGTTCGGTGCGGAATGTCATAAAGCGGGTTGTTGGATTTTGGTGCAAATATACGCAGTGCCGGGAGGAATTGAAACCAAAGTGGGGATTGAAACGATATTTGACAGAAAACTGTTACTTTTGTAAGAGTAGGGCCTTTTTGGCTAACTTTTTCGGTTATTAACAACAATTCAATATATGGTTGACCAATTTAATTTAATAGTTTCTAATCCAGACATTTTAGGTGGTAAGCCTTGTATAAAGAATACACGGATCAGTGTTGAGTTGATCTTGGAGTGGTTTGCTTCTGGTGCGTCAATTCCAGGTTTGATCCAACAATTCCCGCACTTGACTGAAGAAGGGATTCGTTCGGGAATGCGGAAGGACGAGTAATTGTTACGCATGATAACGATTTTGGGCGACTGGTTATCAAAGGGGCTCAGGATTGTGTAGGTATAATTTACCTTCGACCGGGTCATTATGATCCAAATTTTACGATTACATCTATTAAGGCGCTCAATGATGCCGTAGGTGGTTGTCATTCAAAAATCAATCCGTGAATGGTATTGCAAAGGTACAGAGCCGGGAAAGGATAGAAAACCCGAGATTTGTGGAATGAGCGTACTTAGAAATGAGTAGAGGGATTTGTGGTCAACTATTTTATTTTTGTATTTTTCCGAATCTTTAAAACCTGAACCAGAACAGTCAATTATGAAAACCCTCTACGCCCTCTTCGCCGCCATCAACAACTACCCCGACCCGCGCCTGCGCCTCGACGGCTGCCTTAATGACCTCGACGCTTTCAAATCGTTTCTCGAAGGCCATTGCACCAAACTGGGGTATCAGTTCAAACCGCTGGTATTGAAAGACGGCCAGGCCTCCCGCAAGGGCATCGTCGCCGGGTTTGACCATTTCAACGCCGCCGGCCCGGATGACTCCTGCCTGTTTTTTTACGCCGGTCACGGCTCGCAGGCCAAAGCGCCGCAGGAATTCGCCCACCGGAAAGCCAACGGCATGAGCGAATCCATCGTCTGTCACGACAGCCGCTCGCCGGGCGGGAAAGACCTCCTGGACGTCGAATTGTCCTGGCTGGTGTGGAAAGCCTCCAAAGGCAAAAATCTGCCCTTTGTGACGGTCCTCGACTGCTGTCATTCCGGACGCATGCGCAAAGTTCAAAAAGGCAAGGATCGCCAGGTCTTCGAACCCGGCGCGGAAATGCAACTGAAGGAGTATCTGGGCGTCCAGGACTATAAAAAATCGAAGGATGGCAAACTCTCTCCACCCCAGGGCCGGCGGATCAACCTGGGCGCCGCGCTGTCCACCGAAACCGCCAAGGAAGTGACGGTCGGCCTCGAATCCAAAGGCGTTTTTTCCTATTGCCTGCTGGAGGCGCTCACCAATTCCAGCCCTTTTATTTCCTATTCCACCCTGGTCTCCAAAATCAACGTCCGGGTCCGAAGCCTTTTCCTCGACCAGTCACCCCAACTCGAAAGTACCGAAGCGCAGGACAAAAACCTGGTCTTCCTGACCGGAGAAAAAGCGCAGGACCAACCGGTGCTGGCCGCTTTTGAACCCAGGATGGGCTGGTCGGTGAACGCCGGCGCAGTACACGGCATCCGCCTGGGCGATGAAAATTCACGCACCGTTTTTGAACTGGCCCACGATAAACGCCGGGTGGAAGTGACGGAGGTTTTACCTTCCCGTTCCAAGGTCAGCGGCATGGACGACCTCGACCGGAACCGTTCTTACCCCGCCCGGCCCGTCCGGATGGCCGTCAATAAACTAGGGGTCGCTTTTGCCGGAGGCAATGACCCCGGGGCCGAAAAACTGCTCAGGGACTTCATCGAAAAGGACAAATCCGACCTTTTCCGGATCAGTGGTGAACCGGAAAAGGCCGACTACCGGATACACGCCAAAGACGGCGCTTTTTTTCTGACCAGCCGGTTCAATGACATCCCGTTGTTCCGCCAATCCCCGGGTTTTGACCGGCCCGGCATCAATCAATTCGTATCAGACCTCGAAAAAGTGGCGGCCTGGCGGCGGCTGTTGGAACTGTCCAACCCGGGCTCCGCGATCAGGGAAGATGACCTGAAAATCGAACTTTTCCGCGGAACCGAACCTGGGAATACCGGCGACGATATGCCGGTTGCCCTGCAGGATTGGCGCAACCCCGAGCCGTTTGAATACCTGAGTTCCGGCGCAGAATGGCATCAACCCACCTTCCAGCTAAAAATCACCAATACCAAAGATCGCCCGGTTTGGATCAGCGTGTTATACCTCAATTACGGTTTCGGCGTGACCAACCAGTTGATCCCTAAAGAATTGCTGGAAAAAGATCAGGAGGCCTGGGCCAAAGAGATCCTGGAATCGGGCGAAGAATTCAAAACCAATCTCCTGCAACTGGAAGACTACCTTTACCAAAAAGGGATCGCCGAAATCCAGGAATATCTGATCGTGCTTGCCTCCACTGAAGAACTGAACACCGACACCCTCAATCAGGAACCCCTGCCGCACGAGCCGGAGCGGACACCCATGCGCAGCCTGGCCCGCCGCGGCCGACCGGTTGTTCGGGATTGGGCGACGTGGCTGGTACCGGTGCGGGTGGTTCGGGGGACGGTGGACGGCTGATGGTTTATTGGATGAGTTAGTTTATCAAGAACCCTCGGGCAATCGTTCCAATCTCACAAAGGGAAATTCCACAGGCCCATAGGGCTTCCGAGGAGAGTCTCCAAACATGAGTCACCCCGATTTTTTTGCTCCTGACATCATCGATCATCCTTCTTATTTTTTTGGCTGTCACCCTGAACACATTAAAATGCCCGATTTCATGCTGGAGATTTGCGGGCAACCAATTGACTTTTCTTTTGAAAAACTCTTCGATTGATTCAATTTTTTCCATGTCCGGATATTTTGGTGGCCCCTGTGAAAGAGCAAGAGGCAAAGGAGGGCCTATTTCAAAAGTTGTTTTTTTGAAAAAAATGTTTTTTATTTTGTTTTTTTTAATTTAGAATGTTTATATTTGCAAAGCGATATCAATCCTGAACCCTGGAATATTACTTTGCGCGCAAAGGACCTGAAGCTGACAGGCTCTTACCTGAGCCTCGTACGCATACCCGAGAGTGGTGGTGGAAGGGCGGGCTGTTTTTTCCCCACCCATAATTACCAATAGGAGTAATAGTAAAGAAAAGACCAGCCGGGTCGCCGGCCGCCCAATCGGAACAACCGGTTGCAGCCTATCGTTATTGTTTCCGTTTCCTGTTTTTTCTCCATTCCGCTGATAAAAATATATCTGACCTAAAACTTGCGGTAACGATTACTAAACGAGTAGGCCAGGCTGACATTCCAGTCAAAATCCTTAGCGTCGATCTCCGTTTTCAGCGACTTGTTCATCATAGTCGAAACCGAGAGCGGAAAATTGCGCCATGCCAGTGTTATGCTTCCGGCTGCATACCATCCGTCATTTTCCGCTATTTTCAGGTAATAAAACTGGGGGTTAATCCGCAAAAGGGCCTTCCGGGTGAGCGGAATATCGCCGAATCCGGGGCGGAGGGATAGGAAATAAATATCGTTGGCCACTTCTTTTTCAATACCCCTTCCATATTGCATGTACATGCCCAGCGAGAAGTTTTCACCCACCCGGTAATTGGGGATCGCCTCAAAAACAGGAAAAAACCGGCGGGCCTGAATAAGATCCTGTTCCACGCCGTTTTTGACGACGGGGGTAGTGATAAAATTCAAGGCGGGCAAGTGTGCGCCCAGCGAGAATTGGAATTTTTCCTTGTTCACCAATTTGTATCGCCAGATAAAAATAAAGGACCAGGGTTTAAAATCCTCCAGGGAATACCGGAACTCCGGTTCGAAACTCAACCGGCTTTTACCGCTTACGCTGAAAACGACAACGACAGCCGGTTTGCCCAGCGTAAAGGTCGGGACCAGCGAAAATCCGTTGTTGGTCACGCTCACAGCGCCTTTAAATTGGAGAAAATGCTGCGTACTGTCGGTTTTCTGCGAAATAACCGAACCGGCAAAAAACAACAGATTTGATAAGAGTATCGTTTTTTTGAACCCTGTTAAGCCCCTGAAACGCATAGATCCGAATTTTACATTTTTCAAGTAACAAAATAACGGGACTCTTCAATTTTTCCATAACGTATTTCAAAGGAATACTTACGATTTTCAAATAATTGGCCTTCATTGCGATAAATGTAAAACAACCCCAACCCCTCCCGAAGGGACGCCTTTGGCGCAAACCCCCAACCCCCAACCCCCAACCCCTAAAACACCGCCGTCACCTGCGCCCGCCCCACATGGACCACCTGCGCCTCACCTGTTTTTCGCCCTTCATAACTCAGGCTGAGCTGGAGGTTCGCCGACAGTTGCCGGTTGACGCCCAGGTTCCACAACAGGTTCCGACCCGGTTGCAGGCCGTTGAGGATGGCGAACCCGACCGGCGTGCCCGCCTGGCCGGTGAAATCCACCTTGACGTATGAAAAGCGAACGCTGTAAGCGGATTGTTCCGGCCGGTAGGTGGCTTCCAGGCTGAGGTTCCGCTGGATGGCTTTTTCAACAGCGCCCGGCAAGGTGTTCCGGTCGTCGCGCAGGGTATACCGGAAGATCGCCCGCCAGGTACGGGAGGGCAGGAAGGTCAGTTCCGGTTGAAATTCTGTAAAACGCAGGGTATAATCACGGGTGTTAAAAAATTCCGAATCATTGGCTTTTATCCCCCATTTATATTGAAGGGTGGCGCTCCAGTCAGCGCTGAAATTCCAGCGACCCTGGGCGAAATAATCGGTCAGCCGGCGGCTTTCGAAACCAGTGGTCTGAACGATCCTGCTCCGGTTGTCGCCCTGACCGGCCTGCAGCCCCCATTTGGGATGTGTGCGCTGCCAGAACAGGGTATGCCGGGTATTGGCGGTTACCGAAACCAGCATGCTGTCCGGCAACCCGAAATCAAAAGGATTCCAGAGATTGAGGTTGGATTCGCGGGTTTTGCGGTTGATCTGGATGACGGAGATCGCAGACAAGTTGGCGGCCAGCTTTCGAATACCTTCAGCCTCATTCCACCGGCGTTTGGGTTCCAGTTGGAAACTTTGGTTCAGCCCTACGTTATTGGTCCGGATAAAATCGTCGGTCACCAGGCTTACGCGTACATAATCCGCCAGGTCCTGGAACGGCGCCGGTTCCATTTCATTGACCTGTATCTTTCCGTCGTTGTTGTACAGGGAATCCAGCCAGACATGGGTTCCGGCCCCCGGCGTTACCTTAATATAGGTGAAATCCACTTTGGGTTCCTGCCCCGACCCGATCTCGTAAGTGGTGGTGGAACGGAACAAACCTTTCCACAAGGCCGCATTGAGGTCGAGCCTGCCCAGGAAGGTTTCACCCGGTTTTTGGCCGGCTGGGTTCAGTGGGCCGATCTCCAGCCTGCGATAGGTCAGGTTGCCTGCAGTGGAGAATTGGTGCTGTCCGGATTGGATCTGGCCCTGGCCGTTGACATTCCACTCCCGGGCTTTGGTGGTTGGCAGAAAGGTAAGGCCGGAAGGAGCATGGTCGTTCCGGGCGGAAAAAGTGGTCCCAAACTGAAAGTTGTCTTTTGCCGGGCTTGCCAGCTGGACTTTGTACCGGTCGAAAAAAAAGCTGGTGGCCTCCAGGGTGTCTGATAAGGGCAGAAGCCGTTCGCTCTTTTCCCGTGCCGCTTCGGCAGCCAATGTCCATCCGCCCAGTTTTTTGAACGTTTTGGATATTTTCACTTCGGGCTTCCGAAACCTGGATTTTCGCCCGTTTTCCGTTGCTTCCAGCCAGCTTCCTTTGGCATCGAGCAACCAACCTGCGGCTTGCAAAGCGAGGGCGCCGTTCTGCCGGATTCCCTGGAACTGGTCTTTCCGGTCGTAGCCGCTGAATCCGTAAACGAGCCGGCCCAATCCGGGTTTTTCAAGGGCCGCTTCCAGGCGCGTCAGCAACTCTTCCGCCGGATTGAGCTGACTCAATCCCTGGACGTCTGTCAGGTTCCAGTCGCGCAAAAAATCGGGATCCCGGTACGGGTTCAGCGGTTTAAATTGCTGGTTGAGCCATTCCACTGCGGCATTGGTGCGCAGGGCCCAGGCAGCGCTGTCTTTGCCCAGCCGCCAGCGTTTTTCCATGCTCGACTGGAGCGCCAGGCCGTGGTCATCGTCGCTGTCGAGGGTGGAAAACCGGTTCAAATCCAGCGCGCTCAGGGCAGCCTCGGCTTTGATCCACCCGCCGGGAAGCTGATACGCGCCGCCTGCCGTCAGCAATTGTTGCCGCTGGGGTGCGGTGAGCTGTTTAACCGGCGCATAACTTCCTTGTTTTTCGCAATTTGCCGTATCCAGGCCTACCCAGCGGAATACTCGTTCATTGGCGACCGTTGCCGGATCGGGTTCGTATTCGCCGTTGCCTTCCCCGACGAATGAAAACCTTGCAATGTACTTTCCGTTCCGGTCGTACCGGAGGCGCCGGATCAGGGTATCCCGCCCGCCGCAGCGGATAAGGGTATCGGAGAAGCTGTAGGTCGCCCGGGTGGCGCCGGTTCCTTCAAGGGTGTCTATGGATGAGCCGAACGCTGCGGCGAGGTTGTCGCCTGCGAGGCTGAGCAGGCGTTTGTCTTCGTTGGTGAGGGGTTCATCGCCGGTGCTGTTGCGGCTGTCCTGCTGGTTGAAAAAGTTGAAATATGCTTCAAATTTTTTGCCTTCGATAGCCGTATTGGCGGCCATGAGGGTACGGATATAACTCTGGTCGGCGTACTCAAATTCAACAATGATCCGGCTGTCCTTGGTGATCAGGCGGCGATGGGTGAACAGGATCTCGCCCAGGTTGTAATCGACGATATAATCCGCTTCCAGCCCGCGGGTGAGCAGGGCGCCGTCGAGCCAGACCTTTTCTGTTCCGGCGAGCACGATAATGATGCGCTCACCTTGTCCGCCCCGAAGTTTGTAAGGCCCCTGGTTGCCCTCCTGCTGGGCAATCTGGTTGCGGGTGAATTGCCCTCTTGAAATGGCCACGCTGCCCGAAGCATTCAGCCTGGTTTGCTCTCCCAGCAATGTGCCCGTATTCAAAGTGGCGCCCTGCAGTTTTTTATAATACTGCATAAAGTATCCTTTCGGGCGTTGCAACTCGTAGTCGCCGGCTGTGAGGCTGGTGGCGCCTTTGCGGAGCCGGACAAAAATTTTATCGAATTCCCGCAATTGCTGGGTATTGCCTTCGGCCTGCAGCGGAATGTTTTCGTCAGTGATGGCGGCAGCGATCTCGAGGCCGTCGCCCAATTGTCCGGCCATTTGGAGGTTGAACCGGGAGTTCAGCACCAGGTCCTGGTTGTTTCCAAATGAAATGCCACGGGAAAAACTGCCGGTATAATCCAGACCTTTAAAATCGATCAGGGATTCCTCTTTCTCAAAAGGATTGTAAAAAACACCCTCTTCTCCGGTTTCCTGTTGTTGCAATTGAAGGGTGTCGAGTCGGGACAAGGGCTGCGCCAGATCAAAGGGTAGCACCCTGTACCGGATCCGGACCGCTACGGGCAGATCGCCATGCCAGAACAGGGTATGGTTGTCGAGGTGATAATTGGAGGAATCGGGTTTCAGACCCGTGGCCGCAAAATGAATGGTAAACGTTTCTGGTATTACAGTGGCCGAATCGATCGTTGTAACCGGTGTGGTCAGTGAAATGGTTTTTTCCCTCCAATTGGACAAAACGGGCGTCTGCGCATCCGCCCCGATGGACAGGGCCGCACATAATATCGTGGAGTATAACCATGGTAACGTTATCCGCATTTGAAACCGTCAAGGCTGGGATTTGAGGATACGAGGATACGAGTATTCGAGGATTTGAGTATTCGAAACCGTTCCGCGATCAGGTCCGCAAATCCGTTTTACCCTGGTATAACGTTGAAAAAGGGTTTGCATTTTCTTGCCCCTCATGCTGAGCGGAGTCGAAGCATCACCCCTGTCGCGTTGATTTGTTGATTTGTTGATTCGAGGATGCGATTCTCACCCTCTCACCCTCTCACCCCTCTCACCTCTTATTCAACCAGTAAGACCCCGCCCCAACCACCAGATTCGTCAGCCCCAGCAAACTTTCCTTCGGACGTTCCTGCAAAAGGAAGACCATCATCCAAAGGCTGAAAACCAGAAAAACGATTTGAGCGAAAGGGTAGAGCGGGCTTTTGTATGCGCCGGGTTCTCCCAGGCCGCGCCACCTGGCCCACAGCAATCCGGCTACAGTAACCGTAGTGAATAATTGCAGGACAAAACTGCTGTAGATCAGCACATCTTCAAAAGAACTCGTGACCACCATAAAAATGCTGATCACCGATTGGAGCCAGATCGCCCGGACGGGGACCCCCGCTTTATTGTCAAATGCAAAAAATTGCCAGACCCGGTGCTCGCCTGCCATTGCCCTCGTAACACGCGACCCGACCCAGATCATTGCGCTGATGCCCGCCATCAGTAAACAAGCGATCAGCAAGCCGATCACCTTACCGATCCCGGGGCCGAACATGCTTTCGGCGGCAATTTGACCCACATCAACCTTATTTTGGATGAGATTCAACGGGCTTTGCCGCAAAAAGGAAAACTGAAGCAATATAAACAGGATGCCAACCAGTAAAGTACCTGCGATCAGGGCCTTTGGGAGGTTGTGGCGGGGCGACTTGATCTCGTCTACTATATACGCCGCCGCGTTCCATCCGGAAAAGGCATACATAACGTAGAAAAGTGAAATGGCATAGGCCGGTCCCGAAAATTGACTTTGCCAGGCCGGCGACCAGTCCACCGAATTTTCTGGCGAAGCCTTCCCCATCCCGAACAGGATCAGGAATACCACCAGGGCCAACTTGAGCAACGTAAGCGCATTCTGAAAAAGGCTGCTCTGCCGGATGGTAAAGGAATGAGCGGTGGAAATGAATACGATGGCTGCAACTGCAATGACCGGACCGGATAACCCGGTTGAACCGCTCAGGTAAAGGCCGGCAGCCATGGCCGACATGGCAATTGCCGCAGCAAATCCAACGGTCAGTGAAACCCAGCCGGATAAATAACCCAAAAATGGATGATAGATCTTGGACAGGAAATGGTACTCTCCTCCCGAATGCGGAAACCGGGTGCCCAATTCAGCATAGGTAAATGCGCCGCACAGGGCCGCAAGTCCGCCGATCGCCCATTGGGAAAGGATGACCCAGGTATTGGTATGGGCTTGCAACTGCAATCCAAGGGAAGTGAAAACTCCCGTACCGATCATATTGGCCACCACCACTGCAGCAGCGCTCATCCACCCAATCTTGCGATCAGCGTACATACTTGCCTGTTTCCCCAAGGGGTTTGAAAATTTGAGCAGCTCTACCATAAAAAACGCCTAAAACTACATGGAAATAAATTCCCGCCGCCAATCCTGACCTTGCCTTAACGAAAGGATAACACTTAAAATTTGTAAACGTACCGTTAAGGGGAGGTTAAGGGGGACTTGGTGACTTGGTGACTTGGTGATTTATCCGACCGGCACGGGCGGATATGGAGAATTGGGATGATTGAGGTCGTCAACTCACCCCCTCTCAAATATCCCTGCGAGGATAATTTCAGGCAAGTTCAATTATTTGTTTAGTTTTGCCTTTTAACAGTCAGCAGCGACTAAAATTCGGCAAATGAATCGGATGGATTATTTGAAAGAGGGGATTAGAAACCTGAAAACAATGGGTACACTGACGCGCAGTTCCCGCCAATTATGCAAAAACATGGTCAGCCATGTCAACTTCGCGGATGCAGAACTGATCGTTGAACTGGGCGCCGGAGATGGCGTGATTACCAAGAGCATCCTGCGGAAGATGAAACCGGATTCCAGATTGCTGGTTTTTGAAGTCAATCCCAAATTCTGCCAGATTTTGCGCCAGATTGAGGATCCGAGGATGCTGATTGCAGAAGATTCTGCGGAAAAACTGGACGAATACCTTGGTAAGCTGGGTTTTTCAAAAGTTGACTATATTATTTCTGCTATCCCCTTTGTCGTATTGCCCAAACAATTGGGGCTCGATATCATCGGTAAATGTCATAATTATCTGAAAAAAGGCGGCCGGTTCGTGCAATTGCATTATTCCCTGGTCGCTAAAAATGTTTACGAAAGGATTTTTGGCAATGTGGACATCAGTTTTGTGCCGATCAATATTCCCCCGGCGTTTGTAATGGTCTCTGTAAAATATTAATCCTTATCATACAAACACTCTGTTTTTATGCTCAGCAGAATTTCTCTTTGCCTGGTCGTTCTGGTTCTGTTTTTTAGCGCCTGCACCCAGATCAACCCGCCCAGAAAATCGCCGGTTCTGAATACCGCCGGCCTTCCGCTGGATAAAATAAAACTTCCGCAAGGGTTCAAAATATCCGTTTATGCGGAAAAGGTGAAAAATGCCCGGTCAATGGCCTTGTCTCCCAGCGGTACCCTTTTTATTGGGACCCGGGATGAAGGTTCCGTCTACGCTGTCCGGGATAAGGATGGAGATTTCCAGGCGGAGGAAGTTTTTACCCTGGCCAAAGGTCTTCAAATGCCCAACGGGGTAGCTTTCCGGGATGGCGACCTGTATGTCGCAGAGGTCAGTCGCATCCTCCGTTTCCGGAATATTGAGGCCAACCTGGCCAATCCGCCGGAAGCGGAAATCGTTTATGACCAGTATCCCGACAAAACCCATCACGGATGGAAATATATCGCATTCGGACCCGACGGGAAGCTCTATGTCCCGGTGGGCGCGCCCTGCAATATTTGTGAATCGGAGGACGAAATATTCAATACGATTACCCGCATCAACCCGGACGGGACGGGCCTGGAGATCGTCCAGCGCGGCGTCCGGAATACAGTCGGCTTTACCTGGCACCCGGAAACCAAAGAATTATGGTTTACCGATAACGGCCGCGATATGCTGGGCGATGATATTCCAGGCTGCGAACTCAACCACGCCCCTCAGGATTTTATGCATTTTGGCTATCCTTATTGCCACCAGGGAGACCTCCCGGATCCGGAGTTCGGCAAAAAACGCCCTTGTTCCGATTTTACGCCCCCCGCCCGCGTCCTCGGCCCGCATACTGCTCCGCTGGGGGTTGAATTTTATACCGGCGCCCAGTTTCCGGATACCTACAAAAACCAAATCCTGATTGCCGAACACGGAAGCTGGAACCGGAGCAAAAAAATAGGTTATCGCATCATGATGGTCAAACTCGAAAATGGCCGCACCGCCGGCTACGAACCCTTCGCCGAAGGCTGGCTGATGGAGGAAAAGGATGACGTATGGGGAAGACCGGTCGACCTTGAGTTCCTGCCCGACGGCTCGATGCTCGTTTCCGACGATTTTGCAGATGTCATTTACCGGATCTATTACGAAGGTTAATACCATGAAGATCTTACAGTATACCCTCGGCCTGCTTTTTTTTGTGTTTGCAGCCGTCCAGTACAATGATCCCGATCCCCTGGGCTGGATCCTGATCTATGCTTATGTCGGCGTCATCCTGATCCTGGGCGGCATGAACCGGCCCCGCAAATATATGACCCTGGCCGGACTGGCTGCGGCATTGATCTGGATGGCCACCCTGATCCCCGATTTTATCCACTGGATACAAATGGGCATGCCGACGATTGTCGGTACCATGAAAGCAGAGGCGCCGCATATCGAACTGACCCGCGAATTCCTTGGATTGCTGGTTTGTGTCATTGCACTGGGTTGGCAATACCGGAGAATGAGGAACCACTAAGTACACTTAGAGCACTTAGGACTCGCTCTTTATTCTTAGTGCCCTTAGCGCCCTTAGTGTCCTTAGTGCTCTTTGTGCCCTTAGTGGTTAAAAAATAAAACATTCAAAAAATAATCCATATATTTGCAAATCATTATATCTGTGCTTTTCTATAAAGGATCCCCCCGTCATTAGTTCATATTCAACCCTTGGTCTTTTAATTATTCATTACAGAAGCGAATACCCATGATCTATTGGATCCTGAATGCACCCATTCAAAAACACAAGTATTTAGCGGCTTGTCTGGTCTTTTTCTTTATTTCCGCCTGTCGTCAAACTCCGGCGCCGCCGGAAAACGAAGAATCAGCAGACCATTTATTTGCACCCGACGACTGGCTTTTCCGCCAGCGGGCCTTTCCCAATGGAACCATCAATCATTCGCTGTACCTGGAAGCCATGCGGCAATGGCGCGCCTTGTCCCAAACCAATTCCGGCAGGGTAGACCAGCCCTGGATACCGGTCGGGCCTTTTAACATCGGCGGCCGGATCGTGGATATTGAGGCGCATCCCCAGAACCGGGATGAGATCTACATCGGAAGCGCTTCCGGCGGGATATTCAAAACCTACAACGGCGGGGCTTCCTGGGCGCCTGTATTTGACGAAGCGCTGACGCTTTCAATCGGCGACCTGGCCATCGCGCCCTCTTCCCCGCAAACGGTGTACGCCGGTACCGGAGAAGCGAACGCGGGCGGCGGCTCCCTGGCTTACGACGGCGCAGGGGTCTATAAAACAACCAACGGTGGCGCCAGTTGGTCGGAACTCGGTCTCTACGATTGCGGAAGCATCGGCAAAGTCCTCGTTCACCCCGAAAACCCGGACAAGGTATACGTTGCCGCTATGGGGCATCTTTTTGCCAATAATGCCCAAAGAGGGGTTTTCAAAAGTACGGACGGCGGGGAGAATTGGGTACAATCCCTGTTCATCAGCGATTCAACCGGGGTGATCGACATGGCCATGGACCCGCTCCATCCCGATACCCTCTATGCCGCTGCCTGGGAGCGGATCCGCAGAGTGAACCGCCGGCAATACGCCGGTGTGACTTCCGGAATTTACCGCTCCTTCAACGGGGGCGAAACCTGGACCCGGCTCTCCAACGGCCTGCCTGCTGGTAAGTTGGGACGTATCGGACTGGCCGTCTCCCCGGCCAACCCCGCTGTAATCTACGCCTATATCGTTAGCGAAGCCGGCAACTTTGCCTACATTTACCGGTCGGATAACAGAGGGAACTCCTGGACCCAGTACACCACTCCGCCCTACACGGGGACGCCGCCAACCTGGTGGTGGTTCGGGAAAATATTTGCCGACCCCGTCAATGCAAACAAAATTTATTCGATGGGCCTGCTGCCTTATCGGTCTGTTGACGCCGGCGCCCAATGGGACTTGGTTTTTCCGGGGGTTCATGTCGACCAGCACGCCCTGTTCATCGATCCGGAAGACCCGGATTTTTTACTCCTGGGCAACGACGGCGGCCTTTACCGGTCAGAAGACGGCGGCAGTTCCTGGTTCCATTTTAAAAATATTCCCAATATCCAGTTTTATACGTCGGAAGTGGATTACCTGGCGCCCCACCGCTATTACGGCGGAACCCAGGATAACGGAACCCTCCGCACCCTCTCCGGCAATCAGGACGACTGGGAGGAGATCCTGGGCGGCGACGGCTTTGTGGTGCTGGTAGATCCGGTCAATAACCAGTACGTGTACGCCGAGTCGCAGTATGGCAACATCGCCCGGTCGGCAGATGGCGGCAACAATTTTGTTTCCGCAACGGTGGGCTCCAATTTAAGCGAACCCCGCAACTGGAAAACCCCGGTCGCGCTGGATCCTTCCAACCCGTCCAGGGTGTATTTTGGCAGCAACCGGATTTACCGCTCGACCAACCGGGCCCAGATCTGGACGGCCATCAGCCCGGTCCTGATAGCCCCGCCCCCTAACCCCAACGCCAACCTGGTCTACGGCACCTTTACCACCCTTGCAGTGGCGGCTTCCGACGGCAATGTCATCTATGCAGGCGCCGACGACGGTCACGTATGGAAAACGTCCAATGGCGGTGGAAACTGGACGGATATCAGCGCCGGTTTGCCCCAACGCTGGGTGACCAGCCTGACGGTTGACCCCTTTGATGCCGCCAAAGTCTACATCACCCAGTCCGGATACCGGTGGAATGAATATGAACCGCATGTCATGCGGTCCGACGACGGCGGCATGACCTGGACGGATATCGGCGCCGGCCTGCCGGAAGTACCGGTTAATGACCTGGTGATCGATACCACCTATGGCCGGCTGATCGTGGCCACCGACGCCGGGGTTTACAGCACAACCGACGCAGGATCGAGTTGGCAACTCCTGGGGTCCTCCATGCCCCGCGTGGTCGTGACCGACCTGACCCTGCACTATCCAACCAAAAAACTGATTGCAGCTACCTACGGGCGTTCGATGTATACCCTGCAGTTGCAGGAACCGGTAGGTACCCGCAACCCGCTCAACGGGATCCGTGCGCTGGCAGCCGCTCCCAATCCATTCCGGTCCACAACCAGTATCCGGTTCGAATTATTGACAGGGGAAGTCGTGAACCTGTCGGTTTTTGACCTTTCCGGGAAAAAAATAGCGGACCTTTTTAACGGGAAATTGCCGGCGGGAAGCCATGAATTTCCGTTTTCGCCCGGAGAAAACAGCCAAAACAGTTTTGTCGTCCGGCTTTCGGCCGGGTCCTGGCAGAAGAGTTTATTGTTGCTCCGATAAAAGCAATAAATTCCCTACCTTTGCGCCTTTCAATGAAGAAGGGAAGCGCAAATGAGCGATATCATCAAGCATGAGTGCGGTATCGCACTCGTCAGATTGTTAAAACCGCTGGATTTTTATCAAAAAAAATACGGCACGGCCCTTTACGGGGTGGAAAAATTGCGGTTGCTGATGCAAAAGCAGCGCAACCGCGGGCAGGATGGCGCCGGAATCGCAACCATCAAGATCGGTGTGAGCCCGGGAACAAAATACATCAGCCGTCGCCGGAGCAACGCCTCCAATTATCTGGACGACCTCTTTGAAGGCGTTTTCAGGCGTTTCAAAGAACTGCCCCCGGAAAAACTGAAAGATGCCCAATGGCTGAAGGATAACCTGCCGTATACCGGAGAGTTGCTTTTAGGCCACCTGCGGTACGGTACTCACGGCGACAACTCCATCGAAACCTGCCACCCTTTCCTCCGGCAGAACAACTGGATGAACCGCAACCTCATCCTTGCCGGCAATTTCAACCTCACCAATGTCGATGAACTCTTTCAGGAATTGGTGGCTTTAGGGCAGTACCCGAAAGAAAAATCGGATACCGTGACCGTAATGGAGAAGATCGGCCATTTTCTCGACGATGAGGTCCAGCGCCTCCATACCTGGTTTAAACCCGACGGATATACCAACGAACAGATCAACGACCTGATCTACGAAAACCTGGATGTCCAGCGCCTGCTCCGGCGTGCCAGCCGGAAATTCGACGGGGGATATGTTCTGGCCGGCCTCATCGGACATGGCGACGCTTTTGTCATGCGCGACCCGTCCGGCATACGCCCCGCTTATTATTATCAGGACGAGGAGGTGGTGGTGGTAGCGTCGGAAAGACCCGCCATTCAAACCGTTTTTGATGTCCATCACAGCAGGGTCCTGGAGATCCAGCCCGGACATGCCCTGATCGTAAAACGAAACGGCAAGGTAGATGAAAAGCCGTTTATTGAACCGCTTCCACGAACTGCCTGCTCTTTTGAGCGGATCTATTTTTCCCGCGGCGGCGACCGGGATATCTACCTCGAACGCAAAAAACTGGGGTATTTTCTGGCTGGTAAAGTGCTGGATGCAGTAGATCACGATCTGGATCATACCATTTTTTCTTTTGTGCCCAATACCGCTGAAACGGCCTTCCTGGGTTTGGTCGAAGGGGTGGAAGAACGGTTGAACGATATCAAACGGGATAAGATCCTGAAGCTGGGGGATGACGCCAAACCCAAAAAACTGGAAAAGATCCTGGCCATGCGCCCCAGGGTGGAAAAACTCATCCACAAGGACGCCAAACAGCGGACTTTCATTGCCGATAACAGTTCGAGGGGCGCCATGATCTCCTTTATGTATGACGTCACTTACGGAATTGTCGAAAATGAAAAGGATACTATTGTCCTGCTCGATGATTCCATCGTGCGGGGCTCCACGCTGCGCAGCAGTATTATCCGGATGGCTTCCCGCCTTCGGCCCAAAAAAATTGTCATCGTTTCGTCGGCGCCCCAGATCCGGTACCCCGATTGTTACGGGATCGACATGTCCAAAATGAAAGAATTTGTTGCCTTTCGCGCCCTGGTGGACCTGCTGAGGGAAAACGGCAAAAGCCACCTGCTGCAGGAGGCCTACGAACGGTGTAAAGCCCAGGAAAACCTGCCCAAGGAATTGATCAAAAATGAGGTGGCAGCCTTGTACGATGAATTTACGCCGGAAGAGATCTCCGCTCAGATCGCAAAGATCGTATGCCCGCCGGATATCAAACCCAAGGTCGAAGTGATCTATCAATCGATTGAAAATCTGCACAAAGCCTGTCCGAACAACCTGGGCGACTGGTATTTTTCCGGGAATTATCCTACTCCGGGCGGCAACCGCGTGGTCAACCGGGCTTTTATCAATTATATGGAAGACCGGGATGAACGGGCGTATTGAAAGGATGGTTTCATGGTTTCTTACCCGTCGCAGCCTTGGCGAAGGAAGGCATGGTTTCATGGTTTCAGTGTTCTTAGTGTTCTTAGTGTTCTCAGTGTTCTTAGTGGTTCCACTCAAAACCCCGAAGTCTCCCGTACCAGAAAAAATCCATCCTCCCCCTGCGCCTGGTACCGTGGCATGAGAATCCGGCAGTTTTCCGGAGCGGTGATGGGCCCCGACCGGTCGTAAGCCAACACCTCGCCTTGTTTGACCCGTTGAAAATTTTTATACCCGGGGACCATCTGAAATCCATCGCCTTCCTGCACCTTGTGGTATCCGGTCACTTGCACCAGCGCGGGCAAATTTTTGCAATGGGCCCGCAAAAGTTCGTCGTACTCAAGGCCGAAACGGGTGTCCCGGATGCAGCCTGCCGCTTTGAGGCAATTGACCAGCGCAGCGGTCGCCCGGGCTTCGGAAAGCGGGTCGTGGTGTTGTCCGGCCTCAAAAGAGGCGGACGTTATTTCCTTCCGTTGGTCGAAATAATGAAGGATCGTGCCATCCAGCCTGTACAAAAGTCCTTTTACCACGGGGGCATGAAGGCTCAGGCCGAGGCCCACATTTTCCGGCCGGTTGGAGACCACCGAAAAAATATCGCCTTCTGCGCTGGTGGTATGGAGGTCGAGCAGGAAGATCTGGGTCCATGATGTTTCCCGGATGACAGATTCGATGCAGGCCACCAGTTCCGACAATTCAGCGTCTTCATCCTCCGGGATTTCTGTTCCTGGCTGCGAAAGCGTGTAGATTCGTTCGGACTTCCAAAGCCGGTTCATATCCTGTTTCAGATATCGGCTTCCGTTGGCCAATGCCCGGACATTTCCCCTGAATCCGGCGAATTTGCCGTAAAAGGAAGTTGGTGAAAGGGTTTGCAAAAGCTGAACCACCGATTGTATCGCATGCACGCCGGCCGGCTCATTGCCATGCATCCCGCCGATGGATACGACCAGGGGCCCCGGCATTTTTCCGGAAAAGGATCCAATCATTCTTTCTGCGGGCATGGGTCAGGTTGTGGTTGTTCAATCGGTTTTTTGCCGGTTCATCACGGCGTCAGCCCGATAAAAATAAGAAAATAGAACTGATTTCCGATCCGGCGGAGGCCGTGAAGCGCTTTTTTTTTGAAAAATAACGAATGATCGTTCGTATCCGTCTGTCAGGGTCGCCTGTTTATCTAAAAAAAACCTCGGTTTTGAGGGTTTTGTCTAATTTCGGGCAAAAATTCCAAAAAATGTTCAAAAGACTATCCTTTTTGATGTTGGCCTTCGCGGCTGCACTTTCACTTTCGGCTCAAAGCCTCGATGAAATTCTGAACAGCTACATTGAAAACACGGGCGGGCTTGAAAAGTGGAATACCCTGAAAACGACCAGAATGACGGGTAAAATGTCCATGTCCGGATTTGAATTTACGGGCGTGATCTCCGCCAAAACACCGAATAAACAGCGTGTTGACGTTGACGTTCAGGGCCAGAAGATCGTTCAGGCATACGATGGCGAAACGGCCTGGTGGATCAACCCCTTCCAGACCGGTCCCGACGCTCAACCGATGCCGGAAGAAATGGCGGAGGAAATGAAAAAAGAAGAATTCGAAAACCCTTTCATCAATTACAAGGAAAAAGGGCATACCGCTGAATTGCTGGGCGAAGAAACTGTTGAAGGAACCGCTACCCATAAGGTCAAACTGACCAAGAAAAACGGCGATATCGAGATCTATTTCTTCGATAAGGAATATTTTGTACCCGTCATGATGCAATCGCCCATTACCTCAGGCCAGGCCAAAGGACAAATGAGCGAAACCTATTTCAGCGATTACCAGGAAGTGGAAGGTTTCATGATGCCGTTTTTCCTGGAGGTGAAGGTCGGCGGCCAATCCGCTCAAAAAATCACCATCGAAAAAGCTGAAGTCAATGTTGATCTGGATGACAGCTTGTTCGTTTATCCTAAAAAGTAAATTAGTCGTAAGTCCTAAGTCGTAAGTGACACCAAACATTACTTACGACTTACGACTTACGACTTACGACTATCAACTTACGACTAAAAAAATGAAAACACTCCTCCCCCTATTCCTCCTCCTTTGTTTGACCCAGGTCCAGGGACAGAACGACAAGCTCTTCGGCGGCTTGCGCGCCAGGCAGATCGGTTCGGCAACCATGAGCGGCCGGGTAACCACCCTGGCCATGGACCCCTCCCAACCCGAGGTCATTTTTGTAGGTTCGGCCGGCGGCGGCGTCTGGAAAACAACCACTGGCAGCGCCATTTTCAGGCCGGTTTTTGACGAACACAATATGTCCATCGGTAAAATTGCCATCGACCCTTCCAATCCGAAGAATGTTTGGGTCGGTACGGGCGAAGTTTGGGTGCGCAACAGCGTGTCTGTCGGCGACGGCATTTACAAAAGTTCGGATGCCGGTGAAACCTGGACCCATATGGGATTGCCTGCATCCGAACGGATAGCGGACATCATCATCCATCCCGACAATTCTGACGTAGTTTATGTCGCGGTAATGGGGCATCTGTGGAACGCTAACGAAGAAAGAGGGGTGTATAAAACGGTCGACGGCGGCAAAACCTGGGAACGCATCTTCTACCTTGACGCGGATACCGGCTGCAGCGACCTGGCTGTTGACCCGCAAAACCCCGACGTTTTGTACGCCGCCATGTGGAGTTACCGGCGGCGCCCCTGGGACTTTGACTCCGGTTTCTCCGGCGGCAGCGGATTATTTAAATCAACAGACGGCGGCAAAACCTGGAACAAAGCGCAAAACGGCCTCCCCGGGGAAAAACTGGGCCGCTTGGCCATCGCCGTCGCGCCTTCCAACGGCCAGGTTATCTACCTCTCCGTCGAATGCAAGAGCAAGGACAAAAAGGGGCTGTACCTCAGCACCGATGCGGGCGCTTCCTGGAACAAGGTCAACAATGAATTTAATACCACCGTCCGGCCTTTCTATTTTTCCAGCCTGACCGTCGACCCCAAAAACGACAGCATCGTCATGAAATGCGGCCTTCAGGCCATTATCAGCGAAGACCGGGGCAACCGTTTCCGTTCCATCGACGGCACCGTGCATTCCGATATCCACGATATCCTCATCGACCCAAATAATACCAAACATGTGATCCTCGCCACCGACGGCGGCGTGTACGAATCCTTCGACCGGGGTTATACCTTCAAAATGTGGATGAACCTGCCCCTCTCCCAGTTTTATCATGTCAGCGTCGATGACGAACAGCCCTATAACGTCTATGGCGGTCTTCAGGACAACGGGTCGTGGTTTGCACCCAGCCAAAAAGCGGGCGGGATCTCCAATAGCGACTGGCAATCCACTTTTGGCGGCGACGGCTTTTATTCGTTCCGCCACCCCAGGGATAAAGACGTGGTTTTCAGCGAATACCAGGGCGGTAACCTGGTACGCTACAGTAAAAAGACCGGCCTGGCCAAAAATATCCGGCCGTTTCCGGAAACCGGAGAAGACCCTTACCGGTTCAACTGGAATTCGCCCGTTCACATCAGCCGGAACAACCCGGAGCGCATGTATTTCGGCGCCCAGTACCTGTTCGCTTCCGATGATATGGGCGATACCTGGCGCCGCATTTCGCCCGACCTGACCACCAACGACAAAGAAAAACAAAAACAATCAGAGTCCGGCGGCCTGACCCTGGACAATTCGACAGCCGAAAACCATTGCACCATTTATGCCATTGCCGAGTCTTACAAGGATGTCAATACCATCTGGGCGGGTACCGACGACGGCAACCTTCAGGTGACCACCGACGGCGGTAAAACCTGGACCAATACAACTCCCAATGTTCCCGGCCTTCCGGCCAATGCCTGGGTTTCCTTCATCGAACCCGGCAGGATGGATGCCCGCACAGCTTTCGTTACCTTCGACAACCACCGGATGGGGGATATGAAAACCTATTTGTTCAAGACAACGGACCTCGGAAAAACCTGGGTGAACCTGACCACTGCCGACATCAAAGGTTATGCCCTGAGCGTGCGTCAGGATATCGTCAATCCCGATCTTCTGTTCCTGGGTACGGAATCCGGTTTGTTCATTTCCACCAACGGCGGCGCAGCCTGGGGTCATTTCACCAGCAATATGCCCCAGGCAGGCGTGCAGGATATGGTGATCCATCCGCGCGATCATGCCCTGGTAATGGCCACACACGGCCGCGGCGTCATCATACTGGACGATATCACCCCGCTCCGGCAGGCGACCGATCAAATACTGGCCTCCAAATTCCATTTTTTTGAAACGCGTCCGACCGTATTGCGCGACCCCGGCGCCGGCACCGCATGGTTTGGCGGATCCGGTAACTTTGTCGGCCCCAACCCAAGTTCAGCCGCCCAGATCGTATACTTTATGGATAAACGCCACACCTTCGGCAAAATGGTGATCGAAGTGTGGAAGGATGGCGCCCTGTTGAAGACCCTGCCCGCCGGCAAAAGCGCAGGGATCAACCTGGTGGAAATGCCGACCGCAATGGACCGTCCGAAGGCGCCGCCGAGCACCAACCGGATGTCCTTATTTGGCTCCCTGTTCGGCCCCAACCTCCAGGCTGGGAAATACGACGTGAAAGTGATCAAGGGAAAAGAAGAATATACCTCCTCTTTTACCCTGGTGAACGACCCTGAATCGCCTTATACCGCTGAAGACCGGAAAGCTCAGCGGGCAACCACCATGCAACTCTATGACATGATGGAACAAATGGCGTATCACCATAAAGTGCTGACAACCCTGGAAACAGGACTTAAAAATATAAAACCGGATAAAGGAAAGTGGCAAAAACAAACCGACGACTTCCTGGCCGCTATTCTCAAACTGAAAGACCACCTGGTTGCATCTGAGGGTGATGGCTATGTTGCCGAAGAAGAACGGCTTTACGAACAAATCTCCGAACTGTACGGCCAGGTGAGTTCCTTCCCGGGAATACCTTCCAATTCACAGTTGAAAAGGGCAGCCAACCTGGATGCCGAGTTGAAAAAGGCTTCGGAAACACTCAGGAACATCACGGAGGTGCAATTGGTTGCCGTAAACGCCCGCCTGGTCAAAACCGGCCAAACGGCCCTTTCTTTTCCGGATTTTAACACCTTTAAATCTGAAGAAACGCCCGGTAGCGCAGGCGGCAACAATGGGTTGAAAATCAGTCCGTCCGGTTCAGGGTTATTGTTGCAGTTGCTTGGTGAAGCGTTTTAATTCGGGGTTTCAAAAAACTTTACCCTTGCGCCGGATGTTATTTTCGGCAAGTTCCTTTAAACCATAAAAAAATGTTATGAACCGTATTCGTATCCTTCTGATGACCGTGGGTTTGGTTGCAGCGATCATTGCGCCTTCGTTTGCACAACTGGAGCTCCCCAGAAAAAGCCCTAAGGCCAAAACCGCCAACACCATTGGTTATACGGAAATCGAGATCGTTTATTCCAGCCCGGCCGTCAATGGCCGGACGATCTGGGGTGAAATGGTGCCCTTTGACCAGGTTTGGCGGGCCGGCGCCAATGAGGCGACCACCCTTTCGGTGAGTACCGATCTGACGATCGAAGGCGCTGTTCTTCCGAAAGGAAAATATTCGTTTTTCCTGATCGCCCAGGAGGGCGAAACCTGGACGGCCGTTTTTAATAAAGTTGCCGACCAGTGGGGCGCCTATCAGTATGACGAAACACAGGATGCGCTTCGTATTCCGGTTGAGGTAAAAACCCTCGCCAATCCGGAGGAAAGGCTCAGTTTTTCCATTGTCGAACAAGACCGGGATCTCGGTTATATTCGTTTTGCCTGGGAAAAAAAGGTGCTTTACCTCCGCTTTCAAACCGATTTGCTCGCCATGGTCCAGCTTAAAATAGAAGAAGCTACCGCCAAATCTCCGGCAGAGGATCACTGGAAGGTTTATGCCCAGGCTGCGGATTATCTGGCGGACAGCGACCGGTACACCGAATGGGCGCTGAGTTTTGCCAATCAGTCAACTGAACTTTTCAGCCATTCCAGCAACTGGTGGACCAAAGCCCGGCTGGAAGCAAAAAAAGGGGATTATAAGGCTGCTGTTGAAAGCGCCGGCAAAGCCGCCGAGATCGGCCAGGCCAACTCGGAAGATCAATTTTATTCCGCTTCCAAAGACCGGATGGATAAGATGGTCTCTGAGTGGAAAGCGAAGCTATAACTGGATGCTGGATGCTGGTATCTAGCATCCGGCATCTAGCATCCACCACGCCACAGGCGTGGATCCAGCATCCAGCATCTAGTATCCAGCATCCAGTTCCCCCTCGCATCGGGCAATCCATTCCGCTGCCTTTTTATGATCATTTTCCAGGTCTTCCTGCCGGATCGCTCCGCCGTACAAAGCGATTTCCACCCGCTGGCGCAGGGAAAAAAGCTCGTCTGCCAGGGCCGGGGGGATGCCTTTTTCAGTTAACCGTTCCTGAATAAATTCCCGTTGAAGCCTGGCGCCCTTCAAGTCGAATTTGCGTTCGAGGTAGCCGTTCAATGCCGATTCGAGCGCCTCGTAATACGCCTTTCCATTACCGGCCTGGCGATGGGCATTTGCCGTTTTGAGGGTTAACAAGGCCAGTTTTTGCGCTTTATTATAATCCTTTTGGGCAGGATCGATCAGGGATTGCCGGGTTCTCCATTGTTTGAAAAAGAAAAGAAAGAGCAAAGCCCCGGGCGGCAGGGTAAAAAGCAGCCAAAACATAGCGGAACCTGTGAATACGCCGGGGTTCCGCGGGTGGAACCCCGTTTTCAGGTAGCGGATGTCTTTGACCAAATCCCCGGCATCCTCATTTTGCTTCCGGTTCTTTTTGGCGTTCGCGCCTTGTGTGACGGATACCGCAAATGCATCCGACTGATAGGTTGCATATTTGGCAGAATCGGGATCAAACCAGGAAAATCCAAATTGTATGGCGTATTGCCCCGGGGTATTGGGAACCGCCAGGTACTCAAATGTTTTTTGGGTCAACAACTGGTTATCCTGCTCAAATGAGGTCTCTTCCTGTATTTTTGGGGGGTACACTTCAAAACCCTCCGGAAAAACAATTTCAGGGGGCTGTATCCTTTTTGGGTCGCCATTGCCGCGAATGACCAGGCGAACGGACAACGCGTCATCGGTCGTGATCCGGTCGTTTGTTATACTGCTGCTGACTTCAAACCTTCCGACCGCTCCGGTGAAACCCGAAGGCGGATCGGGGGGTAAAGGCCGGGCATGGATGGTGAGCGGCGGAACAGCAGCCGGGATCAGGCGGGTGCGCGACAAGGGAAAAAAATTGTTGCGGCTGCGCGGATCAACTTCCTCGGCAATCAGTTGAATGTTGAACTGGCCGACCTCAAGATCCCCCGATCGCTGAGGAAATAAAGCCAGTTGTTTGATCACCCGGGTGGCGTACTGCACCCCTGAGATGATCTCGCGTTCCTGCCGGTTATCAAAACGCCGCAGGTCCTGGGCAAAAAAATCTTCATATTTGGCCTCCTCCACCACATTATACCGGTCGATCGGGATGGCGGAATACAATTTGTATGCAAGGCCAACCTGCTGACCCACCCATACCGTGGTATCCGTAGGCCACGACCGAAGGAAAACTTCTTCGCCTTTTTTATCGGGGTTGGCTTTTATCCCGTCTACTACTTCGATCGTTACCGGTTTGGTTTCGAACCGCCGCCCATTCACTTTGATGGAAGCGCTGCCGATGGTAAAACGGCCTTTTTTTTGGGGTTGTAAAGTGTAATTATAGGAAAGTTCTTTTGACATTTTTCCATTGATGATCGTTGTACTGGCCGATCTGCCCGGCGGCCCCACCACTGTAAAGTTTTTGAAAGCGGGGGGGCGAAAATCCTCCCCATCGGCGTTTCGCAAAGTAAAACTGATCTGGAAATAATTATTGACCGGGACCTGCCTGGAATCGGCGAACGCCTCAAAACTGACCTGCGCCAAGCTTCTTTGCGGCAAGGCTGAAAGAAAAAAAATCAGGAATACGCCATATAACGCATTGGAGAAAGGCGTCCGATGGCCCACCCCAATTAAACGATTCGATAAAAAAATGAAAGCCGGTTGAATTTTAGTCATATATCGTATCCTCGAATCCTCATTTTCTGTTCACTTTCCAGGTTGTACAATCTACATTTTATAAACCTTCTTTTTCTTTTTGCCATCCTGCCGGGGTGGTTGCGGCGGCGTTGGTCGGGGGGCAAGGGGGCGCTCAAAAAGGTCCGGAAAATTGTCCATGATTCCATTGCCCCATTCCTGTTCGGGGTCGGGCAGTTGTTTTATACCGTCCGGATTGGGCGCTACCATAATGGAAACGGGCATGGATTCCAGTACCTGATCACCTAACGTAATGCTTGCCGGGGGGATATAATAGTTGCCGATATCCAGTGGCTCCAGATAAAAGGAATAGGCGATCTTTTGGGTAATGGTCCCATTCACCATGCTCATGCTGGATGATACGTTGGGGCCGCTTACAATGGTAAAGCCATCAAATTGAGGCGCTTCAAAATCCCCTTGCCGCGCATTCTCCAAGGTGAAGGTAACCCGGAAAAAATTCCCCAGCAAAATGGAATCAGCGCTCACGGACACAGAAAACCTGGCCGATGTTTCCTGGGCGCCGGCCAGAAAATGAAATCCCAGGAAAAAAATGGGCAACATCAGTTTTTTCATGGCATTTAAAAATTTTGGTTTACCAATCTTTGGCTGAACTGCAGGCTTTTGATTCGGCCTGGCGCAATTTTTCCAATGTTTTTTTCTCTTCCTCTGCTATGCTGCGCAAAAGTTGTTTGACATCCTCTTCGGTTAATTCTTTTTCCTGGAGCGGGGTGTTCCCGGGCCTTTGATCCTCCCCTTCGCGGGGCTGATTCTGGTTGTCCTGTTGTTGTTCCTGCTGCTGTTGTTGTTGTTGCTGTTGTTGTTGCTGATCTTCTTTTTGTTCCTCGTTCTGGTCCTGATCCTGCTCTTGTTTATCCGGATTGGACGACGGCGGCGGGAGCATTTTTTGGGCCAGCGCGAGGTTATATTTGGTCTCCACATCTGAAGGGTTCAGCCGGAGGGCATTTTTATAAGCCTCGATGCTTTTTTTGAAATCTTTTTGGTGGAAATAAGCGTTACCGAGGTTGTGGAAGGCTTTGGACTTAAGTTCGTTGTCTGCGCCGGAATTGGCCGCTTCTTCGAAGCTCCTCACCGCTTCCTCGTAACGGTCCTGCTGATAGATCGTGTTCCCAAGGTTGTATTTACCTTTGGGATTGGGGTCCTTTTCCAATGCTTTCCGGTATTTTTCTTCTGCTTGGCCGTAATCCTGGTTTTTATAACTCTTGTCGCCCTGACGCAAGAGCGAGTGTCCCGACTGTGCGGCCGCTATACCGCCCCAAAACAGGAAAATGGCTGCCCAGAAATAAAAATTCATTTTTTTCAAGATTATCCCAAGTTTAATTTTCACCGGTACTGCTTCGAGGCCGCTATGCTGAGCGGAGTCGAAGGCCGCTATGCTGAGCGGAGTCGAAGCATCACCCAAAAATATCCCGCCCCGCCAAATACCTGTTTTGCCGGTAGGAGATCAAAAATTCAATGATAATCAATAACAAACCAATACCCAGAAAAAGTTGAAAGTAGCTGGCGTATTCCGTAAAACTTTGTTCTTCGTATTCCCGTTTTTCCACCTGTTCGATTGCTTTTTCCAGGGCACTGATGACGTCGCCGGTCGAACTTGACAAGTGGAAGTAGGCGCCGTTTCCGGCAGCGGCGATATCGGTCAGCGACTGTTCATTCATACTTGACCGGACGGGGTTGCCGGTCATATCCCTCAGGTAATCCAGCCGTCCGTTGACAAAGGTGGGAATAAGGCTGCCCTCTCCGCTGCCAACACCGACCGTAAAGATCAACAATCCTTCACCGGCAGCGCTTTCCGCACGGGCCGTACCTTCTCCGCCATGGTCTTCTCCGTCGGAAATGATGATCAACGCTTTGTGATTTTTATTCCCGGCAGGAAAACTTCGGCTTGCAAGGTCGATGGCAGCGGCAATATCCGTTCCCTGGGATGCCGCCATTTCCGTACCGGCGCTGTTGATGAACATGCTGACAAACGCGTAATCGGTGGTCAGCGGCACCTGGAGGTAGGCATTGCAGGCAAAAAGCACGACTCCCGTTCGCTGGCCGTAAAGCCGCTCTGAGAGCGTTTGGGCAAATCGTTTGGCGCGTTCCAGACGACTGGGCGAAATGTCCTCAGCCAGCATGCTTTGAGAAATATCCAGGGCAATCAGCACATCAATACCTTCCCGTTTGACTTCTTTCTTCCGTGCTCCCCACTGCGGGTTGGCCCACCCGACTACCAGAAAAGCCAGGCCGGTCGCCAGCATAAAAAATTTAAGGCTGTACTTGTACCTGGAAAAACCAGGTGAGAGGGCCGGCAACAAATGGCCGGGGGCAAATCGTTTTAAACGCAGGCGCCGGCTCCGTTCCGAAAAAATGAAAAGCACAGCAAGCAGCGGCAACAGCAGCAGCGCCCAGAGATAAGCCGGATGTTCAAATCTAAACAATTGTTTCGGGCTTTTTTATACACCCCAAAGGTAACGCGAATTTTTGTGATACAGACCTCCGAAGTTTCGAAAAACTCGGAGGTCTATATCAGGAAATTCCTATGCCTTCAAGACGAAACCAAAGACTGCCGGCTGCAAACTGCAAGACTGCCAACTGGCCTACCACCCCGGCACAATATTCAACCCAAACACCCCCTTGGTCTCCTTCAGCAGCGGAACGGCATAATACGGTTCCAGGATCAGGGCGCCAAATAAATTGACCCGCACGGAAACCCCTGCGGTGAAGATCGGCCGGGCTTCCTGCCGGAGGATCAACGGCTCGCCGGTGGACGGATTGGTTTGCGGCTTTCCATCGGTCCCGAGTTTGTAAATGGGCCCGTTAAACTGATCAAATTCGTAAAAGGAGGCCCCGCCGTCCAGAAACAGGTTGAGGTCGGTGAAGAGGAACCCCGATTTGATCAGGGAGATCTGTTCCGGTCCGGTAAAAGGAAGCCGGATTTCCGCGTTGGCCACAAACATTTTACTGCCGACCAACTCGTCAAAATCCCTGCCGTTGGCGATCAGGATATCCTGGGCGCTGTTCGAGCCCAACCCCCTGACGTACCAGGGAGAGCCGATATACAATGGATAGAGCACATCGCTGTTCCCGCCGTAACGGCCATAGTGCAGGGCCCTGAAGGCTATCCCGAAGGGTTTGAAGAATTTGTAAATCCGGAAATCCGCCGTAGCAGCGGTAAAATCATATTCACCGCCGTATTGGTCGAAACCCAGCCGGAACCGGTACCCGTTCAGGGGGGCGGTCAGACCAAAAGAGGAATTGTCTCCTACCAGGGCCGCGCCTACATTCCACAGTCCAAACGGATTTCCTTTCCCCACTTTATCTCTTTCCTGGCCCAGATAAAGGCCTCTTTGAAAATATCCGCCGCCGACGTCGATCGCCTGGTAGACGTTGACATACTGGTCGAGCCTCGACCCGTAGAAGGACAACGCAGCGCTGCCTTCCACCCGCAACCTGGTGGTAAAGGGCAGGGACGCAAATCCGCCGACCTGCTGCTGGAAGATCCGTTGTATAAAGAATGTATCGGCTATGACCTGGTAGACCCCGCCTTCATTAAATTCCCGGTCCTCGAGCCCGGAATTGCCGAAACCAAAACTCCGGTAGGGAATATGCGACAACGACAAACCCCATTGCACCCTGCTTTTCCGGTTGAGGTAGGCCACGCCGCCGCCCAGGTCGGTGATCTCTCCGTTCATGGAAAAGCTTGAAAACAATTGATTGTTGCCCAGGATGTCGCTGAAGAGCATATCCACCCCGCCTGCGATGCCGGTGGTCGTACCGAATGTATTGTTGGTACCGACGCCAACACCCGTTCCGCCGCCCACATAATCCAGTTTGAATTTGGATTTGTAGGGGACATTGGCGAAACTCGTATCCGGCAAGTCGCCGAGGTTGTCCATCTGGGCCAGTTGCCGGCTGACATAATCCGGAGCCATTTTATTGATCTTGATCAGCTCGCCTGCGGTCATGTCTACCGCCCGGGGGTCCACCTCCTTGTTGAGGAAATCACCGGAGGTAGCCTGGAAGATACGGTAGCTGTTTTTGGAATAGTAGGTGTAGAGCACCTTGTCGCGCCGCCGGTCGATACTGATGGCAGGTGCATACTGGGTGATGCCGCTGATGCCGGTCAGAAGATCCGTCAGCTGGTAAACTTTGCCGGTCGCCGGTTCATACCGGTACAAATTCCGGAAACCGTCCCGGTTCGACATGAAAATAATATTGCCGGCAGTATCCAGTTTGGGGTTGAGGTTGTCGGCGCCGGGGAAGACCTCTATATTTTCCGGGTTACCGCCATCCGGATCGATGGTGGCCAGGTTGAACGTGAATTTGCCATTGTAGCGGCCCTTTTCATAACTCAGCCGGTCCGTCGCAAAAACAATCTTTTTGCCGTCGGCTGCCCAGGCGGGTTGCATTTCACTATATGGATCATTGGTGAGCTGCCTGATCTTCCGGGTCTTGACATCAAAAGCGTACAAGTCGACCTGGCCTTCAAACAACCCTGTCATGACGATGGTTTTGCCGTCGGGCGACCAGGCCGGATTTGTGAAGGCCGGCAACCCGTCGATCTCCGTTTCCAGGACCGTTTTACCGGTTTCGGCCTCTTTGATAATCAGGATGTTGTTCCCTTTTGAAACACCCACGAATGCGAAGCGTTTGCTATCGGGCGACCAGGCGCCGGAAGATTCGATATAGTTGAAATCATCGATATGGCCGTCCTTCAGGGTACTGGCTACTTTCGAAAGGACTTTTCCGGTCCGGGCATCCGCCAGGAACAGGTCGATGGAAAAGACGTCTTTTTCCGACAGGAAGATCAAATAGCGGCCGTTGGGGCTGATCTCCGGCGCAATGTTCAGACGGCCGCCGTTTTTGTCGTTGATCAGCTCTTTGCCGACCAGGCGTTCCTTTTTGTCGCCGAGGTTGGCGCCGAAGTGCTGCCGGAAGCTGTCTTCCCAGAGTTTTGAAAGGTCTTTTACATTCACGCCCAACACGATCTCGCTGGCTTTTTCAAAACCCAGCCTGGCGGTCAGGATAAAAAACGGCGCAATGACGTCGTCGCCCTTCCATCCGGCAATAAACGACCAAAAAGCCTGTCCGTAGCGATATGGGAAATATTTGCCCATGTTGTTGAGGTCCCGGATGCTGGGTACATCGTCATTCAACACCGCATCCCGCATCCACATGGCCGTATGGGAATCGTAGCGGCCGATCGACAAATATTCAGCCAGGCCTTCCACCATCCACAGCGGCAGGTTGCCCAGGTTCTGGATATTGGAAGAGTCGCCCCGGATGACCATATTATACTGGAAGGCGTGCACGAGTTCGTGGCCCAGTACATGGTGGGTTTGTTCGTTTGACATGGTCAACGGGAGAACAACCCGGTTTTTGAAGGCCTCTGTGACCCCGCCCGTACCTACGCCGATCTGGCTGCTGATGGTATTGGTTTGCTGGAAATCAGCGTGGTCATTGTAAAGTATAATGGGGTTTTTTCCCAGGATCGTATCCGCGAGGATACTCTGGTGCAATTTGTACCATTGCTCCGCCGCATTGGCAAAGGCCTTTACTTTTTCCGGGTCCTTCAGGTAGGAATAAATCTCGAATTCGGGGGATTGATAGACTTTGAAATCAAATTTTTCGTAATTGGGCTTGTTCTGGCCGAAGTATTGCTGAGCATCCAGGCGCCCCATCGCCAGAATCAGCGCAGCAAGCAACCAAAATAATGTTTTCGTTCTCATAAGGCGTTATTTCATGTTCATGTTCGATATTACAGACGATATTTTAACAAATATCCGGCGTTATTGATGCGTTAAATTTTGGGGTCTAATCGTTAAAGAACTCTTAATCAGGTCAAAAAGGTAAGCCGCCGGACTAAGCCCTGCAGATAGCAGGCTGGGTTGACAGCTTGCCACCCTGTGGCGTGGGTTGACGGAAAAAAACGCAAAACAGATAAACTCCACCCTGCTACACTATAATCCGGCTGTTTTATCCCGTCCGCCGTCCGCCGTGGGCCGTCCGCCGTCTACCAACATATAAAACAAGTAGGCTATCTTTGCGGTTCAAAACCAAACAGAACCATGAAACTGGAGCATTATATCCAGGGCCGGTGGATACCGCATGACGGGGAAGGCCTGGCCCAGTACGATGCCGTTACCGGTGAGGTCATCGGGACTTGCAGCACCGACGGCCTGGATTACGAAGGCATCCTGGAATACGGCCGGAAGACCGGAGGGAACGCCTTGCGGAAAATGACCTTCCGTGAGCGGGGCCTGATGTTGAAAAAACTGGCCGTTTACCTGCACGAGATCCGTCAGAAATACTACCCGGCCAGTTACCGGACCGGCGCCACCAAAAGCGATAGCTGGATCGATATCGACGGCGGTATCGGTACGCTTTTTGCCTATGCGAGCCTCCGCCGGAAACTGCCGGATGACTATTTATACGTCGACGGCGAACAAGCCCGCCTGTCGAAACACGGCAGTTTCACCGGCCAGCACGTCTTTACTCCCCGCCATGGAGTGGCCGTGCACATCAACGCCTTTAATTTTCCGGTTTGGGGCATGCTCGAAAAATTGTCCGGCAATTGGCTGGCGGGTATGCCGGCCGTAGTGAAACCCTCCGAACTCACCTCCTTTCTGGCCGAAGCCATGGTACGGGATATTGTGGCTTCAGGGATCGTGCCGGAAGGCGCCCTGCAATTGGTGAACGGCCCCGGCAGGGGGATCCTCGATCACGTGGACAGCCAGGACGTTGTTACCTTCACAGGCTCTGCCGTTACCGGCCAGTTGTTGCGGTCTCATCCCGTCATCGTGGAAAAAGCCGTTCATTTCAATATGGAGGCCGACAGCCTGAATGCAGCTGTTTTGGGGCGGGATGTACACCCCGGCAGTGAAGAGTTTGACTTGTTCATCAAGGAAATCCGCCGGGAAATGACCGCAAAATGCGGCCAGAAATGTACCGCCATCCGCCGGGTATTTGCGCCGGAGGCCGTTATGGATGACCTTCAGAAAGCGCTGGCCTCCGCCCTTGGACAAACCGCCGTCGGCAACCCCAGGAACGAAAAAGTCCGGATGGGCGCATTGGTCAACCAGGCGCAACGCGATAAGGTAAAACGTCAATTGAGCGAATTGCTTTGGACATCCGCCCTGGTGTACGGCAACCCCGACACGGTCCACCTGATCGATGCCGAACCCGAGAAAGGCGCGTTTATGAGCCCGCTCATCCTGCGCAACGACGACCCCATGCGCCGCGAAGCCCCCCACCGGGTGGAGGTTTTTGGCCCGGTCGTGACCCTGATGCCGTACACTTCCGCAGAGGATGCCATCGAACTGGTCAATAAAGGGAAAGGCTCCCTGGTATCCACGTTGTGTACGCATGATCAGGCGGAAGCGCGGGATTATGTGCTGGGGGCCGGAGCCTGGCACGGCCGGATCCTGATCCTCAACCGGGAAAGCGCGCCGGAAAGTACGGGCCACGGTTCTCCCATGCCTTTGATGGTACACGGCGGGCCGGGCCGCGCCGGCGGGGGGGAAGAACTGGGCGGATTGCGCGGCATTCAGCATTATTTGCAGCGCACGGCATTGCAGGGGCATCCCACCATGCTGACGGCCGTAACCAATGTTTTTCAACCAGGCGCTCACCGGAAAGAAACCGGACTGCACCCTTTCATGAAATATTTTGACGAACTGGAGATCGGCGAAACCCTGGTGACCGCCCGGCATACCGTCACCGAAACCGATATCGTCAATTTTGCCAACCTGAGCGGCGACCATTTTTATGCGCATATGGATGAAACCGCCCTCAGTGATACGCCTTTCGAAAAAAGAGTGGCGCATGGCTACTGGGTGCTGAGCAAGGCTGCCGGATTATTTGTGGAGGCGCGGAAAGGGCCTGTACTGCTGAATTACGGCCTGGAAGAATGCCGGTTTACCAAACCCGTTTATCCGGGCATGACCATCGGCGTAAAACTGACCGTGAAGGAAAAAATCGCACAGGAACAACGCGAAGAGGAAAACTTCCGGAAAGGCATCGTCAAATGGCTGGTCGATGTTTACGATGAGACCAACGAAACCGTTGCGATCGCTACAATCCTGACCATGGTGAAAATGAAATCACTGTAAAATTGGTAGACGGTAGATTTATCCGCCCAATGCTCGTAGCTCGCACCAGGCGGATAAATCCACCGTCCACCGTCTACCGTCCACCGTCTACCAATAAAAAAATGTTTAAACTCGAGCACATCGGCATTGCCGTCCGGAGCCTGGAAGACAGCAATGAACTATTTTCCCGTATTTTAGGCGCCCCCCATTACAAGACCGAAGCCGTGGATTCAGAACAGGTGCTGACTTCCTTTTTTCAAACCGGCCAATCCAAAATTGAATTGCTGGAGGCTACTCACCCGGAAAGCGCCATCGCCCGGTTCATTGAAAAAAAAGGGGAGGGGATCCACCATATTGCCTTTGAAGTCGACGATATCCGTGCAGAAATGGAACGCCTGCACAAAGAGGGATTTCAACTCCTGCAGGACGAACCCAAACGCGGCGCCGACAATAAATGGGTTTGTTTCATTCATCCCAAAAGCGCCAACGGCGTTTTATTGGAATTGTGTCAGGAAATCAAAGAGTAAACAATGAAATATATCGCAACTTTTTTTGCGTTGCTGATCACTTTCCAGAGCTATTCGCAGGCAGATGCCGACCGGGCGGAAATGCGATTTGCACCCAGCTTAAATGGATGGCGTTCATCCCCTGAATCCTTACCGCTGGAAAATTCCGGGCCATTTTTATCTTTTTTTGCCAAATGGGAAGGCGAAGAAAATCCCGGTATTTATTTCCGTTTTTCCACTGAGGGGCAACGCTGGACGGATTGGCAATTGCTCAGGCGGGAAGACCACGCGCCGGATATCCGGATCAGCCAATTAAATTTTATCGACCCGGGCATCCGGTTTTTTCAGGTTAAAACAGAAAATAAATATCCCTTCAATTTAAATATCCATTTTTTTAATCCCGGATTTACGGTTGAAAAGAAACCGGACAAACCGGGTTATGCCGGAAATTCCCCGGCGGATTGCGCCTGCCCCATGCCGGAATATAAAAACCGGGACCAATGGTGTCCGGCCGGCAATTGTCCGCCGAACCCAAACCCGTCTTATACCCAGGTGACGCACCTGATCGTTCACCACTCGGCCGGTGCAAACACCGCTTCTGATTGGGCCGCCGTCGTCAGAGCGATCTGGGATTTTCATGTCAACGGCAACGGATGGGCCGATATCGGCTATAATTACCTGATCGACCCCAACGGCATCCTTTACGAAGGCAGGGGCGACAATGTGCTCGGCGCGCATTTTTGCGGTACGAACGGGCAAACCATGGGGGTATGCGTGATGGGCGATTTTACGGTTGTCACACCCGAAATCGCCGCCCTGCAGAGCCTTGAAAAAATATTGAGCTGGAAAGCCTGCGATGCAGGGATCGATCCGTTGGGAACCGCCTTTCACCCCTCTTCCGGATTGAACCTCAGGGAAATTTCCGGACATCGCGACGGGTGTTCCACCGCATGCCCGGGCAATGCATTTTATCCGTTGCTGACCGGCATCCGGGAAGGGGTTTCCCAATACCTGGAAACGGTCTGCGCGCCGGTAGGGTTGAATGATCCGGGTGAGGTTAAAAACATCAAGGTCTTTCCCAATCCCGCAAAGGAAGCCGTCACTTTGGATATCGGGGATCTTGAGTCCGGACCGGTTCACGCGGAAATCCTTGACCCCAGGGGAAACATGATGCGAGCCATTGATTTTGCGCCCGGGATCCGCAGGATTGAAATTCCACTCTCCGAACTTCCGGCAGGACTTTATTTATTGCATTGGCGCGCCGGTAAAAATGCCGGAAATCAGAAAATCATCAAACTGCAATAATTTTTTTCTCCGCCAGGCAACCCTTTTTACTTTTTTTGCGCCGGGGAGTCTAGATGGTGGATGCTAGATGCTAGATGCTAGATGCTAGATGCTGGATGCTAGATGCTAGGTTCCAGCATCTAGTATCCAGTATCCAGCACCCCACAGGCGTGGCCAGGATCAAGTCAATTTTATGTCAGCGGAAAAAGAATGGTTGGAAGGGAGTTTACGGGGCGACCGGCGGGCGCAGCGGGCTTTATACGACGCGTATAAAACCCAGATGTTCCGGCTTTGCCTGCGATACGCCCGCGATCATTCCGAAGCAGAAGACATGCTCCAGGAAGGTTTTATCCGGGTTTTCAAGGATCTTTCCCAGTACAGAGGAGATGGGCCATTAGGCGGCTGGATTCGCAAAGCGATGATCCATGCCGCCTTGCAGCACTTGCGCCGGGAACGGCGATTTTTAGTGACCGACGAAATTGAATCCATTTCAGAAACCCACGAAGACCAGGATACGATTTTCAGCCACCTGGATGCCAAAGCCCTGACCCAGATGATACAACAATTGCCGCCGGGTTACAGGGCCGTTTTTAATTTATATGTCGTCGAAGGTTTTACGCACCCGGAAATTGCAGAACAACTGGAAATTTCGGTTGGGGCGTCAAAATCACAATTATTCAAGGCCAAAGCCATGTTAAAAAATCTGGTGGAAAAGATCATGGCCGTTTAATTTGACCGAATTATGGACAAAGAACAACATAAAGATCCTTTGGAAACTTTGTTCCGCAATCAGTTGGACAATCCTGCCGGCCCGCCTGCTGAAGACGGTTGGGATACGCCTTCGGAAAAAGTCTGGGCGGGTATTTCGGCAGGATTGCCGCAAGCGCCGCGCAATGGTTCTGTTTGGCGGCGCGGGCTGATTTTGGGCTTCCTTCTGCTGGTTGGGTTTTTTATGGGTTTTATTTTGGACCAAAACCGCAGGATGGGGCGCCGGATCCGGGAGCAAAATACACAATTGGAAAAATTGGACCGGCAGGTGCAGGCATTGGATTCTTTTTTCCAGGTCAATAAAACCCTTTCACACCAAAGACCGGTTTCTGCCAATCCGGCGCACCAAAACGGATCCTATAAAAATGAACCCCTTAAATCCCAGTCTGAAAATGCTGCGAAAGGATTACAAAGCATTGATAATTATGGCTTAACACAAAAATCAATAAATAAGGGATTAACCTCTGGAGTCGATCCGGAAAAAGGAATCTTAATTCCCGGCAAAAATGATCCGGTAGTAACCGTTCAGAACAAAACCCTGGATGAAATTCCGGGTATTTCGGAGAAAAGTCTGGAATTTTTAAATCCGGAAAGCTTTTTGAATAATGAAGAACCGTTTTCACAATCCGGAAATACAGACCCTTTATTTCCATTGGAAGACAGCATTGCCTATCTGAAAATACCGGATGTTTTTCCGGTTCCGGGCAATTTTTTTAAACTGAAAACGGCTCCGGATATTGAGCCCGTTCCTGATAAAATAAAATTCAGGATCGGCCCTTACTACGGGATCAGCCTGACCGGCAGCACCCTGCAGTACCGGACCAACTCCAGCAATACACCCTTTTTCAGGGATTGGGAAAAGGCCGACCTGTCCAACGAATATGGAATAAAAGCAACGCTGGACATCGGCCCGCATTGGTCGGTTTATTCCGGGTTCAGCCGGTATGGCATTCAACAAATTTCAAGGCAGATCTTTTTAATTCAATTTGACCCCTCCAGGGAAATCGCAACTTCCGGCGGAGAGTTAAAATCGGATTATCAGCTAAAAGCCCAATCCAGCCTGGGTGAATCGGAAGTTGAAATAGAACTCCGGCGAAAAAGCGGTCAACCTGCGCCACCCAATTCAACCGTGCGGGTTGCCGTTGGGCTGCGACAAAAACTCGATTTTCACAGCATCCCCTTATCGGTGGGTTACAGGTGGCCGGCAGGGCCGTTTGAACTCGGCCTAAGGGGCGGCGGAAGCGTTAATTTTATCGGCAGACATACCCTGACCGCCACTGCGCAAAGCCAGTTGCAAGGGATCCGGAGCCAATCCGCCAGGGTGTTGAGAACATTTAAAACCGACCGGGAGACGGTTTTTGATCTGTTGCTTGGCGCCAGTTTGGGTTATGCCCCGGCTAAAAACTGGCAAATTTACCTGGAGCCTACCTACCGCGCCAATATTACACCCGTCGCCCGGGGGATAGAATTTAATACCCGTACCTATGCCTGGAGCTTCCACCTTGGCATGAATTATAGTTTTTAAAAAAAAATATTTTTATCCAGGCAACCATCCGGTCCGGATATGCGCCATGTGTACAGAAAATTCAATTAATTTAATTCTAAAAAATCCTGATCATGAAAAAACGATTGTTGATGGCCATTTCAGCATTCAGCCTCGGTTTGGCGCTGGTATCCTGCAACAAAAATGACGAGTTGATAACGGATGATGAATTGATCCGTGATATTGCTTTGGCTGAAAACCGCGTTCCGGTACAACCTGCCGAATTGCCGGTTGAAATTACCAACTATATAGAGTTGAACCAATTCGATACCTATATCGAAGAAGCAGCACTGGCGCCGGAAGCAGGGTATGAACTGACAATGGGCACAGGGGAAAACCTTTATTTTAACCTGGAAGGCGATGTTTTGGAATTCCGGGGCCCCGGCGACGGAAATTTTGGACCGAATGGCCCGCACGGCCCCTGTTTTATTCGCGGCCGCGGATTTGGGCGCCCGGTACCCGTCGCAGACTTGCCGGCAGTTGTTGTGGATTATATTTCCACCAATTATCCGGATAACACCATTGAGCGCGCAAAAGCAAGAAATGGATTTTTATTTGTTAAATTGAACGGTCCGGTCGTATTGTTGTTCAATAGCGCAGGCCTTTTCGTAGAAGAACTTTCTCCGATACGTCATTGCCTGGAATGCAGACCGGTAAGAAATGTTGAGTTACCCGCTCCCATCAGCGAATATATTGCAGCCAATTTTCCGGAAGCTGAATTAAGGGGCGCCTGCCGCCGCGGCGGAAGGATTGCGGTTTTCCTTTTAAATGATGGCGCGCGCCAGATCCTTGTTTTTGACCAGGACGGAAATTTGTTATTCCAACGGCCATAATTCCCAAAATCCAATGCCTTATTTTTAATTGTTTTTTTGAGTTGGATAATTATAAAACAGGGGCTGCTTCAGGATTTCCTTCGAAGCAGCCCTGTTTTTTACAAAAATAAATATAAATAGATATTAAAAATCTCGAATTTGTATACCTTTGTCTCATCTGACAGCAAGATCGCGACCAGGATCGACCCATTTTTTTAACTTTCGGTGTAGACAACTAACCTTTAACCTGTCAAAAATTGCATTGGTTAAAACTCCGGAAGATTTATTCCCCTGATTTTTTGTTTTTACCTGATGCTTCTCTTCCCTTCATTGCAAGGGCAATTCCGTATTTTGGAAACCACTAATATAACTATGAAAGAGAAATTATCCAAACTTGAAAAATCGTTAAAAAAGGCCCGTAAAAAGGCTAAAGGACTCGAACGCGATTATCAAAAAGCCCAGATTCATTATTTGGAGCTACAAGCTGAATATGAACTGCTGATCAAGGAAACCGAATCCGGAAAATCAGGCGGCAGCCAGGCTGAATCCGTTCAGGAACCCCAAAGCCCGGCCGCAATTACTGATCCAACAGCCAAAACTGCCGGCATGCGCGGTCGTCCGAAAAAAGCGGGGAAGGCAGCAGAAAAACCGGCTGCGGCGAAAGCGGGCAAAGGCCGTCCGAAGAAGGTGGTTGAAA
>CAZLEF010000027.1:0-26066 GCA_964558465.1 uncultured Lewinella sp. | reverse complement strand
TTGAAACGGCGGCAGCCGAAAAACCAAAGGGTACCCGGGGCCGTCCGAAGAAAGCCTGACGGAACGCAATTCCTTGCGAATCACACAAAGAATAGTTTTCATAGCTTTACATTTTATTAACCCGGTTCGTTTACGGACCGGGTTTTTTTGATTAAAAGGCCTATTTTTGCAACATGAAAACGTGGATCAGCATAATATTACTCAGCTTTGCCGGCCTTTCCCTTCAGGCGCAATGCAAAATTGTATTGGATGAGATTGACGAGTTTGACAGCCTTCGCACCATTGCGATCGAGCCTATCGATATCGGGCTGATCATCCCCAGCAAGTTTGAAACAGAAGATGGGCCCACGCTCATCCCGGAAGCCAAGTTGCTGGTGACCTTCTCTCAAAATGACACCATCAACAGCTTTTTTCTCACTTTTGTCATCGCCGAATACACGTATCAACCGGTAGAGAAAGGATACAACGTGTTATTGAAACTGGCCAACGGGGAGGTTTACCCGCTTTATAATGTTCCGGACAGCGGCGAATTCGACCGGCGCATCAATATGCGGGTTTATCAGCATACCACCATTCTGCCGCTGGATACCTATTATCTGATGACCCGTTTTGGCCTTGACCGGGTCCGGATCAATTATAAAAACCAGCGCAGGACTTTAGTCATTTCCGAAAAACAACAGGAAGCGATCCGGGAAGCCATCCGGTGCCTGGGAGAAAAAGTGGGGCTATACCCGGTCAAACCCTGATCCCTTCATCCGGCATCCGGCATTTTTGTCGGTTGTTTTCATTTCCTTGTATTTAAAAAGAGCCTAAAAACTAAATTGGTATTTTAGCGTTGGATTATTTATTTATACCGGCCTCGAACCAGATGTTCATTTCAATTATTTTAAGGTTAATTTGTTCCGTCTCCTGCTTATATCCTTCCTTGTCCTTTGTTCATTCAAAAGGACAATCGATCTGCCGCCACCTGCACTGACCGGCATCCTCACCGACCGTGATTTTTCCGTCGAACACCTGGTCAGAAATATTTTTTTAAAATCGGAATGCGTAAATGTGGCCAATATAAAAGCGATCGGCAACAAACTGAGTGTCGGGCATTTTATCGGAGGCAGCAATATTTTTGGTTTTGACGAGGGTGTCATTCTTTCAAGCGGAAATATAAAGTTGGCCGAAGGGCCTAATAAAAGCGTAGAAGCGAGCGCTACTTTTGCGGATAATGGCGGCGACCCCGATGTTGACAAACTGGCATTTGATGAGGTGTATGATGTTGCAGGAATTGAATTTGATTTTATACCCATTGGGGAGACCGTGACCTTCCGGTACGTGTTTGCTTCGGAGGAATATTGCGAATTTGTGGGCAGCATCTTTAATGATGTTTTTGGGTTTTTTGTCAGCGGCCCCGGTATCAACGGTCCGTTCCAAAACGGCGCCGTCAATGTGGCGCTCTTGCCCGGAACATCTCAATATGTAGCGATCAACTCGGTCAATTTTGAGAAAAACGCCGCTTACTACATGAAAAATGAATTGCCGGAGGACGCCAACCGGTGCGGCATACCTTTCGGGGCGCCTTTCAGGGACCTGATCGAGTACGACGGTTTTACGATCCCTTTATGGGCGACTTTAAACGTCATCCCCTGCGAAACGTACCATATCCGGTTGCTGGTGTCTGATGTCGGCGACGATAAACTTGATTCCGGGGTGTTCCTGGAGGCCAAAAGCTTCAATATCGGCAGTAACCTCTTCATCCGGGCAGAAGCCGAGGGAAGCAATCAACCGGTTTTGATCGAAGGTTGCCGCGACGGCCGGTTTGTGTTTGTCCGGCCGCAGGGGGGGCTGGATGAGCCGCTGACCGTGGATTTTTCGATCAGCGATGCAAGCACAGCCGAAAACGGAGTGGATTTTGATCCCATCCCCGGCGCCGTTGTCATCCCGGCGGGTGAAACCTCAGCCGTTTTGCCGGTTCAACTCATCGATGATCAATTGGCGGAAACCCCGGAAACGTTGAGGGTGGAACTGACTTTTCCCTGCGAATGCCTTGAACCCGTTTCTGCCGAATTCATACTTAAGGACCCCGAACCCATGAAGGCGGCCTTTTTTGAAACGGGGGTTTGCGCAGGACAGGAATTCACCATTGGGCCGTCCGTTGTTTCCGGCGCAGACCCTTTTACCTATTTGTGGCAGGATGGGTCGACCGGTCCGACAATAACAGCCACCGTCACCCAGACCACGCAATATACCGTCACGGTTACCGATGCCTGCAATACATCGGCCCCGGTCGTTGTGGCTGCAGTCTTGCAACCTGTCCCAACAGCCGTTTTGTCGGGAGAGGCGGAAATCTGCGACAGCCAGGACACTTTTTTGAAAATTGAATTCGGCGGTCACCCCCCTTGGTCAGTGGGGTATACCATCGATGGGGGGAATAACAGGACCATTTCCAATATTTCGCAAAACCCATTCTTTCTTAGGGCTGATCGGGAAGGGTTGTATGAATTGACCGCTTTCCGGGACGCGAATTGTACGGGGGAAATTTCCGGCAGCGGGCGCGTTTTTCCCGTTGGGGTGTCTGTGGAGGTCTCCCTGGTTTCGCCGGCTTGTTTCAATTCTGCCGACGGGGAGATCTTTCTGGAAATCAAAAATGGCAAACCTCCTTTTCAGGTCAATTGGGATAAGGAAGTGAATGACAACCTGAATCCGACAGGCCTCCTGCCAGGGATCTACTCGGTCAGCATTACCGACTCAAGGGGCTGTTTTGCGGTAGAGGATATTAACTTGCTGCCGGAAGAAGGTCAAACTTTGGATTGCCTGGATTTCAACCTTTTTGTACCCAGTGTTTTTTCGCCCAACGGAGACGGCTTCAATGACCTTTTCCACATTTTTCCGGAACCTGACATCCCGTTGCGCAATGTAAAATCCCTCCATATTTTTAACCGGTGGGGTGCTGTTGTTTACAAGAAAACCAATTTTCTTCCCTCTTCAGCTACGCCTTTATGGGATGGCCATTTTAAAGGCAGGCCCATGGAGGAAGGCATTTTTGTCTGGCAGTTGGTGATAGAACTGCAGGACGGCACGGAGAAAATCCTTTCGGGAGATGTTTTATTGATCAGATAATTGGCTGATGGTAGACGGCTGACGGTGGACGGTAGATTTATCCGCCCAATGCTTCGTACCTTGCCTCAGGCGGATAAATCCACTCCAAAGGTTCATGGAACTCCTATGGAGAATCCTATGGACCGTCTACCGTTCGCCGTCTACCATCTACCCTTAACCAAACGTAAATCCCGGCATCAAAATACCCTGTACCATCCACTCTCCGTCTTCCCAACCCATTTGAGCCAGGCCGAGGCCTTCGTATTCCTCTTTTTCACCGCCGCCGGCCGGAATGCCGGCCCAGGCGATGCCAAAAAAGAAATAATGGCCTTCCGGGAAAACTTTAGGGCCTTCGGACTTAAATGCAATGGGGATGATCTCGCTGTAGCGGGCCCGGAAAGCCTGCGCCCTTCGGACGGCTTCTTCCCTGGAGATGGAATTTTTTTCATCCCGGCAATGTTCGCTGAGCCAGGCGCCCTCAAACGGCTCCGCAAGGTTGAGCAATTCAAGGAGTGTGGACTCTACGTGGAGCGCCATATAATGGGGGTTGTCATGGCGAAGCATATCGTATAAGAAAATGCAGGCTTCCATCGGGCCCCGCTCGATATCAGGGACCGGGTGATGCATAAATTCCATGGCAAGGAAACGGTAATAGCCGATGGCCGTCAGGTGGTCGGGCCGGTCGATGCCGATGCCTTTGGCCTCCATCAGGTCCTGGATCTTTTTGATTTCCTGTTCGGCGCCTTCTTCGGAAAGTAAGTCGGCTGGAGGCAGTTCCGGTTTTCCGATGTAATCATAAAGCGGGATAGTAACGCCGCTGCTGTACTGCGCTTCAAATTGGGCTACATTGTCAAGGAATTGTTTAACCAATTCGGGCGGAGCGTCCTCCTGGATCAGGTTGTGGGCGCCATAGGTGAGTTCGAGATCGAGCGCTTTAAATGCGTTTTCAGCGCGGAGTTCTTCCTCGCGCTCCAGGTTGTTTTCGTCTTTCATTGCGTTTTCAGACTTTAGGTGTTAAAAAATATCAGAGAGTTGAAAATGACGAAACTTTCAGGGGTCGTTTGTACAAATATAAGAAATAATTAAATGCCGGACAATTTGTTATAAAAAAAGCCGGCCCGCACCCCATTGCCTTATTCTTTTTCGAAGCTTCCCGGGTGGTTGACATTACAACAACCTCGTCCAACTCTGCAGCGGCTGTTAAAGCAATAGCCAAGGGTTTACCGGCACATGCGCCGGTTATCTCCCGGGGTTCGAAGCCATGATAGGTCACCATCAGGGTAACCCAGGAGTCCGGGGCGTTCAGCGTGAATCGGCCGTCAAAATCTGTAATGACGCCAATGGCAGAGCCCTTAATAACGACACTTGCACCAATCAGGGCTCACCGATGGCGCTGTCCGTTACGGCGCCCTGAATAGGGTAGGGTGGCTTTTGCAGCCCCATGCCAGTGAACAACAGGAAGGTAAACGACAAAAAGATCGGTAGGATGATTCTCATTTTAACAGGTTTTGGGGATTAGATGCGGAGCAGGGGAGGCTTACAGTAAGACGGAGAAAAATTTGAAAAAATAGTGGAGGGCCGAAAGTTGGAATTTCGGCGGCGGCGGCAGGGAATTACCTCGTATTCAGAATAGTACTAATGGGTGGGGAAAATGCCCGCCCTTCCACCACCACTCACGGGTATGTGCATAAGGGCTTTGAAGACCCTTTGATCCTGTCTTATAGCCGGCTATGACTGCTTTCCTCCCTTGCTACATTACCATTCAGGCAACCTGTATTGGGTTGGAAAATCTGATTGGGCAAATATACATGTTATGTTTTAAAATAAAAAATAAAAACTCAAAATTTTTTAAAAAAATGCTTTCCACTACGAACTCCTGCTTTTTACAGACCATCCGACAAAAAAATTCGCCCCTCTATTGCAACCTATTCATAATTTGCCTAGGTTTGCAGCGTTAATGATCAATCGATCTGAAGTTATGTTGAACGGTCACTTTTTTTATTTTAACAGCTTTTACTTTTACGCTCACACGTGAAGGGACTGCTGATTGCTGTTCAACAGGATCAAAAAATCAAAGTAGTCCCGATGCAGGGACTTTTTTTTTGCCCATAACCACCATGTGTACTAACCAATATACCAAATCTTTCGCCGGCTATTTTTACGGCTTCTTTTATGGCGACCCATAAGGGACTTGCGGTGTTTTACCCAGTTTGACCAACTCGCAAGTCCCGCCCAAAGCGGGATTTTTTATTTGTAAATCAATATACCATGACATCGTTAGCAACTCAAACAGAAACAACCCCGGAGACCGGCGCCGGGATCCGGCGAAAAATCGCTATCCAGGGGTACCCGGGCGCCTTTCACGACATTGCCGCCAGGCTTCTATTTGAAGGAGAAGAGATCGATGTGATCCCTGCTCATACTTTCGAAGATCTGTTTGAATTGGTAGAATTGGGTGAACAAGCCAACTTTGGGCTCATGGCCATCGAAAATACCCTGGCCGGCAGCTTGATGGAAAATTACAGATTGCTGAATAACAGCAATTTAAGAATTATCGGCGAGGTTTACCTCCGCATCAAACAAAACCTGCTGCTCCTGCCGGGCGCCCGGTTTGAGGAGGTGACCGAAGTGCATTCCCACCCGATCGCCATCGCACAGTGCCGGGAATATTTCAAAGCCTTTCCTCATATCCGCCTGGTGGAAACTGCCGATACTGCCTTGAGCGCCAAACTGGTCCGCGACCAGGGCCTGAAACATGTCGGCGCCATCGCCAGCCGGCTGGCCGCTGAAATGTACGGTCTGAATTTGTATGCCGAAAGTATTGAAACCAATAAAAAGAATCATACCAGGTTTTTGTTACTGAAAAAGGGACACGAAATTCCGGAATCCACGGATGAGGCGGATAAAGTGTCCCTTTGTTTCAGCGTCGATCACGAAGTAGGCAGTTTGTATAAGGTGTTGGCCGTTCTGGCCGCTTACCAGGTCAACCTGACCAAGATCCAGTCGGCGCCGATCATTGGAAAACCCTGGGAATACCTTTTTTTCCTGGATTTTGTATCAGAAGGTAAACTCGGTTATCAGCAAGCTATCGACGCCATCCGGCCGATTACCCACGCCTTGAATGTAATGGGGGTTTATCGCAAAGGTTTTCATTTTGAATTGTAGCATCATGGACGTTAATACGGATCAATTTATTCAACCGGCTTCCCGCATGGGACAGGTTGAGGAATATTACTTCTCCCGGAAACTTAGGGAAATCGCCCAGATGCGCGCCGAGGGCAAACAGGTGCTCAACCTGGGTATCGGCAGCCCGGACCTGCCCCCCCACCGGGATACCGTCGAGGAGTTGTCCCGCCACAGTTTCGACGACTCCCAGCATGCTTATCAAAGTTATAACGGGATTCCCGAATTGCGCCGGGCGTTCGCCGACTGGTACCGGCAGTGGTTCGGCGTTCAACTGAACCCGGACAACGAGGTCTTGCCGCTGATCGGTTCCAAGGAGGGGATTATGCACATCAGCATGACCTACCTGGAAACCGGCGATGAAGTACTGGTCCCCAACCCGGGCTACCCTGCTTACCGGGCCGTAGCCCATCTGACCGGAGCAACCGTGAAGGACTATCTCCTGGAAGAAAAACTGGGATGGATGCCGGATCTGGACAAACTGGAGAACCAGGATCTCAGCCGCGTCAAACTGATGTGGGTCAATTACCCGAATATGCCCACGGGGGCCAGGGCGACGACCGCGTTTTTTGAAAAACTCATTGATTTTGCTTACAAGCGCCGGATCCTGATTTGCAACGACAACCCCTATGCGTTTATCCTGAATGATAATCCGGCGAGCCTCCTGGCAGTGGATGGCGCCAAAGAGGTGGCACTGGAACTGAACTCGCTGAGCAAGTCTCATAACATGGCAGGATGGCGGGTCGGTATGCTGGCCGGCAAAGCAGATTACCTGCAGGCGATCATGCGCTTTAAAAGCAATATGGATTCCGGGATGTTCAGGCCTGTCCAGATGGCTGCTGCCAAAGCACTGCAAAGTCCGCCGGAATGGTACCGCGATCTGAACGGGATCTACCAACAGCGCCGGGACAAGGTCTTTCATTTACTTGATCTGCTCCAATGTACCTACGACAACCAACAGGCCGGGATGTTCGCCTGGGCCAGGATACCCGGAAGGTTTCGGTCGGGTTACGAACTATCAGATGCGGTTTTGCAGAAAGCCCATGTTTTTATCACCCCCGGCGGTATTTTCGGCAGTCAGGGAGACGGCTATATCCGGATATCCCTTTGCAGCGAGACGGCTGTTTTTGAAGAAGCGATCCGGCGGGTGGCTTCTGTTTATAGTAGTTTGTGATGGTTTATGATCGTTGGCAGCCGTTACCCAACCCTAAACAACCCTAAACAACCCTAAACAACCCTAAACAACCCTAAACAACCCTAAACAACCCCAAACCCCAAACCCCAAACCCCAAACAACTCTGGACAATCATCAACAATCATGAACATCACCATTATCGGCATAGGATTGATCGGCGGCTCATTGGGCATCACCCTGAAAGAGAACAGGTTCGCTTCCAGGATCATCGGGGTGGACGCCAACCAGGAAAACCTGGATAAAGCCATGCGGCGAAGGCTGATCGACGAGGATATGCCGTTTGCAGAGGGCATTAAGGCTGCCGACATGGTCATCGTAGCGACACCGGTGGATACGATCCTCGATCTGGCGCCCAGGGTGCTTGATCTGGTTGACCGCCAGGTGGTGATCGATGTCGGATCGACCAAAAAGGAATTGTTGAAGGTGATCCGGAACCATCCCAAAAGAGGGCGGTTTGTGGCCACCCATCCGATGGCGGGTACAGAGTACAGCGGCCCGGAAGCGGCCGTACCGCACTTGTTCGACCGCAAATGCACTGTGCTTTGCAATATAGAAGAAAGCGATCCCGACGCAGTGGAACAAGTGGAACAACTTTACCACTCCATCCCAATGCGGATCGTTCGCCTTGACAGTGAGGAACACGACCTGCATGCGGCTTATGTGTCCCATATTTCGCATATCAGTTCATTTGCACTGGCTTTGACCGTACTGGAGAAGGAACGGGATGAAGCGCGCATATTTGAACTGGCCAGCGGCGGATTTGATTCTACCGTTCGCCTTGCAAAAAGCTCGCCCGACATGTGGGGGCCGATTTTTCAGCAAAACCGGGACAACGTGCTGGACGTGCTGGACGAGCATATCAACCAACTGTCCAGGTTCAGGAGCCTGCTGATCAAAAAGGATTTCAAAGCGTTTTATGCTTTAATGCAGGAAGCCAACAACATTCGTAAAATATTGAAATAAATCATGCCGGGGCAACCGGCCTTAAACAATGAATACCATGGAAATGAAATTTCAATCCATCCTGGATCAGCCTGAAAAAAGGCCCATCATTATTGCAGGGCCTTGCAGCGCCGAAACGGAAGAGCAGGTATTGCAAACCGCTAAGGCTTTGGCAGCGCAGGGCATCGACCTCTTCCGTTCGGGGATCTGGAAACCCCGGACCCGGCCAGGTTCTTTTGAAGGGGTAGGCGTACCCGGTCTCAAATGGCTCAAACGGGTCAAAGAAGAAACCGGCCTGAAAGTAACTACAGAGGTCGCCAAAACAGACCATGTTTTCGAGGCTCTGAAACACGGCATCGATGTCCTTTGGATCGGCGCCCGCACAACGGTCAATCCCTTCTCTGTACAGGAAGTGGCGGACGCCATCAAAGGTGTGGATATCCCGGTCCTGATCAAAAACCCGATCAACCCGGATCTCAGCCTTTGGATCGGCGCGATCGAAAGGATCTACAAGGCCGGCATAACCCGGATCGGGGTCATTCACCGCGGCTTTGCCTACCACGGCGAAACCAAGTACCGGAATGTTCCGTTCTGGCAGATTCCGATTGAATTGAAACGCCGTTTCCCGGACCTGACCATCATTTGCGACAACAGCCATATTTGCGGCCGCCGGGACATACTGTTTGATGTTGCCCAAAAAGCGTTCGACCTGAACTACGACGGCGTGATGACCGAAGTGCATCCCGACCCGGACAATGCCTGGAGCGATGCCAGCCAGCAGATCACCCCGGATCAGTTCGGACAACTGGTGGCCAATCTGGTGCGCCGGGAAGTCACCACGGATAACATCGAATTCCTGGAAACCCTGGAGCACCTCCGCCATGATATCGATGAGATCGACGACGAAATCATGAACCTGCTGGCGCGCCGGATGGAACTGGCGGACAGCATTGGCCGCTACAAAAAACGCAACAATATCGCCATCCTGCAAACCACTCGCTGGAACGAAATCCTGGAGCGCGGCATCGCAAAAGGAAAGATCAAGGGGCTGAGCGAGGAATTCATGGAAACCTACCTGCGGGCGATCCACCAGGAATCGATCAACCACCAGGAAGCCGTGATGAGTTCGAAGGAAGAGGGGGCTTTTTAGTCGCCAGTCGTAAGTTGTAAGTCGTTATGCCAACTTACGACTTAAAACTTACGACTTACGACTTTTGCAAAGCCTTTAATAATTTTTGTGCGGATTTTTGCCGGTCGGAATCCGGGGGCAATTTTTGAAGCCATCCGGCACATTCGGCAAGTTTTTCTTCTTTTAAGGCAATCAGGGCCAGGTTCCAGATCGCTTCCGATTGGTAACTGGTATGTGTTTGAAGTGGTTCAAACAAGGCGCGGGCTTCCTGCGTCCGGCCTTGTTCCATCCTGCAGATGCCCAGGTAGAGTTGGACTTCGGAATTCTCCGGATTGTCCTGGAGGTATTCCTGCAGGGCGTCGCCGGCGGTGGCGTAATCTTTTTGATTAAAAGCGGATTCAGCCCGGCTCAGCAGGGTTTCGTTGGCGCCCATCACCGTAAAGGAGGCGGGATAATGGCTGGCGTAGTTGGCATAGACCGGCGCGTCCGGGGCCCCCTTTCTGGGCAGGAAAACGGCGATCGCAATGATCAGGAGAACCGTTGCCGCAGCCGCCAGTTGGAAAAATTTGCGCCGGTAAAATGGGATCAGAACCGCTGTTTTTTCCTCTTTTAAAAAAAAATCCCGGCTCACTTTATTCAGGGTGGCTGCAAGTTTTTCCTCCGCCTCTTCCTGGGCCACCAGCACCCCGAGGTCATTCAGCGCTTTTCGCCTGCTTTCCAACTGACCGGCCAGTGCCGGATCCTCTTTAAGGGCCTGTTCAAAGGCCTGTTTTTCTTCCGGCTGCAAGTCTCCGGTCAGATAGTCGATTATCCATTCGTAGTAGTTCGTCATATCGTTTCTTTTTTTGCGCCGGCCTGCACGGCAGTCACCAGCTTGTCCATACACTGACACCTGCGTTTGCGGGCATACCCGTAGGTGATGCCCATCAAATCGGCAACTTCGGTTAATGAATGGCCTTTCAGGGGAAGCTTGATGAGTTGTTGGCAATCCTCGCCCAGGGTATTGAGGGCCTGTTGATAACGTTCGAATTTCTGGTTTTCGCTCAGGGTTTCTTCGGCTTGTGCGAACGTATCTTCACTTGCTTCTTTGATAAATCCGTCATCATCCAGACTTGTTACCCGCTGCCGGCTCCTTTTTTGAAGCTCGTTGATCCAGAGGGATTTGCAGATAATGTGCAGATAGCCGCCGAACGGGCAGGTCAATACAAAGTCTTCCTGACGGGCCCGCCGCAGGATGGCGATCAGGCCTTGCTGGAACAGGTCGCGGGCATCCTCTTCATTGCCGTTGTTTTGCAGCACGTATCGCAGGACAGCGGCTGAGTTCCGCTCATAGATCTCCCGGATCAGCCGCTCATCGTTGCTTAAAAGCGCCTGGATGTATCGCTGGTCCTCGTGGGGTTTATGTTCTTTCATAGTATTTTGGCGTTCGATGGGTTTTCTTGCACATGTCCCTAAAATTGTAGTTAGACAATCCCTTGTTGTTAATTTTTCCGATGAAAATAGTAAAAAATGCGAAATTAGGAGAATAATTTGAAAAAATAAGATAGGCGGCGGGCGGTTGAAGACAGAAGACCCCGGAACAATTTTAACCACAAAGACGCAAAGGAATCACAAAGAGCACAATTTTCTTGGTTCACTTTGTGGAATCTTGGTGTCTTTCCTGCAAGATGGGACAGGTCGTGGTTAATATTCTAATGCCAGGTTGAATTTTTAAAGTCAAAGAGGGTATTAAAACCTATTCAAAATTCAAGGTGCCTATTTAGGGAGTATGAAATTATCTACGGTCAAATCAAGGGAAGCAAAACCAAAGTCGCGCAATACAGCCGGCCATTTTTCAGCGTTTTCAGGATTGGGCAATACCCAGAAATCGATGTCATTTGTAAACCGGGGATAATCGTGAAAGGCAACAGCATAACCTCCTGCAACGATATATCAGGCAATATCCAGTTCTCCAAAGCAGCAAACACCGGCACCGCCACCAGTTCAACCGGCCTGAACCGGATGCTGCCGCCGATCTGCCCGGCGTCGTCGCCGAAGGCGTCAGTCCGGATGCGGGCGCTTTCGATCAGGCCCGTGCCTGCAAAATTGCGGTAACCCCGGACGCCGAAGTTGGGGCCGGCTACGCTGCCTTCCGTTTCCAGGAGTTCATAGCGGCAGCCTTTGCAGGTTAATTGTTCCGGAGAAAGGGGGATCCGGCTCTGGTAGGAACCGGTGATTTTGGTGCCGTCATTGGCGTTTTCGGAAAAGAGAATGGCGCCTTTAATGATGAGGACATGGTCTTCCAGGTGGGCCGTAAAACGGCAGTTCCAGGTTCCAAGGCCATAGGTGTCGGCGTCGCCCTGGACCACTTTATCGGCGATAATGGTAACATCCTTGAGCTGAATCGTCAGGTTGGCCGGTTTTTCAACGGGCGGCGCCCCGGTCAGCAGGACCACCCCTGACAGGGTCAGCAGGATGAAACCGGAAAAGAAGTGGAAGGGATGCATGTGTCGTGATCGAAGGTAAACCCGGGCCGTGAAAAATAGAGTTCAGGTTATAACACCGGAAAACGATACCCGGTTCAGATACATTATGCTGTTTGCCCTTCTTTTTTTATCTTCGGCCCAACCAACAAATCCGGTCAACCAACTAAAAGTCGCAACCATGAAGATCCGCCTGTCAGTATTTTTATTCTTTCTGCTGTCGCTTTCTTTTCTGAACGCCCAGGACCGCAAACTCGAAGCCGAATCCCAGGTAACCACCAGCCACGAGGTCACCATCGGCGGCCAGCGCATCCCCTATACCGCTGCCAGCGGCACGCAGCCGGTGTGGAATGAGGAAGGCAAGCCGGTAGCGTCTCTGTTTTATACCTATTATGTCCGCTCCGACGTCAAAGACCGCGCGCCCCGCCCGCTGGTGATCTCCTTCAACGGCGGCCCCGGCTCCGCTTCTGTCTGGATGCATATCGCCTACACCGGCCCGCGGGTCCTGGAAATCGACGATGAAGGTTACCCCGTTCAACCCTACGGCATCCGCGAAAACCCGTATTCCATCCTGGATGTGGCGGATATTGTGTACGTCGACCCGGTCAATACGGGGTATTCCCGCATCCTGGACAAAGAGGCGAAACGGTCCGATTTTTTTGGCGTCAATGCAGATATCAAATACCTGGCCGAATGGATCAATACCTTCGTCAGCCGGAACAACCGCTGGCGTTCACCCAAATACCTGATCGGTGAAAGTTACGGCACCACCCGGGTTTCCGGCCTGGCGCTCGAACTGCAAAACGCACATTGGATGTACCTCAACGGCGTCATCCTGGTGTCGCCTACCGACCTGGGCATCCAACGGGACGGCCCCGTGGAAGCGGCCAACCGGCTGCCCTACTTCGCCGCCGCCGCCTGGTACCAGAAAGCCCTCAGCCCGGAATTGCAAAACAAAGACCTGGAAACCGGCCTGCTGCCCGAGGTCGAAGCCTTCACCCTCAACGAATTGTTGCCCGCCATGACCCTGGGTGGATTTCTGGATGAAGGCAAAAAAACAGAAATGGCCCGGAAAATGGCATATTATTCGGGCCTTTCCGAAAAAGTGATCCTGCAGCATAACCTCGACGTGCCCACCCAGTTTTTCTGGAAGGAACTCCTGCGTGAAAAAGGAGGGTTCACCGTCGGCCGCCTGGATTCGCGTTACCTGGGTATCGACCGGAAAGAAGCCGGCGAACGGCCCGATTACGCTGCTGAACTCACCTCCTGGCTGCATTCTTTCACGCCGGCTATCAACTATTACCTCCGGGAACACCTCAATTACAAGACCGATATCAAATACAATATGTTCGGCCCGGTCAACCCCTGGGACCGCACGGGCGATAACACCGGCGACAACCTTCGACAAGCCATGGCCCAAAACCCTTACCTCCACGTCATGATCCAGTCAGGGTATTACGACGGCGCCACCACTTATTTCAACGCCAAATACAATATGTGGCACCTCGACCCCAGCGGCAAAATGAAGGACCGGCTCAGCTTCAAGGGTTATCGCAGCGGGCATATGATGTACCTGCGCCGCGAAGACCTGAAAAGCTCCAATGAACATATCCGGGAATTTATCCGGGCTTCGCTGCCGGGGAAAGGGGCGCCGGCGAGGTATTAGTTGTTAGTCGTAAGTTGTTAGTCGTAAGTCGTAAGCCGGGACTTACGACTTACGACTAACAACTTACGACTATTGACTCACTCCAAATACCGCCCGTTTACCCAGCCCCGCACCCCGCTTTCATTTTCCACATACACCCATTTTTCGGACTTGTGGTAGGGCTGCTCCACGCAGGTACAGATCAGATTTACGGGCCCGTCCTTCGGCAACCTGGCGAGGCTTTTGGCGTTGAGGTTGGGGTATTCCCGGATATTGAGCGAATCTTTTTGGGTGGCTGCGAACCCGATTGTACCGTAGGGGTAAATGGAATCGCAGGCTGCGACGGTTTTGGCTTGCCGGATATATTTGGCCGCGCAATTGTACCGGTCTTCCGACCAGGGGTGGGTGCGCAATAACGTGACCATATGTTCCTTGTACTTATCGTGCGGCTTGGGCGCATCGAATTTTTTCAGCAGTTCAAAACCTTTCAGGGCCTTTTCCGGGTCGTAGCCCGCCTGGTAGGCCAGATAAACACCCGTCAGGTCGGCCTCCAGTTCATCCGGCTGGTTGAAATAACCCGTCATCAAACTCAGGCTGGAGATGGTGACGGCCCCCAGGGTTTCGCGCACGGCCCGCATCAAACCGTCCTTTTCTTTCTGAACCGACTGGTCCAGTTCGTCGATGTATTCAAAAAAACGGGCGCTTTCCCGGGTATGGCCGTTCTCGTTGTGCCCCAGTTCATGGCCGATGATATACGCCAGTTCGTCTTCCGTTTTGATCAGGTCCAGTAATCCGGTGGTCAGGTAAATATTGCCGCCGGGGACGGTAAAGGCGTTGAATTGTCCGGAGGAAAGGATATAGGGTGTGTACTCAAAATCCTGGTTGGTCAAAAAAGGTTTCATGCGGGAAATGATCCTTTTGACTATCACTTCCTTTGGGTGTCGGTTGGCGATGGGGTAGGGCAGATTTTCCTGATGGATCTGGCGGCCGAAGGTCTTCTGTTTTTCAACCGAAACCGGATTCACCTTCTTCCGGATCCATTTTTTGATCTCGTCGCTCTGTTCTTCCCGGAACTGGTATCCGCAGGAAATCTGCTGGGCGTCGACACGGCTGGAAAACGGGAATACATAGACTTCTTCTGGTTCCGGCAGCCGGTCGTTCAATTTTTTTGCATCTGATTGGCAAGCTGTGTATAGGCCGACTGAAAAAATCAGGACAGATAATTTTTTGATTTGCATAGGTATGAATTTTAGATGCTTCACGAATAGAGCAAATTAAATCAAAAATTCCAAATTCCCCTGTTAATACCTTTAACCTTGTTCCTTTCTACTTTAACCTTTAAAAAGGTAACAATCCTCCTCCCCGCCTGATTTCCTTCCGTATCCGACGCCGGGCTGTTTTTGAAATAACTGCCTGGGTATCAATTTTAAAAAACGCAATTTATTAACGAAAAAATCTTTTGATATGAAATCGTTTCAAAAATCTTTAGCCGCAACGTTGGCCCTTTGTCTGGGCCTTTCTTTCACCCAGTGCAATAAGGTTGACGATCTGCCAGAGAAAGAAAAAGCCATTACCAATGCGCAGATGAGCAACCCGGACAACCCGTTCGACCATGAAGGCCTGGCGCATAACGACTTCCTGGATTTTTTTATCGTCAACGCCGAACTGGATCAGCCGGAATGGAACCGGGAGGATTGGTTCGCCATCCTGGAAACGTACCATGCCGCCAATGGACAAGCCTTTACACGTGAATACCAGGCCTATTACAACGAATTTTTCAACGTCTATCAGGAGTCGGAGGCGTTTCCCTGCACCAACTTCCCATACAACCTTTGTTATTGCCTGCCCTGGCTTTGCGATATTTTTAAACCTGACCTTCCAAAGCTTCCCTTTACCTTGCCCGATCCTAAAGGCGGAACGACGGAATACGAAAGAAACCTGGCTTTTATCGGCGAGTTGAAATTCCTGGAATCCGAACTCCTGAAAAACGAAACCATTGACAGTGGTCTTCGCGATATTTATCTCAAATACTACTGCAACGCCAGGTATTCAGCCGGGTACTGGCATAACGTGATCAATGTGGAACAGGGACAAAGCAAGTGGTACGAACACCTGGATCTGGACAGCGGAAGACAGTGCGTAAGTTGTGAAATCGTTGAGGCCGATGCCGCAGGCGCAGCAGTCGGCGCCTTGATCGCAGGCCCTCCCGGCGCCCTTGCAGGCGCTGCTGCCGCCAGCGCTGCCGCAGCCCTCGAACACCTTTTAAAAATGATATAGGGAGGGTGGAAAAACAGGAGTCATTCCGAATTTTTTGCTCCTGACATCAACAATCATCATTCAACAATCATCAATCATCATTCTTATTTTTTTTATTGATGATTGATGATTGTTGATGTTTTCGCCCGTTGCACCAGCGACGCCGAACCCCGAACCCCGGTTCTTTCTCCTTTTCTGTCCGCCGAAGTCGCACAGGCGACGAAGGAGCAAACCTTCATCCTTAAATCCTAAACCTTAAACCTTTAACCTTTAACCTTTAACCTTAAATGGGTAACAATCCACCTCCCCAACTGATTTCCCTCCGTACCCGGCCCCAAGCCGGTTTCAAAATCCAATTCTAACAATTAAAACTTGAGCTTATGTTAACCCTCAACTGTACCCTGCAACGAACGGCTTTGTGGATCCTGGCCTTCGCTTTTTTCCTGAACTTCTCAACCGCGCAAAGCCCGTTTGTCAAATTGCACGGCAACCAGGAGTTTCAGCACCTTGGCAAAACGGAAGTGTATGGCAACGACCTTTTTACCGCAGGCATAACCGGCGACGGAAACGCCATTTTTGCCAATTTCAGCCGCTTCGACCTCAACGGCAACCGCATCTGGACGGTCCAGATCCCCGAGGTCAATACTGTATTTTCCGACTTTATCCTATGCCCGGAGGACGGTAATTTCCTCCTGGTCGGCAGCACCTATCCGAGGTTCAACCCGATCAGCAATAACCAGTCGCTGCTGGCCAAAATTACGCCGGCAGGAACTTTGCTCTGGTGGCGCCTTTATCCCAACAATGGCCGCGAAGGGTTTGGCCGCATCGTGCGCAACCCCGTAGCGACCACACCCAACATCCTGCCGTATTATATCCTGGCAATCGAGAATACAACCAATTCTCCGTCCACCAGCGACGCGACCGCGTTGTATAATCTGGATTTTAACGGCAATTTTGGATTCAAACGCAGGTACACCGGAACCGACGCCGAATTTCATTCTTGCCTGTTGGTTTATCCGTCGGGCAATATGGCTCTCTCCGGCAACGACCTGACCATCGGGCGTATCCTCTGGGTCAATCCCGCAGGGGCGCAGGTAATGGCCAATAATTACGGCCCCCAGTTTATTTCCTGGTACGACCTGAAATTGTACAGCAACAACCAGACCATCGCGGCAGGCCGTTTTTATAATCTGAACAATGATGACCAGGACGGCCTCGTCGCCAGGCTCGACGCGCAGGGCCGGCCGGTATGGACCGTCCGCATTCCCGCCATCCAGTATTTTTACCGGATCACCCAACCGAACGACAATGGCATTTTTTACGCGCTCGGGTATTCCGACGGGGTAACCCCCCAACGCAATATCGTCGTCAAATTCCAGGAAAACCCCCTGGGCGGCGTTTCCATCGTATGGAGCCGACACCTCGACGGCACGGAAACGGCGTATGTCGGGGGATACCTCGGCCTCGCGCCCAACGGCAACCTGCTCTACGCCGACGGCCGGACCAACAACCCCAACGGCTTTGGTCAGCGCGACGGGCTGCTCGCCGTGCTGAACACCGAGTTCGAATCGGATTGCACCCAGGATTTTCCGCTGGAACTGATACCGCTGCAAATGACCGTCACCCCGGTAAACGTTCCTTCGACGCTTCCGGCCATCCCGAACCCAACCGTTTCAACTATTGCCGTAAACCCGGAATGGGAAATGGAGGCCCCCTGCTCCGTTTCCGGTTGCGGCGATTGCGCCACCGACGAGATCGTACTGAATACCGGTTACGACCCCGTGACCGGAACCACTTATCCGGCAGGGGTTTATGACGGCCTCTGGACGCTGGTTACCACTCCCGATCCGGGCATCACAGTACCCCGCCCGGCTTATGTCGTCACGCCCCATACCGCATGGGCCAATCAACCCAATACGGGGTGGATTTCAGCCTACCCCCAATCCAACCTGAATAGCAATAATCCTAAACCCCAGGTTCCTTACGGCTTCCAGCGCTGCTTCTGCATCTGCGATGATGAATCGGATATCACGATTTCCCTCAACGCGCTGGCCGACAATAACGTGGATATTTCCCTGACGGACGACCTGGGCAGCCCCATCGGTTCGCCGATCCTGTCCATCACCGACCCGGGCATCGGCGCCTTCCAGACCGTGACCTCCGCCACCGCCAGCTTTACCCTCAACAAAGGCACTTACTGCCTGCGCGCCGACCTGCGCAACCTCTCCGGCGTAGCTATGGGCCTGAACATACAGGGGTCGGTGACGGGCGAAAACCTGGTGGAAACCCTGTGTTGTCACAATGAAGGTTCGATCACGGGCTCCAAATTCCACGATCTGGATTGCAACGGAAAATGGGATGGTCAGGAACCTGCCATCCCCAACTGGCAGATCGTACTCTGCGACTCCATCGGCAACCCGCTGGACACTGTTCTGACCGACGCATTCGGTTTTTATACCTTCCCGAACCTGCCGCCGGGCAACTATATGGTGAAAGAGATCAACCAGGCCGGCTGGACGCCTTCTGTTCCACCATTGGGGCAATATTCGGTCACTGTAACCCCGTTTGGCGTGGTCGGACCGCTCGATTTTGGCAACTGCCGCAGTTGCGGCGAGATCGTGGAAGAAACCATCGATTTCAGTTGCGACCCGTTGGGCAGTTACCAGTACACCTTCCAGATGCAAAACCTGACCGGCGACCTGGTGACCTCCATTGTACTGAACGACCTGCCGGCAGGGTATACCTTTACCCCGCAATTTTTTTCGCAATGGACCGACCCCTCTTCGCTGCCGATTGCAGCCAACGGCGGCATTTCCGGGCCGTTAACCCTGACCATCACACCGCCTGCGCCGCTGACCGCCCCCGTAACCATCTGCTTCGACGTGGTATTGTTCAGCGGAGCGAACGAATGTTGCCACTTCACCCATTGCATCACCCTGGAGCCGATCGACCCGTGCCAGGTGGATGTGACGGTGACCCAGGTGGATACCGACGAAGGCTGCTGTTTCCTGATCGATATCACCAACGATTATTGCGATAATTTTTTCACCGTTCTGGTGACGGAGATCCTGACCCCGGGCGTCACTTTTTCCTCCTACAACGGGGGCTCGACCTGGAACGTCACCGAAGACAATCTCGATGACCGTTTGAGCTGGGCGCCGGCAAACGGCGGGTTTATCCCCAGCGGTATAACAGGCGACATTCAGTTCTGCCTTGGCGGCATCATGAGCCAGACCCAGATCCCGCAGGAAGTGGCCTTCCACTGGATGTCGGTTGACCCGATTACGGGCGAAGAATTTATCGCCTGCTCGGATACCCTTCAATTCGAGTGCCAGGGCTGCCTGATCGTAAGCGAAGAAAATATCCTTTGCAACGAAGACGGCACGTATTCCTACAGCCTGACCGTAACGAACAATTCCAGCCCGGCAAATTTTGTCAGCAATGTGGTGTTTGAAGTGTATTCCACTTCCGTCACCTTTACACCGAATACCTTCAACGTAGCGCTGAACAGCGGCCAAAGCGCCAACCTCGGGCCGGTCACCATCGCGGGCGGCAACCCTGGGGATGTCATCTGGTTTAAAACCCTGATCCTGGACGACGACGGTTGGTGCTGCCACCTCGACAGCCTGAGTATCACCCTGCCCGATTGCAGCGGCTGCGAGTGCCCCCCGTTTGAAGAATATGTGCAAAATGCCAACGCCGGCTTCACCTTTACCGAGATCTGTCCGGAAGTGAGTTTCAGTGCGGTGGCGGGTACCGAATGCGATCTGGTGATCTGGGAATTTTTCCTTCCCGGTCAGGCGCCCGTTGTCTTGCAGGGACCCGGCAACCAACCGGTAGCTTATACCTTCCCCGGCCCGGGCGGATATGGGGTCTGCATGACCCTGATCCCGATGGATGAAAACGGAAATCGCTGTTTTGAGGAGGCCATACAGGTCTGCGAGGATATCTCCGTCGCCTGCGATCCAAACACCGCCTGCATCGATCAGACTCAAATTGACCTCAGCGTCAACTGTCCCGCCATATTTGAACCGGTATGCGGCTGCGACGGGGTGACGTATTCCAATTCCTGTGCAGCCGAAAACTGGGGCGGCGTTACCAGTTGGACCGCCGGCCCTTGCCCGCAAACCCCGAACGTACTGGAATTGCCGCACCTGGATCATCAAATAGAAGAAACCCGGCCGGTATTCCACATCGGGCTGGACGGAAAACGCGATTTCCGGTTTGTCGGCCTGATGCGGGCCAATGACCAGGGCGGCTGGGAAACCCAACAGGTCGAACTGGCAACCGGCCATCGGACCCGCTTTGAACTGAAAGCCGAACCTGCAACAGAAGCGAACCACTACGAGGTATGGGGAACGGACAACCACGGCCGCCTGTACCGCAGCGCAAAACTGACAACGGCAGCGCCCCGTTTGGGCATGGACCTGTTCCCCAACCCTGCAAGATCGGAATTGAATATCGCCCTCCCGGAAACAGGCATCTACCGGGTGGTAGTCTACAATACCGCCGGCAACAAACTGGTCGACCAGAGCTTTGAAGGCGAGGTCACAACGATCCCGGTAACACAACTGCCCGACGGGGTCTACATCCTCCGGGTGACGGACGAAACGGGAAGGGTGAGTCAGGAACGGTTTGTGAAAACAACGAGATAAGTTGACAGTTTGCCAGTCCACAGTTGGCAGTCTTTGTTGCGTTGTCATGCAATCATTCGATCCAAAAACTGTGAACTGGCAATCCGGCCCCACTGGGTGGAAAGGCCTGGCAAACTGGTGAACTGCCAATTATTTTCCCAGGAACAATCCGGAAGCGGCGGAGCAATTCGCCGCTTCTTTTTTATTGCATCCGCAGGGCCGGTTTGGTTTCCCCCCGGTGGCAGGTCACGCAGTTCACAATTGGTTTTTCGCTGTCGAGGCCGTTCATCACTGCCAGGTCGGCGTTGATCTTTTCTGCCAGCCGGACCATTTCCCTGGAAACTTCTTTCTCGGGTTTGATATCCGACGCCCAGTCGAAGGTATCGTGGCAATAACCGCAGGTAACGCCCAGGGCTTTTGACCAGACTTCCATGGCAGGCGCCAGATTTTCTGCGGGAAATCCGCTGAGTACTTTCAAATTCTTGAAGACTTTTTCAACTTCCATCTGCTCTTTGCCTTTTATGGAAGTCATGACGTCTGCGGCCATCCGGGCCCGGCCCGCATCCATAGGATCTTTTTGGACGGTCCCTGCCGACTTGCAATTGCTCAGGTAAAGGATGGCGCCGAATAAAAATAATGCAGTCAAGGTGATTTTCATATTAAAAAATTTTTATTGATTCGAATGATTCGATTAATACGATTGATTGGAATGGTTCGATTGGGCCAATAATCGGATCAATCCAAACAATCCAAACAATCCAAACAATCGAATCAATCGAATCAATTATCTCAAACTCCGATCCCCAAAAACAAATAAGCTGCCGCCCCCACGAAATAACCCGCCGCCGCCAGCCAGGCAATATTTTTGAGGTACCAGATAAAGTCGATCTTTTCCATGCCCATGGCGGCCACCCCTGCAGCGGAGCCGATGATCAGCATGCTGCCGCCGGTGCCTGCCGTGTAGGCGATAAAATGCCAGAGCGAATGGTCGATGGGTTCGTGATACATCCCCATGACTGCCGCCACGAGGGGTACGTTATCGACAATGGCGGAAAGAATTCCCAGAAAAATGGCAACGACATGCACGTCGGGAATTACCGTACCCAAAAGATAAGCAAAATGAGCCAGCATACCCATGGTTTCGCCGGAAGGGCCGGCTACTGCCACCGATTCGAGCGCTTTGATGGCCAATAATATGCCCAGGAAAAAAAGTACGCTGGAGAATTCAACCCTGGACAGTGCTTTTTTCATCGAGTACAAATTCTTTTTATCCCGGTTGAAATTCTCTTCGGGATGAATGTATTCGGATATGAGCCAGACCATACCGAGGCTCAACAGAATACCCATATACGGCGGCAAATGGGTGATCACCTTAAAGATCGGCACAAAGATCAGGCCGCCCAGACCGGCCATCAGCATCGTCTGGCTGCTCAGCAATTTTTTGTGATCATCCTCATGATCGATCTTGGGCGGGATGAGGGAACCTTTCATTTTTTTATTCAGGGATACCAGCAGGATGGGGACAACAATACACAACACGCTGGGGATAAACAGGCTCGTGATCAACTTGGCAGTCGTCACCTTCTCCCCGATCCACAACATAGTCGTGGTGACGTCCCCGATAGGCGACCATGCGCCGCCGGCATTGGCTGCAATGACTACGATCGAAGCGTACCAAAGGCGTTCGGTGTCGTCGGATACCAACTTCCGGAGCAGGGATACCATGACAATAGTGGTGGTGAGGTTGTCCAGTACTGCCGAAAGAAAGAAGGTGATAAACGAGATCAGCCACATCAGTTGCACTTTGTTCTTCGTGCGTATCCTGTTGGTAATGATGGAAAAACCCTTGTGAAGATCTACCAGTTCCACAATGGTCATGGCAGAAAGCAGAAAGACCAGGATCTCCGCAATACTACCGATATGGTGCAGCAGGGTAGCGTCGAGGGGCGTCTTTTCGCCTTCCAGCAGCGTCGGAAGGTGCTTCAGCGAAATGATCATCCAGAGGATGACCCCCATTAACAAAGCAGGAACGGTTTTATCAAGCCTGAGCGGGTGCTCAAAGGCGATCAAAGCGTAACCGATGACAAAAATGACGATCAACAGTAGTTCCATACAGGCTAGAAAATAGGTGAAGGTGACTTTTCAGGGTAGTAGTTTGATGGTTCCCGGTAATTTCATGAATTAAATTCCCAGGGCGCCCCGGGCTGCTTCAATAGAAGCGGCGTTCGGCATGTCCAATATTTGATCAATAATCGTGTTATTCACTTTTTTAATTTCTCCTACAAATATAAATCATTCAGTTGATTCAACAAAATTAAGAAATGACGGGTTCAATAGAATCCGGCCGGGTGTTTCCTGTTAAATATCAGGACATCCGGCGGATTCTCCCTAACTTTGTATGAAATTGATCAGGCATATGCGAATGATGATGATTGAAACGCTGGTTTTGCTGTTGTTAGGGACGCCTGACCTCACGGCCCAGGTCCAGCGCATCATGCACCAGGATTTTGAAATAGGGGAGGCCACTCAGATCCAGCTGGATCTGTGCAGTGAATTTATGGCAGAACCCTGGGCAGGAAATAACCTCCTTGTGGAAACCACAGTCAGGATTGACGAGGGCACCGAAGCAATTTTAAAATATTATACCGATAAGGGGCGCTATAATTTCCTCGCCGACACAACCGGCGGCGTCTTTAAACTGAACTGCGAGGTTCCGGATCGAAAATTATTGGGCGCCGCAAAAAACGCATGGAACGAAACCATTGTGGTCCGGGTATTTGTCCCGCATACCTTTTCCAATACTTCCGGCAAGACCTGGAGTAAAAACGCCCTTTCGCCGGTTGAATTGCCTGCCGCCAAAAAAGGCGGCCAGCCCGATTGAACATGATCCTGGAACTGGAGCTTAAATTATTTCCCGACGAGGCATTTAATCCTGACCAGATCCGCCTGGCCGCCGCCCGCCAACTCAACCGGACGCCGGACGAGTTGACCGATCTTCAGGTGGTCCGCCGTTCTATCGACGCACGTGGGCAACGCCCCGTATTTCTGCTCCGCCTCGAAGCCTATATCGGCGAAAAACACCAACCGGAACCAGCGCTGCTGGCTCATTTCCGCCCCGTCGGCCAACAACCCGAAGCGGTCATTGTCGGCGCAGGCCCCGCCGGGTATTTTGCAGCCCTCGAACTGATCGAACTGGGCATAAAACCCATCGTCTATGACCGGGGTACCGATGTGCGCACCCGCAGAAGGGACCTCAGGGCCATCCAGCAATTCGGCGAAGTAAACCCGAATTCCAATTATTGTTTTGGCGAAGGGGGCGCCGGAACCTACTCCGACGGCAAACTCTATACCCGGTCTCACAAACGCGGCAGCATCGAAAAAGCGCTTCGCCTACTGGTGGAACACGGCGCCAAATCCGATATCCTGGTGGACGCGCACCCGCATATCGGTTCCAACAAACTCCCCGGTATCGTGGCCAATATCCGGGAAACCATCCTGCATTATGGCGGCGAAGTCCATTTTGATAGCTGCATCACCGACTTGATCCTGTCTGAAAACCGCATCCGCGGAGTGGTGGTCAACGGCCAAACCGAAAAACGGACGGATGCGGTCATACTGGCAACGGGGCATTCGGCCCGCGATATTTATTACCTGTTGCACCGGAAAGGCATCCGGATCGAATCCAAACCCTATGCCCTGGGGGTTCGCATTGAACACCAACAGGAACTGATCGACCGGGCGCAATACCGGCAGTCGCCAAGGGAAGAAAACCTACCTGCCGCAAGCTATAAACTGGCTTGCCAGGTGGACGGCCGCGGCGTATTCTCTTTTTGCATGTGCCCCGGCGGCCTGGTGGTGCCCGCAGCCACCGCGCCCGGCGAGATTGTGGTGAACGGCATGTCGATGTCCAGACGGGATTCTCCCTTCGCCAATTCCGGTATCGTGGTTGCCGTGGAACTGGAAGACCTGGCGCCTTTTTCCAGCCACGGTGTTTTTGCCGGTCTGGCGTTCCAGCAGGCGGTTGAACAGACCATGTTCCGGCATGGAGACGGCAGCCAGAAGGCCCCGGCCCAACGCCTGACCGATTTTGTAAAGGGCAAAGTTTCCACCGGATTGCCGGATAGTTCCTATATCCCCGGACTCTATTCCGCTCCGTTACACGAATTGCTGCCGGCCGGGATTTACCAGCGCCTGAAACGGGGTGTTCAGCAATTTGGAAAGACCTTGCCGGGGTACCTGACCGAAGAAGCCAACGTCATCGGAACCGAAAGCCGGACCAGCGCCCCGGTCCGTATTCCCCGCGACCCCACAACTTATATGCATCCTGACTATGCCGGCCTGTTCCCAGGCGGGGAAGGCGCAGGTTTTGCCGGCGGTATTATTTCGGCGGCTATGGACGGCCAGAACGTCGCCCGGGCAGTCGTACGTTTTTTAACTACATAAACGGGAAACCATTATGAAAAACAGTGTTGACCTGATCGCCAGGTTTTTTCTATCCTTCATGTTCCTTTACGAAGCGTATGACTCCATCTACTACTTCCAGTCAACCAAATTAAAAATGACCGAATACTACCTGACCTGGCGGCAGGACCTGCTGCTGGTCGGATCGATCATTTTTCTCATTATGGGCGGCCTCATGTTGCTCACCGGCTATCGCGCCCGGTTTGGCGCCCTGCTCCTGATCTGCTACTGGGCCCCGGTAACCTTCATCGTGCATTCCTTTTGGAACGATCCTCCGGATGCGGACCGTCGGTTGCAGGCCATTTTGTTCATGAAGAACATGTCCATTATCGGCGGCCTCCTCATGGTCTGGGTCAACGGCGCCGGCAAATACAGCATCCGGCGGATCTTTGCTACTTCCCGGGTGCCCAGAAGGTAAGGCAAAACCTAAATGTAAAATGCAAAAATTAAAATGTAAAAGCGCCCACTACTTTTGCATTTTGCATTCAGACTTTTGCATTTTGCATTTCATTAATACGACCACAAATCATGTTCATAATTGATCCGGGTTTGTTTGATCTTTTCCGAAGCCAGCAGCAGGTCCTCTCCAGTCAGGTAATCCTGTAGCCGGCGGTCATATACATTTCCTTCTTTGGTGATGTAACTGGTAAATAACCGCATTTCGAAAAGATCCTCCCAGGACATGACTTTGCGGTCGTTGCTGAACGGATTGAAAAAGGTGTGTTCTGACAACCATTTCCGGGACTCGGGAAAGTGCACCCAAAACAGCGGTTTTTCCCATTTGATCCGTCCCTGGCTGTCGTATTCCGTCACCAGGGGGGCTATGCCGAGGATCTGGACCCGCATGGCGCTGTACCGGGCGTCAAAATACCAGACCTCTTTCAGCCGGTAGCGAACAACGGTTGCCGGGTCAAAAGCATTGTCGACGACCTGGAAGTATTCCTCGCCGGTATTGGGATCCAGGATCGAAACAGTATCCCGGTCAGACAAAAAAGCAGTGACTTCGGTCGCCAGAACCGGCTGGCTGAAATCATCACTTTCCGAACTGTAAATATTTATCTTCTCTTGCAGG
>CAZLEF010000026.1:49683-83395 GCA_964558465.1 uncultured Lewinella sp. | reverse complement strand
CGGCGCCCCCTTCGATCAGGTGGGTAGCAAAGGAATGCCGGAAGGTATGCGGGCTCACATTCTTATCGATACCCGCCTTTTCGGCGCATTCTTTCACCACGTTGAACACCATCACCCGGCTCAGTTTTTTGCCGCGCCGGTTGAGGAACAGGATATTGGAATGCCCGGGATGGATATTGGTCATCGGCTTGCGCACGCCGTCGATGTACAACCCGATATGTTTGACGGCCTCGTCGCCGATGGGGACGATCCGCTCCTTGTTGCCTTTACCCAGCACTTTCACAAAACCGACTTCGGCAAAAACGTTCGACATCCGCAGATCGGTCAGCTCGCTCACCCGCAGACCGCAGGCGTACAGGGTTTCGAGCATGGCCCGGTTGCGCACGCCGTGCGGATAACTCAGGTCGATGGTCTCCAGCATGCGCTGGATGTCCTCGTACGTCAGCACTTCCGGGATATTGCGCGCCAGCCGGGGGCCTTCCAGCAATTCGGCGGGGTCCTCTTTGACCTCGTTTTCCAGCAACAAAAATTTGTAAAAGGTCTTCAGCGCCGAGATCAGGCGGGCCTGCGAACGGGCGCCCAGGCCCAGGTCGTTGAGCCAGAGAATGAACGCCGTCAGGTGCTCTTGGGTGACTTGTGCCGGACTCAGGTCCTGTTCCCTCATCTTCAGAAACCCCGCCAGTTTGGCCACATCCCGCAGGTACGCCTCAATCGTGTTCGCCGACAGCGACCGCTCCAGCAAAAGATAGGTTTTGAATCCGTTGATCGAAGGCTGCCAGTTCATATGTCCGCTTTCCAACGGTGAAAGTACCGCGATTTTTTGGTTATTGCTATAAACGGCAAACGATGGGCAAAAGTCAAAAAATTTTTATCGGGTTTATCTGAACAAAATCGCCTGGCTTTCCTTGATTTATAGGAACGTAAACCGTTTATGCAGATGCCAATGGAGCAAACCGCTATGTATAACGCCCCGGAACCCTTGCACCCGGTACGGAGATTTTTGGGTCTGATCCGCCTCGACCGGAAAGATATTGTCTACGTTTACCTCTACGCCATTTTTTCGGGGCTCATCACGCTCAGCCTTCCGTTGGGCATACAAGCCATCATCGGACTGATCGCAGGCGGGGATATTTCTGCGTCCCTGGTGGTGTTGGTACTCATTGTCACCGCAGGAACGGTTTTTACAGGCATGCTGAAAGTGATGCAGCTTTCCGTGACCGAAACCATCCAGCGGCGGATATTTACCCGTTCGGCGTTTGATTTTGCTTATCGCCTGCCCCGCTTGCAAATGGAAGCCCTTGCCGGGGCGCATCCGCCAGAACTGGTCAACCGGTTCTTTGATACGACCACGCTCCAAAAAGGTTTGCCCAAAATTATCATCGATTTTTCTTCTGCCGTACTCCAGATCTTTTTCGGATTGCTGCTCATCTCGTTTTACCACCCGCTTTTTATCTTTTTTGCCCTGTCGCTGATCTTATTCCTCGGACTGATCATCCGTTTTACGGGACCGACGGGGCTCAAAACCAGCCTTAAGGAATCAAAATACAAATATGAAGTGGCTTATTGGCTCGAAGAAGTTGCCCGCGCCCTGACCACCTTCAAGCTGGCCGGCAACGACAAGCAGGTAATCCAGAAAACCGACGACTTGCTTTGCGGGTACCTCGAAAGCCGCAAAAAACATTTCCGCATTTTAAAGCTCCAGTACATCAGTGTTGTCGTCTTCAAAAGTGTGATCACCGCCAGTCTTTTATTCCTGGGCAGCTACCTGGTCATCCGGAACCAGATCAATATCGGCCAGTTTGTCGCTGCTGAAATTGTCATTCTGCTTGTACTGGCATCCGGCGAAAAACTCATATTGGTCATGGAAACCATTTACGACGTGCTTACGGCTCTCGATAAACTGGGTGCGGTAGCGGATATCCCGCTGGAACAAAACAGTTCGCTGCCGACCGGACAACCGGTTTTTGACCAGGGGCTCGAAATCAGCGTGCGCGATCTGTATTACCGGCATCCCCGCACATCAAAACCCATTCTCAACGGTCTGAGTTTCGATATCGCTTCCGGAGAAAAGGTACTGGTCGCGGGGTACAACGCTTCTGGTCGGGCCACCCTGACACGGGTATTATCCGGATTATATACCGGGTTTGAAGGCACGGTAAATTATAACGGCTTCCCCCTGCGCAACCTGGACCTTTTTGAACTGAGGAAGTATATCGGCGACTATTCCGCAGAAGAAGATATTGTGAAAGGCACCATATTGGAAAACATCACACTGGGCCGCCCGGAAGCGGAAATGGAAGAAGTGATCGCTATTACCCGTCGGGTGGGGCTGGCAGAATACCTGGATCAACTCCCCGAAGGATACCAAACTTTGTTGCTGCCGGCAGGAAAGAATCTGCCCAAAAAAATGAGGGTCCGGATCGTGCTTGCCCGGACCCTGATCTCCAATCCGTTGTTATTGATAGCAGAAGCTTTTTTTGCAGGACAAGATCAGAGCGACCGCGTCATGATCGCCGACCTGTTCACTTCGCCCGGAAAGCCCTGGACCCTCGTGGTGATTTCCGACGACCCCTACCTCGCATCGAAATGTGACCGCGTGTTCATCCTGGAAGAGGGGCGGATCGCAGCTTCCGGCCCCTTCGAAACCCTGCGGAAAAACCCCCATTTCAAAAAAGTATTCAAAACGGTTCCTTAAATGCTGAACATTTCGCACAACAAAGTCAATACCCGGGTTGGCAGCCGGCCCTTGCGATCCCTGCAAATGACAGGCATGTCAAATGCGCACCGGTTGCTCACCCGCTGGCTGACCAGCCTGCTGGTGATCTTGCTGGCCTTTATGTTCCTCCCCTGGACGCAGAATATCCAGTCCAAAGGTAAGGTTACCACCCTTCGACCGGAGCAAAGACCACAAACGATCCATGCAACCATCGCCGGGCGCATCGAAAAATGGTACGTACAGGAAGGGCAACTGCTCCGGAAGGGCGATACCATTGTTTACATTTCGGAAGTGAAAACGGAATACTTCGATCCCGAACTGACGCCCCGCACCGCGCTCCAGGTCGATGCCAAGGTAGGCGCCATCGATGCCTACCGGAGCAAAGCCGCCGCACTGGACGAACAAGCGGACGCGCTTCGCTCAGAACTGGTTTTCAAACAGTCGCAACTCAACAATAAGATCCGGCAGGTAATCCTCAAAATCGCCTCCGACAGCATCGAAACGGAACGTGCGCGGCTTGATCTTGAAATTGCTGACAAACAGTTGCAGCGCACCCAATCCCTCTTTAACCAGGGTATAAAATCGCTCAGCGACCTGGAAGAAAAACGCCTCAAGAAGCAGGAGACGACCAGCAAATGGGTGGCTGCCGGCAACAAACTGCAAACCAGCCGCAACGAATTGGTCAATGCCCGGCTCGACCTGGAAACCGTCCGCTATGAATATAATCAAAAAATCGCCAAAACGGGGTCGGACCGCTTCGGTACGCTTTCCGAACTGTACGACGCCGAGGCCAGCATCAGCAAACTCCGCATCGATTCGGCCAATTATGCTTTTCGCAGCCGGTTTTACTTCATTACCGCACCCCAGGATTGTTACGTCACCAAAGCCCTTAAACCTGGTATCGGCGAAACGGTCAAGGAGGGAGACCCCGTCGTGAGTATCATGCCCAGGGATTTTGAACTGGCAGTGGAACTCTATGTCAAACCCATGGACCTGCCGCTGGTCGGCGCCGGTCAGGAGGTCCGTTTCATTTTCGACGGTTGGCCCGCCATCGTTTTCTCCGGTTGGCCGGGACAATCTTTCGGGGCGTTCAGCGGCCGGGTCGTGGCAATCGACAACATGATCAGTGAAAACGGCGCGTACAGGGTACTGGTCGGACCCGACCCGGGCGGCAAACCCTGGCCCAAAGCCCTGCGCCCGGGTTCAGGCGCAAACGGGATCGCCTTGCTTGGGCGGGTTCCCGTCTGGTATGAGATCTGGCGAAAGCTCAACGGGTTCCCTCCGGATTATTACCAGTTCGGAACAACAGAAGAAGAACTGAAAATCAAAGCACCGGTAAAATCACTAAAATAACCGGATTTTTATGGCAAAAAAATGGTCGGCGTTTTTGTTGATATCCATCCTGCCTCCGGCGCTCTCCGGTCAGCCGTTGGATAGCGTCCATATTTTTCACCAAACCGATTTTCTCAATATTGTACTGACCAATCACCCGGTCGCGCGGCAGGCCGATCTCCTCGATGCGCAGTCAGAAGCCTATACACGCATGATGCGCGGGAATTTCGATCCCAAAGTGTACAGCGACCTTCAGCAAAAATCATTCAAAGGCAGCGATTATTTTACGCTGTCCGAAAGCGGCGTCAAAGCGCCTTCCTGGTATGGCTTGTCGCTGAAAGGCGCGTTCACCACTGCCTCGGGCATCAACCTCAACCCGGAAAACAAACTTCCGGCCGGTGGACAGGCCGTTGCGGGCATCAGCGCTTCCCTGGCCCGGGGCCTGGTTTTTGACGACCGGCGTGCAGGGTTGCAACAAGCCCGTATAAACGCCCGGAGCAATGAGGCCGAAAAACGCCGGATGATCAACGACCTCGCCATGGAAGCCCTGGCTGCCTACTGGGAATGGTCGGCAGCTTTTGCCCGCCTCGATATGCTCGAACAAGCCGTCGGAAATGCCCGTCAACGCCAGGCCGGCATCACAGAGAGTTTCCGGCAAGGCGACAAACCTGCCATCGACACCCTCGAGGCATTCTTATTGGTCCAGAGCCGGCAAATGGAACTGACCGACGCAGCACTGGAATACCAAAAAACCGGTATCGCAGCATCCGGATATTTGTGGGACGACCAGGGCCTGCCATTGACGCTCACCGGAGCGCTCCGTCCGCTCCGACCCGAAGAACTGCCTCCGCCGGTTTTACCCGCCAACCTGGATGAATGGCTGAACCGGATCCGCAATACCCACCCTGCTGTACAAATCGCTCAACAGAAGATCCGGTCGCTGGAAGTGGAAAAACGCCTGAACGCGGAACAACTCAAACCCCGTCTGGATGTGGAATACAACCTGCTGGGCGACAAATGGCGGTTCGGTTATGACCCGGACGGCGGAAACAGCAACCTCAGCAATGTTCTTTTCCAAAACTATAAATGGGGCTTGCAATTCGAATACCCGTTGTTTACCCGGAAAGAACGGGGTAAAGTCGAACTGACCACGGTCAAACTGCTCGACGCCCAATACGGCCTCCAGCAAAAAAGCCTGGATGTAACCAACAAGATCCGGCAATATCACGCCGACCTCGCCACAGCGATCCGGCAACTCACCCTCGCAGAAAACATGCTCACCAATTACCAAATCCTGCTGGATGCCGAGTTGCGCAAATTTGAGATCGGTGAAAGCTCTGTTTTCCTCCTCAACAGCCGTGAACAAAAACTTATCGAAGCCCGCATGAAAAGGATCAAAATCCAGGCAGAATGCCGCAAATTATCCCTTGCACTCCTGTGGGCTGCCGGCGAACTCGGCGGGTAAACGGGGCCGGCATGCGCTAATTCTGTGGAAAACAAATCAGGGGCAGAACCTGTCTTTCGGCTCTCCGGTTGCTTTCAAAAAATAAAACAAAGTGTTAAAAATAATTTTTTAACCATAAATTTGTTTAAAATTGCATTGAAAACATACTGGAGAAAACAACATGCGACCATTTGAGCGGGCTATCCTGCACTTGGATCTGGATGCTTTTTTTGCATCCGTGGAATGTTTGCGCAACGATGCTCTGCGCGGCAAACCGCTGATTATCGGCGGCGTCGGTGGGCGGGGCGTTGTGGCTTCCTGCAGTTATGAGGCGCGCAGTTTTGGCGTTCATTCCGCCATGCCTATGAAACTGGCCCTGCGCCTTTGCCCCGACGCTGTCGTCCTGCGCGGCGATATGGACGCCTATACCCGGTATTCCAAACTCATCACCGAGGTCATCGAATCGGAGGCGCCCTTGTTTGAAAAAGCTTCTATCGACGAGTTTTACCTGGACCTGAGCGGCATGGACCGCTACATCGGCTGCTGGCAATGGTCGCAGGAATTGCGCCGGAAACTCCTGCACGAAGCGGGATTGCCGCTTTCCATGGCCTTATCGGTCAACAAGCTGGTCTCCAAAGTAGGCGCCGGTGAAGCCAAACCCAATGGCAGCCGCATGGTTGAAAGTGGCTCGGAACAAGCTTTCCTCGCGCCGCTGGCGATCCGGAAACTGCCCGGTGTCGGCGATGTCACAGCCCGCAAGCTCAACCTCATGGGTATCAAAACCGTAAAAACCCTGAGCGACCTGCCCCCGGTCCTGTTAAAACGCGAATTCGGCAGCCCGGGCCTCGACCTCTGGAAAAAGGCCAACGCCATCGACGACAGCCCCGTTGTACCCTACCGCGACCCGCAATCCATGTCGACCGAAGACACCTTCCAATCCGATACCATCGACCCCCGTTTCCTGCGCGACAAACTCACCGGCATGGTCTCCCGCCTCGCCTACGAACTGCGCCAGGCAGGCAAACTGACCGCCTGCGTGACCGTCAAGCTGCGCTACTCCGATTTCAACACCTACACCCGGCAACAGCGCATCCCTTACACGGCCCATGATACTGTATTGCTGCATTGCGCCCATGAATTGCTGGACCGCCTCTATGAACGCCGCCAGGCTATCCGGCTCGTCGGCGTCAAATTCAGCAACCTCGTCTGCGGTCACCCTCAGATGGAACTGTTCCGCGATTCCAACGAAGACGAACGCCTGCTTTACGCATTGGATAATATCCGGAAACGCTTTGGCGAAAGATCCATCGCCCGCGCCACAGAAATACCGTAACCTCAAAAACGGAATTGAGGAACCAAAGAAAAGAATTGACCATGTACCTGAACTGCCATACCTACTTCAGCCTGCGCTACGGAACGCTGCCGCCGCGCCGCCTCGTGGAAAAAGCGGCCGCCTGGGGAATAGATGCCCTTGCGCTGACGGATATCAACAATACCAGTTGCGCCCTGGAGTTTTACCAGCTTTGCTGTGAAACCGGCATCAAACCCCTGCTTGGCGTCGAATTCCGGCAAGCTGGAGAGTTGCTGTACCTGGGCCTGGCCCGCAATCCGGAGGGATGGAAAGAATTGAACACCTTGCTGACCACCTGCTCGCTAGCGGGCAAACCCCTGCCGCCCGATCCGCCAGACTGGGCGAACACCTGGGTCATTCACCCGAAACTGTCCAAACCAATGGCCCAATTCCGGGAAAACGAATTGCTGGGCATCCGGCCTGAACACGTCAACCGGTTATTCTCCCATGAGTTGCGCCACCACCAGCACAAGCTGGTCATCCTCAATCCCGTCACCTTTCTGGATGACGAAGGCTGGACCCTGCACCGCCTGCTGAGGGCCGTCGATCTGAACACAGTCATCGCCAAACTCGGCCCCCGCGATACGGCCAAAACCAGCGACCGTCTCCTGCCGCCCGAAACGCTCCGTTCCTATTACCGCCAATACCCGGGTATTTTGCGCAATACACAGCGGGTGATCGATAGCTGCCAGGTCGATTTCGAACCGGGCCTGCAACACAACCGCCAAAATTTTACCGGCGACAAAACCGGCGACTTCGAACTGCTCTCCAAACTCGCGCTGAACGGCTGCCGGAAACGATATGGTCTGCACGACCGCACCGCCTTGGAACGGGTGCACCGCGAACTGAAAGTCATCCGTGAACAGGATTTTTGCACCTATTTTCTCATTGCATGGGACGTGGTGCGCTACGCCCGGTCAGCGGGTTATCACCACGTCGGGCGGGGCAGCGGCGCCAATTCCATTGTGGCCTACTGCATCGGGATCACTGATGTAGACCCCCTCGAACTGGATCTCTACTTCGAACGGTTCATCAACCCCTACCGCGCTTCCCCTCCCGATTTTGACATTGATTTTTCCTGGGATGAACGCGACGACGTCACCGATTACATTTTCAAACGCTACGGCCGCGAATATACAGCGCTGCTGGCCACGTACAGCACCTTCCAGTTCAACGCCGCCGTCCGCGAACTCGGCAAGGTGTTCGGCCTGTCCAAAGCCGAAATCGACTTCATCGCCGACCACCTGAGTGAATTGTGCGGCCCGGATTGGGAATGGGTGGATGATAAGGTTAAAGATTACTAGTGCCAGAGGCCGTAATTTCCATTACAGGTCAAACTATTGAAAATCAGCAGATAAAGTGAAAAAAAGCGTTAAATTAATTCGGTCTAGTCGCACTAGTTCCAGGACATCCGGGGTTTATAGCCCGATTATCGTTCAGGGAAGCAGATTCCCAAATTGCTAAAATAATTTCACTTGCCCGTTGTCCTCGATGTCAAAATCGATGCTGTCGCCCGGTCCAAATTTCTCTACCTGTTTTTTTGAGCCTTTGGGTTTTGGTCCGGGGGTTTTCTTTTTCTCTTCCGGCGCCGGATCGATTTTTTCCACTTTGATCACTTCTTCGGGTTCTTCTTCCTCTTCAACCGGGGCGGCTGCTTTCGGTTTTGTTTTTTTCTCAGGCTGAGCGGTTTCCAATGCCTTCACGGTGAGCACTTTCTGGTCGCTGAGTTTATTGCCCAGGGCTTTCCAGCCCTTGATGTCCATAAAAGCGGCGATATCCAGATCCGCTTCGAATTTTTCATTTTTCACTTTCCATGCGTATTTCACTTTGGGAGCCTCCTGGGTGGATGCGAAGAGCAATTTGGTGCTTTTATGTTCGCTCAGGAAATAAAAACGCTGGTTGAGGGAGGAGGTTTCTATCCGGAAGCGTTTGACCATCGTCCAGGATTTGTTGCCGTCGAAATAAACGGCGTTGATCACGGTTTCCGGGTCGAATTTGCTGATCTCTGCCAGGTCGTCCGGATTGAAACGTTTGGTCAGGTCCATTTCCGTCACCTCGTATTCGCCGTTTTTGTGGATCAGCAACAGGGTGTCGCCGGTATCGAAGGCGCCGAGGTGCAAGCCCCGGCCGTCGGTATTGAGACGTCCGCTCACTTCGTCCATCCAGATTTCCATGGCGCCCAGGGTGGATTTACCCGCTTCCTTCAAAGTGATCTTCCGGATGGGGTACCGGGTGAGGATGTTGCCCTGCGACCCGCGGCCTTTGATGGCCAGGGTGCTGAAGTCGAAGTCAAAGATCTTGATCTTGGCCTTGCAGCCCTGGGTGAGCTGCACGTTGATGACCTCCGCCTCGCCGTTGGGGTTGGCGGTGAAGTAAATAATTTTTGAACCTTTGGCGCCGATGGTCAGGTCGTATTCCTTGTCGCGGGTGATGGCGGTTACGTTGAATCGCTTCACCATGGCGCGGCCGCTTTTGCCGTCGGTGTAAGCCAGGTTGTAGGTCGTGCGGTCGTCGTTTTTCTTCCAGACGTCGACATGGATAATGTCCTTTCCGGCAAATACTTTTTCCGCGATGCGGGAAACCTGGAATTTGCCGTCGCGCCGGAAAACGATGATGTCGTCGATATCGGAGCAATCGCAAACGAATTCATCTTTTTTCAGGCCCCAGCCGATAAAACCTTCTTCGCGGTTGACGTACAGCTTGGCGTTGTTGGCCACAACTTCGGTGGTCTGGATGGCGTCGAACGTGGTGATCTCCGTCCGCCGTTCGCGGCCTTTGCCATATTTTTCCAACAGGCGCTCGTAATAGGCGATGGTATATTCCGTCAGGTGTGCCAGGTGGTGTTTGACCTCGTCAAGTTCTTCGTTGAGCCTGGCGATCAGTTCATCGGCCTTGAAGGAATTGAATTTGGAGATGCGTTTGATCCGGATCTCGGTCAGGCGGATGATATCTTCTTCCGTGATGTCCCGCAGCAGGCGCAGGCGGGTATCGTTGGGTTTGGGCTGGTCGCCGGGCCCGACCACGTATTTTTTCAATCCTGTATCGATGGTGACCATCACGGCTTCCCAGGTTTCGCACTCTTCGATATCGCGGTAGATCCGTTTTTCAATGAAGATCTTTTCGAGGCTGGCAAAATGAAGTTTTTCCTCCAGTTCGGCCTTCTGGATCTCCAGTTCCATCCGCAATAACTCCCGGGTCTGGTTGGTGCAAACCTCCAGGATATCCTCCACCCCGACAAAATGGGGTTTGTTGTCGACAATGACGCAGGCATTCGGCGAGACCGGCGTTTCGCATTTGGTGAAGGCGTAAAGCGCGTCGATCGTCACATCCGGGGAAACGCCCGGCGCCAGTTCGATGAGGATCTCTACCTCAGCCGCAGTATTGTCGGTGACTTTTTTGACCTTGATCTTGCCTTTTTCGGCGGCCTTGAGGATGCTTTCGATCAGGGTAGTGGTGGTTTCGCCGTAGGGTAGCTCCCGGACGGCCAGGGTTTGTTTGTCGAGTTTCTCGATTTTTGCCCGGATCTTCACCCGTCCGCCGCGTTTGCCGCCGTTGTAGTCCGTGACGTCGATGGAGCCTCCGGTCTGGAAATCGGGGTAGATCCTGACCTTTTTGCCTTGAAGCAGTTTGATCGAGGCTTTGATCAGTTCGATAAAATTATGAGGCAGGATCTTGGTGGACAAACCCACGGCGATGCCGTCGGCGCCCTGGGCCAGCAGGAGCGGGAACTTCATGGGCAGGGCCACGGGTTCGCGTTTGCGGCCGTCGTAGGAAAGCTGCCATTCGGTGGTTTGGGCGTTGAAGGCGACCTCAAGCGCAAATTTGGTGAGGCGCGCCTCGATATACCGGGAGGCTGCCGCGCTGTCGCCGGTGCGGATATCGCCCCAGTTGCCCTGGGTGTCGATGAGCAGGTCTTTCTGGCCGAGGTTGACCAGCGCGTCCCCGATGGCTGCGTCGCCGTGCGGGTGGTATTGCATGGTCTGGCCAATGACGTTGGCGACCTTGTGGAAGCGCCCGTCGTCCATTTCCCGCAGGGCGTGCAGGATGCGCCGCTGCACGGGTTTCAGTCCGTCGGTGATGGCCGGCACAGCCCTTTCCAGGATGACATAGGAGGCATAGTCGAGGAAGTAATCTTCGTACATGCCTCCAAGGGTGATGATATGGTCCTGGCCGTTTTGTGGCGCAGATTTGTCGATATCGCTTTTATTTTTGCTTTTGGCCATAGAAAAGACGGATTAACCCGTGTTGCGCGAATTTGAGCAAAAGTAGTGGAAATTATTGGAATTTGGAAAGATTTTTACGGTTTTTGTTTTTTTAATTTAAAATTCTAAATTTTTGTTTTTTATTAAGCCGCGCCCCAAAACGGCTCACTTTTACATTTGCATTTTTGCATTTTGCATTTTGACTTACTCTTTCATCCACTCCAACACCTCCTCCACCGGCAGCGCCCTTACCGTGCGCCCGTTCCCGGTCATCGTTTCCGCTGCAAAAAGGGAGTTGATGATGGCTTCTTCGGTTGCCTCAATGACGGCCAGAAAGAGCGGCGAAACAGCGTCGTTGTGCAGTACGGTCTGGTTTAAAACCGGGGTTTTCATATCGAAAGGTACACGCAGCCCCTCGGCAGTGGAGAACGCGATAACATAGTCTCCGCTGCCATTGGAGGCGATGCCGCCCGTCCGGCCCAGCCCGAGCATGGCGCGTTGGGCCAGGCGTTCCAGGTTGCGGGCGTCGAGCGGCGCGTCGGTGGCCACGACGATCATGCAGGAGCCGTCGCCGTCGTCCTCGAGTTGATCGCGGAAGGCGTATTGTTTCAGTTTTTTGCCGATGGGCGCCCCATTGATCGTGAGCACACCCCCGAAATTGGTCTGTACCAGCACGCCAACGGTATATCCGCCCAGGTTGGCGGGCAGTTTGCGGGAAGCCGTCCCGATGCCGCCTTTGAACCCGAAACAGACCGTGCCGGTACCTGCGCCGACGTTACCCTCCTGTACAGGCCCTTCTTTTGCCGCGGCGATGGCGGCCAATACGTGTTCTTTGCGCAGGTGGCGGCCCCGGATGTCGTTCAGGCCGCCGTCGTTGGTTTCACCCACCAGGGCGTTGACGGAGCGCACATTTTTGTTGCCTTCCTGCCCAAGTGTATAATCGATGAGCGCGTCCATCGCGGTGGGTACGCCCAGCGTGTTGGTGAGTACGATGGGCGTTTCCAGGTTGCCGAGTTCTTTTACCTGGGTGTACCCTGCCAGTTTGCCGAAGCCGTTGCCCAGGAAGATGGCCGCCGGGATTTTTTGCTGGAAAATATTCCCGGCATAAGGCAGGATGGCAGTGGCGCCGGTCCGGATATGGTCTCCTTCGATCAGGGTAAAATGCCCCACCTGCACACCGGATACATCGGTGATCGCGTTGTGCGTTCCCGGGGTCAAAACGCCAATGGCGATGCCCAGGTCCCGCGGGCGTTTCTGCGCGTGTACGTTCATTTGCATGGCCAGGACAAGGATGATGATTATGGTTGAAATTTTCATAAATGCATATGGATCTTTGCACCTTTAGCGATCTTAACATTCTCAGTGATCTCAGTGTCCTAAGTGTTCTCAGTGTCCTTAGCGTTCTTAGTGTCCTAAGTGATCTCAGTGATCTCAGTGTCCTCAGCGGTCCAAAACTTTAACAAGGGCTTAACGATTAAAATCCCGTTTCAAACGTTATCTACCCGTAACCAAAATTACAACAAATGATCCAAAGATTAACTGTATTGGCCATGTTATTGATCCTTGCCGCCGGGTTGCCCGCCCAAGGATTGAAAGACCTGGTGAATAAAGCGAAAAAAGAACTGACCGGCGGCGCCGACGACGAAACCGGGTCGGGCCTGAAAGAAGCGCTGAACGCCGGCGTAAAAGAAGCGGTGGATTTTCTCTCCACACCCGACGGCTACTACAAAAGCGCGTACAAGATCCTGTTGCCGGAAGAAGTGTTGCAAGTGACCGGCAAACTCAAATCCGTACCGGGCTTCGGTGATGTCGAAGACCAACTCATCGAAAAAATGAACCGTGCAGCGGAAGACGCGGCCTCCAAGGCTACCCCGATCTTTGTGGACGCCATCAAACAGATGACCTTCAAGGACGCGATGAACATCCTCATGGGTGAAAAGGACGCAGCTACCCGTTACCTCGAGCGCACGACGTTTGAGGGGCTGTACAACGCCTTCAAACCCGTGGTGGTGGAATCCCTCGACAAGGTCAACGCCCGTACCTACTGGCGCGGCGCCGTGACGGCTTACAACAAGATCCCGTTTGTGAAAAAAACCAACCCTGAACTGGACGATTACGTGACCCGCAAAGCCCTCTCCGGCCTGTTCGGCATGATCGAGACCAAGGAAGCTGATATCCGCGCCAACCCGGCAGCCCGTACGTCGGAATTGCTGAAGAAGGTGTTTGCAAAACAGGATAAATCCAAGTAGGGTAACCCTCGTGGTTATCCATATTTGGACATTTTTGTTTTTAAACGAAAGACGGGGAGACGGGAGACGGGGAGATGGGGAGACGGGGAGACTGGGAGACTGGGAGATGGGGAGAAATGCAACGCCTTCGCCCCTTTTGTGCTGAGCTTGGCCGAAGCATTTCTCCCAGTCGCCCAGTCTCCCTCCGAAGGAGTCTTTTGAACCGTCCTCAGCCAAAAAGGCAAAATATCCGGTAGTATGCCTATTCACAACCACCCAGCATACCAGAGCGGCAAATACGTTATTTTGCCATCCACACCGTACCGGCCTTCGGATAAAACATAGGCTTTTTGAATGGCAGGATATTGATTCAACAATACGTTCAGGCTCTTGAGCGAACCGGATTTACCCGCTTTGATTTCAATCGGAATGATCTCGCCTTGCCGTACGATCACCAGGTCCACTTCGGCAGTGCTTCCCGGCGAAGTTCTGGCCCAATACCAAAGGGGGGCTTTTTGGGACGCCGCAATTTGTTGTGCGGCAAATTGCTCGGACAACATACCCTTGAAGGATGCGGTCAGGTTTTTCCTGAGGAAACCGTCCTGAAAAGGCAGTTTGCTTAACCGGAGTAATAACCCAATATCCAGGAAAAATAATTTGAATTGTCTGCCCGACGCCGAAAGCGGCAACCCGGATACGGATGTGTTGTTTACCTGGATCAAAAGCCGGGCAGTTCTCAACACATCCACTCCTTTTTTAATAGTGGGTCCTGTGAATCGATCGGATAACCGGGTGTAGATTACCTGGTTCCCCATGCTGCCGGGTACGCTTTCTAATATATCGTGTAAACAATCTGCGTTGACGGTCGGCTGATATTTATAAAAATCCTGCGCATAGGCATACAAAAGTTCATCCTGAATCTTGTTTATTCGCTCGATATTGCGATCGGTTATATGGCATTTTACACATTCCGGCATCCCTCCAACTACAAAATATTCATTCAATTCTTCTATTAAAGTTTGTTCTATTGCCTCGGGCAATTGTTGAGGCGGATTTTCTAAAAGTTTTGCCAGGTTTTGCCTTTCTTTAGCAAGCAGGAATTCATGAAAAGTCATTGGATGCAAATCCAGTAGTTCTATCCTTCCAACCGGAAAGGGTTGGTTCCTGAATTCAAAATCCAGCAATGAACCGGCTGCAATCAAGTGAAGCTCAGGCAAATCTTCATAAAAATACCTGAGACTCCCCAGCGCTTTCGGGCAGGATTGTATTTCATCAAAAAAAACCAGATCCTGGTTTGACTGGATGGAAATATTCAAGACGATTTCCAATTCAAAGACGATTCTCCTGGGGTCCAGATCTTTGTCGAAAATACTGTGTATGTCCCTTCGTTTTTCAAAATTGATCGTATGTATCCGGCCGCCAAAATGTTGTCTGCCAAATTCTGATACCAACCAGGACTTGCCTACTTGTCTGGCTCCGTTTATTAACAGCGGTTTCCTTCCCGGGCGGCTTTTCCATTGAATGAGTTCCTGTATTTTGATACGATACATAACAATAATCCTAACTTAATAATATGATAAATTTAGATTAATAAGGCAAATATAGCAATTTTAATTTAGAAAAATAATGATTTTCATTATGAAGATTATTATTCCTACTAGCTTCTTTGTTTTGTACATCCAGCAACGGGAAAAGCAGACTGAAAACCAGGACACCATCCATTAGATCTGAAACGGATCTCAACATGGATTCACTGTTCAAGCAACATTTTTTGTCGATCTCTTATTTTTATTTGTCGATGAAAGCCTTATATTTGGCCGGTTTTTGTAACCAATCTGCCTATCTGCTTGTTTCTTACCGGAATTTTAGCTTCAAAAACTAATCCAGGCGAAAAATTTGGCAATTGATTCAATCGACCATTGATCTGTCAAAATCGATTCCTCGATTCTTCAGTTCTCCGATTCCGGCCTTATACTTTTTGAGCCCAAATCTATAGTGTGATGGAAACGATGTCCAATGTATTCAGGATCCTTTTTTTGCTGTTTTTATTTGCGGTGACGTATTGCCTGTTTTTTATGCCGCAATTGATGTGAAACGGAGGTTTGTTGATGCGTTGATTTGGTGATTTGTTGATTTGAAACGGCAGCCCTCGCATCAACGAATCAACGCATCAACAAATCAACATTTTTAGGGTCTGGCCCAAAATCCCTACTTTTGCCAACCCTAATGATCGTCATATGTCGCCACTTATTGAATGCGTGCCCAATTTCAGCGAGGGCCGCGACCCGCACATCATCCGGCAGATCGCCGATGCCATTGAAGCCGTCGAAGGCGTCAAATTGCTGGACGTAGATCCAGGCAAAGCCACCAACCGGACGGTTGTCACCTTTGTTGGTCCGCCGGCGCCTGTTGTTGAAGCCGCATTTGCCGCCATCCGGACTGCCGCCCAACTGATCGACATGAGCAAACACCAGGGCGAACACCCCCGCATGGGCGCTACGGATGTCTGCCCCCTGATCCCGGTTGCCGGCATCAGCATGGAGGAATGTGCACAATGGGCGCATAAGTTGGGCCAACGGGTGGGCAAGGAACTGGACATTCCGGTGTATATGTATGAAAGCGCCGCGACCCGCCCGGAACGCCGCAATCTGGCCACCATCCGGGCGGGAGAATACGAGGCGCTGCCCGAAAAACTCCTCCAGCCGGAGTGGAACCCCGACTACGGGCCGGCAAAATTGAACGCCCGCGCCGGCGCAACGGTCATCGGCGCACGGGACTTTCTGATCGCGTATAATGTAAATTTGAATTCGACTTCCGTACGCCGTGCGAATTCCGTCGCTTTTGATGTGCGGGAGCAAGGGCGCATTTTGCGGGAAGGCGACCCGGTGACGGGCCCCATCCTGAAAGATGAAAACGGCGAACCCCTGCGCGAACCTGGCAGTTGCAAGGCGGTAAAAGCCATCGGTTGGTACATCGAAGAGTACGGCATCGCCCAGGTTTCGATGAACCTGACGGATATCCGGCAAACCGCGCTGCACGAGGCCTTCGAGGCCTGTTGCGAAAGCGCGCATCGCCGCGGCATGCGGGTAACCGGCTCGGAACTGGTGGGATTGACCCCACTAAAGGTCCTGCTGGATGCGGGGCGGTATTTCCTGCAAAAACAGCAAAGATCCGTGGGCGTTTCGGAGGAAGAACTGATCAAAATTGCCGTCAGGTCGATGGGGCTCGACGAACTGGGGCCTTTCGACCCGCAGAAAAAAGTGATCGAATACCAGTTAAAATCACCCGCATCCACCCGTTTGCAGGACATGAACCTGCGGGCCTTCGCCAATGAAACGGCTGCCGAAAGCCCCGCGCCGGGCGGCGGCTCTATCGCCGCCTACGTCGGAGCGCTGGGCGCCTCGCTGGGGGCTATGGTGGCCAATCTGTCGAGTCATAAACGAGGGTGGGACGACCGCTGGGAGATATTTTCCAACTGGGCGGAAAAAGGCCAGCAACTCAAAGACGGCCTGCTCCGTCTGGTAGATGAGGATACCCTGGCTTTTCAGGCCATCATGGCGGCATTCCAGTTGCCCAAAGATACGGAAACAGAAAAAACAGCCCGCCGCAAGGCCATCCAGGCAGCCACCCGGCAAGCCATTGAAACGCCCTTCCGGACCATGGAGCTCGCCTTCTCTTCTTTTGAATTGCTCGAGGAAATGGTCAGATCCGGCAACCCCAATTCCATCAGCGACGGGGCTGTCGGCGCCCTTTGTGCCAGGGCTGCCGTTCACGGCGCTTTCCTCAATGTGCGCACCAATGCCAAGGACCTGGATGACAAAACCTACACCGCCGACCTGATCCGGAGGGGCCGCGAAATGGCGGAAACGGCCGACCGGAAAGAACGGGAGATCATGGCGCTGGCCGGGGCGGGGATGTAGAGGGGTTGTTTGGGGTTTGGGGTTGTTTGGTAACGGCCGCCTTCAAATCAACGCATCAACAAATCAACACATCAACGACTTGTCATTTGGATTAACCGGATCAATCAAATCAATCATTCAATCGAATCAATTTTTCAGTTCCTCCCATCCCCGGGTCCACAATCCCTGACATCATCAGTACTGCACTCAGTGCGGAGAGCGGCAGGCCCGCCATGCTTCCTGGTGCAAAAAAAAACAAAAATTTGTTTGAAAATTGAAATTCAATTGAACCTGTTGAATGGGAACCTTTATTTTAAAAGGGGATATTTTTAAAATTTGTTGAAAAATTTTTGTTGAAACTATTGACATTTAAAAACAAATGATGTATATTTGCTGTGAATTAACGTTCAATGACCATGGAACTACAAGTTTTAGTCAGTAAAAAAGGAACGAAAGTTGTCACGGCAACGGATCTGTATCAGGTGTTGGAAATGCCCAACCACCAGTATTCGGTCAATGTAAAAAAGTGGCTGAATGATTTTTATGAATTTGAAGACGGTATCCGCAAGCCGGTCCGGATGCAGGATTTCGCGCCGCGCAAGTCAGGCGACAACCCTATATTGGATGATTATTACTTCTCCATAGAATTGGCCAAGAAAGTGGTCTTGCATTCCCGCAGCAAAATGAAACTTCGTTTTGCCAAATGGCTCGACCGGATGGAAGCCGAAGAAGGCGGCAGTCTGCGGAAGTTGAGCCAGGAACAGGCGCTCCACCTCGCCGAACTGACCAAAGCCATGAGCCGGGTTTCCTGCCAGGAAGCCGCCGAACGGGAACACCTCAGGGCCTACAAAACCAGGAACGACGAAAAGGCCAACAACTGGTGGAGCTATCGCGCTGAAGTACTGGGGTATACCACGGATGAATTGCGGGATAAATTGCGCCGCCACGGCAAAAACGCTCAGGGCAAGAATCAGCGTCAGATGCTGGCTTCTGTAGACAAATACGAACTGGTCCGCGCAGGCGTGATCGATCTGTTCATGGCAATCGGAAAAACCGCCGACTATGCGCGACAGATGGGCGACCTCGCCAAGTCGTTCGCCACGGGTTTTGCCCTGGAAATCACCGACGACCGCGAAGGGCTGGACCTTTTCTCTTCTTCCGCCAATGCCAACGCATTCCGGGAACTGCAGGCCTTCATGTTGGATGCAGCTTGAAAAATTGACGTATCTTGCCTTAAAAAACGGATAACATCAGATTGCAAAACCTGAATCCTGAAAAGATGGAAATGTTAAAAGATGCAATTTCCTGGTTCGAAATTCCGGTAACCAACTTTGACCGGGCCAAGAAGTTTTACAGCGCCATTTATGACTTTGAAATGCCTGAAATGGTGATGGGGCCGGTCAGAATGGGATTTTTATTGTACGACCAACCGGGCGGAGGGATCGGCGGCGCCATTGTGGAAGGCGAAGGGTGCCACCCCAGCAATCTGGGGGTCAAGGTTTATCTCAACGGCGGAAATGACCTCAACACCGTATTGAACAGAGTAGCGGGATCGGGTGGCAAAATCATCCTTGCCAAAACCCAAATTACACCAGAATTGGGTTATTTCGCGACATTTGAAGATACCGAAGGGAATCAAATCTCCCTACACTCCATGAAATAATGGAATCGGCCAGGCTAACCAGTTCAAGGGAGAAAACACCCGGGAAATAATTTTCCGGATATTGTGTTAGCTCGACTTTAATCGAACTCCAAACTCCAAACTCCAAACTTATAATTCACTCCCGCAGGTCTTCCACATGGTACCCCTTGAACTTGTTCTTGTCGAACATGAAATAATTCGCGGCAAAAGTCTTATTGGGCGTAAACTGGGTGATCGTGAAAGTGAACCTTGAACCGTCCCTGGAAAAAGCTTTCACGCTGATGATCTCATTTTTGCTTTTATCTACCTCCATCCTCAATTTAGAGTATTCCGAATCTTTCTCCAGGGGTTTGAACTCGATCTCCTGGACTACCCGGCCGTTTTTGCTGTATTCATTCAGCAAATGGTAGACAAACTTGCCTTTTTCATAAAAATTAAAAATGGATTCCGGGGTCAGCAAACTGCCCGCAGCCTCTGTCGGGTCAGGCATATCGTTGATTTGTACCTCTTTATTTCCGTGAAGGACCAGCCACAGCGCGGTTCCATCAGAAAAAACCGTTTGCGCCGACATTTCAAGCCAGTATTTGGCGCCCTGCCTGGAGATCTTGCCTTTTTGGGTTTCCTTCGGTTTTTCCGGCAACTCGATGTCCAGGTTGAAAGAGCTTTCAAGGGATTGGTAGCCGTCGTATTTCTTGCGGAGCTTATCCAGGACGGCTTTCGCCTCCGGATCTGATTCGGCAGCTTTGACGTATTCTTTGTTTTGCCCAAAGGCAACAATGCTCAAAAACGAAAATGCAACAACAAGGTGAATCTGCTTTCTCATATTTTTTTAATAACTTCAACACAACAACGTCTTTTTGACGCCGTTTATTCCAGGAAAGAACGCCACCCGGTCGTTAAAGTTTGTTAAGAAACGTTATCCGGTTTAATTTTCTCCCGGCGATCAAACAATCTACCCCGATTTTGTCGTATATTTGTCTTGTTGATAAATGTGAAGGCAACGCTACCCGTATATTTGCACCTTAGAAAATAAAATACCCTCCTGAAAGGTTAATACGCCAGAGTCAATGTTATGGATGCCAACCTGGTCCTTGGATGAACATCAGGGATGAGGTGGATTGTTGATTGCTTGTTCCACGAAATACCGCAAGGCATGAATAAACTTATTTTTTTTGTTGTTGCAGGCCTGACGCTTCTTTTGGGCGCTTGCCGGCAATTTGATGATTTAAAGGATATTTCAAGCGTAGATTACGAAGCTGAATACGCCATCCCGCTGGTCAATACCAGCCTGACCATCCAGGATGTATTGAAAAAGATCGAAGAGAATTCCGTCATCTTCATTGATCCGGACGGACTGATCCGGTTCAAATACAGCGGTGATGTGATCACGAAGACCAGCGACGAAGTATTTGCCGCCATCAATGAAACCCTGGCGCAATACCCTGTCATTCCGGTTCAGTCTAAAAAACAAGCCCTCCCTTTTTCGTCCCCGGACGGCCTGCAAATGGACCGGCTGGATTTGAAAGGGGGCCGATTTATCTATGGTTTTAATAACCCCAATACACAACCGGTAACGGTAAATATTATCCTGCCCCAGGTCACCAAAGAAGGGGCCCCATTATCCTTCCTGGTCAATGTGCCTGCCTACAGCGGGCAAGGCAACCAGCCGGTAGGCACCAATATTTTCCTTCCTGCTTCCCTGGAAGATTACCGGATATTGCCTGAAAATGATTCGGTTTATATCCAATACGAGGCCCTGGCGCCCGGGAACGTACCCGTAAACCTCTCTAACTTCCTGGTTCGCATAGAAAACCTTTCCTTCGCCTATGCCGAAGGTTATCTGGGCAACCAGTTTTACGAAGGCGGCAGAGACACCATCGAGATTGACTTTTTCGACGATTGGATCCAGGGAGACATATATTTTGAAAACCCCAGAATCACGTTCAATTTTGAAAACTCCTTTGGCATTCCTACCCGTTCTGTTGTCAATGTTTTTGACATCTTTACCGTCCGGGGGGATGTTCTTCCCCTGGAAAGTGAATACATCAGCAACGGCATCGATTTTCCCTATCCCAGTTTGTCGGAAATAGGGCAGGTTAAATCCACAGCCTTCGTTTTCACCAAAGAAAACAGCAACATTGATGTGGTGCTGGGCGCCGGACCGATCGCTATTGATTACGATGTCAACGCCATTACCAATCCGGACGGCAATACGACTATCCGGGGTTTTATTACGGACAGCAGCTTTTATAAGGTGCGGGTGGATGTGGAATTGCCGCTCCACGGCCGGGCGTCCAATTTTATTGCCCGGGATACTTTTGCCATTGATTTCTCCAATTTTACCGATGTACGCGCCGCTGAGTTCAAACTGGTAGCCGACAACTACCTGCCGCTTGCCGTTGATATCCAGGGGTTTTTTATCGATGAAAACGGTAACCAGTTGGATTATTTGCTCGAAACCAACCAGCGGCTGGTGGAAGCCGGGCAAATAAACAGCGATGGGGTCGTCTCCCAACCCCGGGAAACCGTAACCTTCGTTGACTTTCCGGCAGAGCGCTTTTTTGGGGTCAAACCGGCCAAACAGTTGGTGATCGTTGCGACATTCTCAACGGCCAACAACGGTCAATCCTCCGTTAAAGTTCTGGCCAATCAGCGGATCGATATCAAGCTGGGCGCCATATTGACGGTGGGGGACCAGTGATATGGGGTCAGGTGATGGTGGAGGATGCGAGGATAGGAGGATGCGAGGATAGGAGGATGCGAGGATAGGAGGATGCGAGGATAGAAAGAGATGGAATGGTTGTTGGATCAAGCAAAACTAAAAAATGAAACATTTCGGCAATTTGCTGCTTTTTTTGGGCCTTTTCACCACCCTGAATGCCCAACAGGAATTGAGCGCTTCACTTTTTTCTGATCATTGGTCGGCCAACCGGTTAAATCCGGCATTCTGGCCCGAAGGTAAATTGGTGATCGGCGGCCCGGGCATTTACAATAACCTGCGGGTAACCAATATCACTTATAATGACCTTTTTTCCAAGGCCGCCGATGGCGCCACTGTGTTAAATGTCGATCAGGCCATCGCTTTGCTGGATGATCAAAACCAGGTTTTTGAATCCCTGGAGATCGAGTCGTTCAGCATTGGCGTCAGGTTTGGCAAACTGGCCCTCAGCCTTGGCCATGCGGTTCGCTCCAATGCGTTCCTGGATTATCCCAAAACGCTGCCACAACTGATCTGGCAAGGCAACGCACAGTTTATCGGTCAGGAGGTCGGCTTTGGTCCCGATATACAACTTAACAGTTTTCAGGAACTGGGCCTTGGCCTGGCCTATCAGGTCAGCGAGGGTATTACATTGGCAGGCCGGGTAAAATACCTCAACGGGGTGGCCGGCATTTCAACTGAGAAAACTTTTTTGAGCCTGCATACGAGCGACGATGTCTATCAACTTACCCTCAATGCGGATTACCTCGTCAACTCCGCCGGAGCTTTGAAATACGACGGGTTCAGCGATTTGGACGTAGATTTTGATTTCGGCCGTTTAAATGCCAGAAATTTCCTGGGCGGAAACGGTGGGTTTGCATTTGACCTGGGCCTGAGCGCTGAATTCGGACGCTGGTCTTTCGGCCTGAGCGCATTGGATCTGGGTGGAAAAATCGACTGGGAAAAGGATGTCAAAAACTATACGCTGAAAGGTGTCTTTGAATACCAGGGTCTGGATGTAGCGCAGGATATCCTGGAGGATAATTCCGAATTGGGGTCGGCCCTCGATTCATTGAAGGCGATCTACGACCCGGAAGAAAGCAGCATCGCTTATTCCACCCGTTTGCCCAACCGGTATTATGCTTCCGCGAGCTATAAACTAACCGAACAACTTTCGCTTGGATTTACGGCGTATACCGACCACGATATCCACAATACGGATCAACTTGCTGTCGGTGTCGGCGCCAGGGCCGCTTTGTTTTCCTGGCTGGATGCCGGTGTGGTGTATGCGATCCGCCACGAACGCTACGATAATATCGGGCTCAGCACACAGCTCAAATTGGGCCCTGTACGAATTCTGGCCGCTACGGATAACGTTTTCACGGCGGTTCAACCTAAAAAAAGTCACAGCGCTAACTTGCGCATCGGTCTGAGTGCAGTGTTTGGTAAAACAAACAAGGAAACGAATACGGATACCAGGTTTTAGATGCCGGATCCAGCATCCACGATCCAGCATCCAGCATCCAATTAAATCTTCATCAATTTTCCGGCCCAAGACCGGCCACCCTGCCGGATCAGGTAAAAATAAATGCCGGAAGGATAATTCTGCATATTCCAGGTAAAGCTTTGTTCATTGCGGGTGCCTCCTCCAATCCGCCGTCCGCTAACGTCAAATAACGACACAGAAGCTTCGCCCGGATAAACCAGTTCAAATTTCACTTCCTCATGGAAAGGGTTGGGCGAAATTTTAATACCCGGCAATTCATTCTCAGACGTATCGGAAATCTCCAGATCCATCGCCATTTGAACGGCCTTCAGGGCATTTACCCGGCCGTAACCAACAACCGGATTGGGCAGGGCCTCTGCAGCTATCCCATCACAGGACTGGGTGGTAAAAGCCGGATCCGTGGTTTCCCGCAGGATGGACTCGATCAGTTCAACCTCACCAGCCAGATCGGGATTGGCTTCCAGCATGAGTGCGACAACACCTACAACCATTGGGCCCGCAGCGCTGGTGCCATTGGCCGTCATGAATTTCCCTTCTCTCCTGGCTGACCGGATGCCCACGCCAGGCGCCGACACATCGGGCTTGAACCTGAAACTGCCGTCGGCAGCGATCAGACCGCGGCTGCTGAAACCGGCGATCGTGTCATTACTGCGGGTAGCGCCTACCGCGAAAGCCCCGCTAAAAATAGCCGGCGCGGCGTCAATAGAGTTGCAGGAAGATCCCGAATTTCCAGCGGAAACAATCACGACAATTCCCGCTGAGCGCAGGTTTTCAACGGCCTCTTCCATCAAAGCCCAATTGCCGGCATTACAACCTTCCATTTCGGGGCACGACCAGGAGTTGTTGATCACATGGGGCGCCAAACCCGGATCCGGATTTTTGCCGTTCACATCGGTTGGCGCCAAAAACCACTGGAAGCCTTCGATATAGGATGCAGGGCTGCCGTAGCCGCGTTCCATATTCCGGCAAGCCATCCATTGGGCGCCGGGCGCAACGCCGGTCTGGTTACCGGCTCCGTCATCGCCCACAACGATCCCGATGGTATAGGTGCCGTGGTTGTTGTCGTCGCAAGGAGTCTGGCTGCTCAACCCGCAAGGATTATTCGTGGCGCTGGTATCCGGGTCTCCATTCAGCGGGTTGATGGCGTGGATGGCATCATACCAGTTATAATGATGGACCGGGGCATTATTGACCCATCCCCGGTAACGCGGTTTGATCAGCGGATGGTCCCATTCCACTCCGGTATCCTGCCCGCCGATGACCACACCCTGGCCGGTAATCCCGAGGCGCCAGACGCTATCGGCCATGATTTTACCGACGCCCCATTCAACGTTCCGGGCATTGCCGGGTACTTCCCGGGGTTGTTCCAGTTTTACCCATGGATTCGGATCGATTCGATCTACGTCAGATCTGGAAGCCAGTTGTTCCAACAGGGCCAGATCTGCGCGCAGATAAACGGCATTGACGATATAAAAAGACGTAAAATTCACTTTTTTTTCAGCCAGGAAGGCGCGAATGGATCGTTGATCCTTGGTGGCGAATGCCTGGAGCCGGTCAAACACAAAGGCGCCTTTGGCCTTTTTGGTCTTTGGCAATTTCATCGAAGAAAGGCCGGCTTTGGCCTTCATCACAACGATGCACCCGGTTGAGCCGCCAATGGAGGCTGACTGCCATACTTGTGGGTCGATTTTTTCCTTCCAGTCGCCTGCTTCTGCTTGCAGGGCGCATAATAAGCTTAAAAGAAATGTACTGTAAACAGAGAATTTTTTCATGTTTTGAAGCGGTTTAAACGACGTGCAAAATACGGATTAGTCTTCACCAGCATCGTTTTTCGCGCAACTCGGTGAAGGGTATGTCGCGAATTAGCCTTTTAAAGGTCAATTCGTTGTGGAGGGGATGGTTTTCCGGCTTTTTATCCTGGAAAAAAAAATCAGCCAGGCCATCAATGGCTTTCAGTTCGAAAGCAATATTGACCAGGCATTGGGTTCGCTCGCGCGAATCAGCCGGGTTGAGCGCGATATGGCGCTGCAGGGCTCGCTGGAAATACCGGCGCAGTTGATCTTCGGCAGGCCTGCGAAAATCAATTGCGTTAACGGCTGGTTGCTGGGGCAGGTAACTCACCCAGAATTCATCTCCTGACTCCAGTGGAAACAGAGGCCCAAGGGGTGGAAAGATTTCAGCGGAATATTCTACCGGCCGGTCTCCGGCTATGAAACTGTAATTGATCTGAAGGGTATCCCCGTTTGAATCCCGGATAAAAACCCGGGCAATGGTTTGGGCCGAATTGGCCGTCAGGGTCAGGTTGGCAGAGGTGGCGGCAGGTTTGTTTTTGCCGATCAGTAAAAAGACCGCCAGCGCTACGATACCCGCAAAGCCTGTAAAAAACAGGATAGCCTGCCGCCATTCTTTGCGGTCGACGATTTTTCGATGCCGGTTCCTGGGGGTATCTGCTTCTTTATTGATTTCAAACCCATAAGAAAATTGACCTCCTTTTTGTTCGATGATGATCTCGCAGAGCTCATCATCCACAAAAAAACTATATTTTGCGGAGGTGCGAACGCCAAAATCGATCAGAACAACGCGCATATTGCAGTGCACCATGAGATGCCCTGTACGGTCGCCGTGGAAAAGCCCGACATTAAATCGTTTTCCATTATCCCCCAGATAAACCCAATTAAATTGTGCCAAGGGTTAAATCGCTGTTGTTCGGTTTAAAAATGAGAAAGACCAACAAAAGATACGGTAAAAACCTGGAATCGCTGTAAAATTTAACATTTTAAGTATGATCTACGCATTTAACGGCTTCCGGCCGGTCATACACGAATCGGCCTTTGTTCACCCTCAGGCTGCGGTCACGGGAAATGTAATCATTGGCCGGGATGTATACATCGGCCCTGGTGCGGCGGTGCGCGGCGATTGGGGCGGGATTGTTCTGGAAGACGGATGCAACGTTCAGGAGAATTGCACCATTCACATGTTTCCCGGCATCACGGTTTTTTTGAGAGCGGGTGCGCATATCGGGCATGGCGCTGTGGTGCACGGCGCTGAGATCGGCCGGAACAGTCTGATCGGCATGAATGCAGTGATCCTGGATGAGGCCGTTATCGGAGCAGAATGCATCGTGGGCGCTTTGACCTTGATAAAAGCAGGCGAGCATATCCCTGACCGCAGTCTGGTGGTGGGAAACCCGGGGAAGATCGTAAAAATAGTGACCGATGAGATGATCGCCTGGAAAACCCGGGGTACCCGGCTGTATCAACAATTGCCGAAGGATTGTATGGAAAGCCTGGCGCCTTGCGAACCGCTGAGGGAAGTTCCGAAAGACCGGCCGGCGCAGGAAACGCTTTACGCAACCTGGAATACAACGCGAAAGCCGCAGACATAAGTCTAATAGCGGGTCCTGCGATCGCTGAATTTTTGAAAAAACCAGCTAAACAGCATCACGGCAATACATCCGATGGGGTTGAGCCATAAAAATGAAATGTTGGGAAGAATGGACACCAGGATTGCAGCCAAACTGGTTGATCCGTTAAAAAAGAAGGGTAACATATCCGCCAAACCGAGGTTATTTGAAGAATAGACAAACAGTACGAGGGTTTCACCGACCACAGCGCCCCAGAAAACAGCTTGCCCGCCCACCTTTTTAAGGGCGAAAGCAACGGCAAATATGCCCAGGATCGTCCCGTAAAATATAGATCCGATAATGTTGACCAATTGGATCAAATTTTCAAAAAATTGGGCCGATGCAGCAAAAAGCACGGCAATGCCCCCCCATAACGCGGTTAACCACTTAGACGCATTCAGATAATGCCGGTCGGTTTCCTTCGGTCGAATCAGGCGCCGGTAAATATCTACTGAAGTAGCGGTTGCCAGCGCATTCAGTTCGGAGGATGTGGAAGACATGGCGGCGCTGAAGATGACCGCCAGTAATATGCCAATGATGCCGATCGGTAAAAATTTCATGATGAAGGAAAGAAAAACGTAGTCCCGGTCTTCTACCTTGGCTTCCCGGTTTTTTTCAAGGATCAACTGATCCACTTCTGTTTCCACGGCCTTTTTTTCGGCCTGCAGTTCCTGAATCCTGTTTTTGCGCTGGATGATGGCCGGTTCGTCATTCCGGTGGATGGCATCCAGCAGTTGATGGGTTTCAGTTTTTCTGGCTTCAAAGAGGGCCGTATGCGCAGCGACAAGTTCCTGGTATTTTGCTTCTTTTTCTATCAAAGCCACATTAGCTGAGTTAAAGTGCACCGGAGGTTGGACAAATAGATAGAAAATAAAAACCATTACCCCCACAAAAAGAATCAGGAACTGCATAGGCACCTTGAGGATGCCGTTGAACAACAGCCCCAACCGGCTTTCGGTCAGGGAAAGCCCCGTGATATAACGCTGAACCTGCGATTGGTCGGTGCCAAAATAAGAGAGAAACAGAAAAACGCCGCCCAACATTCCGGACCAAAAATTATACCGGTTGGACAGGTCAAACTCAAAATCCACCACCGTCAATTTGCCCAGTTTGCCTGCAATGCTCACGGCATCGGTAAAAGGCAATCCTTCGGGTAATTTGATGACAATCACAATTGCTGCCAAAACCAAGCCGGAAAGCATGACGATCATCTGCTGTTTTTGGGTAACGCTAACTGCTTTCGATCCGCCAAAAACCGTATAAAAAGTGACGATCACCCCGATGAACAGGATGGTGAGGTTCAGGTTCCAATCCAGCAAAGTGGATAGGATAATAGCCGGCGCAAAGATGGTGATACCCGCAGCCAATCCTCTTTGAATGAGAAAGAGTGTTGCCGTGAGTATGCGTGTATGCAAGTTAAAACGGCCTTCCAGGAATTCGTAGGCCGTATACACTTTGAGCCGGTAAAACATCGGCAAAACAAAAACACAAAGAATGACCATTGCAACGGGCAGGCCGAAATAAAATTGGGCAAAGCCCATGCCGTCGTCATAACCCTGACCCGGAGTCGACAAAAAAGTGATGGCGCTTGCCTGGGTAGACATCACGGACAGGCCGATCGTCCACCATTTCAGATCCTGATCGCCTTTAAGATAGTTTTGGACTGTATGGATATTGCGGGTCTTGTATACGCCGTAGGCGACGATGCCCAATAAGGTGCCTAACATTACCGTCCAGTCAATCGGGTGCATAGGGTACGCTGGTTATGCTTGGATCAGGAATATACCTTGGTAAAATAATAGAACAGGGCGATCACGATAGCGTGAAGAACAATCACAAACGTATAAAGATTGGCCCAGGAACCCAGGATGGGCGGTTGTTCCTCCGGGTTCTCGTTTGTTTTTTCCGGCTTCATAGGATCGGGTTAAAAATCAATCGCTCAATTTTGCGATGACGGTTTGGTTGGCCCTCACCTTTTGGCCAAGGGCAACCGTTACTTCTGTGTCCAAAGGTAAAAAAATATCTACTCTTGAGCCAAAGGTGATGAAACCAAGCTCGTCGCCCTGCCGGACGGTTTGTCCTGGAGTGAGATAATTCCGGATGCGTTTTGCCAAAGCTCCGGCGATCTGACGGAGGAGAATTGAATGTTTACCCGCCTCTATGACTACGGTTGTCCGTTCGTTTTCAGTAGAGGATTTCGGATTCCAGGCTACCAGGTATTTTCCCGGATGGTATTTTAAATAGGCTACTTTCCCCCCCACCGGGTTGCGGTTGACATGCACATTGATGGGCGACATAAAAATGGAGATCTGGAGGCGTTTATCCTGGAAGTACTCCGGCTCCGTCGTTTCTTCTATCACAACCACTTTGCCGTCGGCCGGCGCATATACCAGCTGATCGCTGAATTCGGGAATCCGGCGTTTTGGATGCCGGAAAAACTGCAGCACCAACAGCAATGCAATCAGCGAAAAGACCAGTATCACAATGCCTGCGCCGGGCCAAAACACCCTGATCCCGGAATTGAGCAGCACCAGTCCGCCAATCAATATCATCAGAATTCGAAAACCCTCGCGATGTAACTGCATTATTTTTAGGCTTGATGGCGGCAAAAATAGGAATATCCTTTTAAAATGAGCAAAAGCCCGGATTGGTTGTTATTCAGGTATGGAAAAGCAGGAACACCCCATTTTATTATTTGACGGCATTTGCAACCTTTGCAACGGATTTGTTCAATTTGTCATTTCGCGCGACAGCCGGGCTGTTTTCAGGTTTGCGGCGCTGCAATCGGAAATCGGTCGGGAACTCGCTGAAAAAGCGGGTTTGCCTTCCAGTTCGTTAAGTACGGTCGTGCTGTATGAGAACAACCGGTTTTACACACATTCCGATGTCGGGCTCAGGGTAGCCCGCAGGCTGGATGGGCTTTGGCCGGCTTTTTATATATTTGTTGTTCTGCCGAAATTTATCCGGGATGCGATTTATAATTGGGTAGCCCGTCATCGGTACAGATGGTTTGGGAAACGGGAATCCTGCATGGTACCCACGCCGGAATTAAGAAGCCGTTTTCTGGATACTCCCGGGAAAACATAAGGTATCCGCAGTCTGGTCCAACCCTGCAGGGACTGCGGATTGTCTAACAGTCAAAAAAAAAATGGAAATGATCAAATCACTATTTCTGGGCAGTATGATCTTGCTGGCCGCACAATGCCAAAAGGAAGGTCAGAAAATGAAAACCGATTTTATCAACCAGACTGCCAAAATAAAAGTGGTCGTTGCTACGAGGGGATCTTATCAGTACCTGATTGAAGTGAACGACCCGGCGCCCAGGTTGCTGGCTCCCGAATCCCCCCTGGGTGATGCGTTCAAAGAGGACGGAACTGCGATCCTGTTCGACGGCATTCAATTGCCAGACAGTGTTTGGATTTATGTACCCGCGCCCAATGATGTTCCGGTGGAAGGATACAAGGCGCCGAAGGTGAAGATCAGTAAAATAAGCAAGAACTGAATGGGTTCGCCAGTCTTTGATACGAAGTAAAGACTGGCGAACTCCTTATTTAATTTCTTTCACCCCTTGCACCAGCAAGGCGATTTCGTTATTCAGTACTTCGATGAAGCCGCCGCTAATTTGGAAACTGACCTTTTTTCCGGCGCCGTCCATTTCCTGTAAAACACCGCTGGTTTCATCCAGGATCTGGTAATGACCGCCTGCCGTCATCAGGGTCACTTCACCCGGATCAAGGGAGGAAACGATCGGAGCGTGGTTATTCAGCACCTGGAACTGCCCCTTGGTACCCGGCACCTTAACCGAGTTGACAGCGCCTTTGAAAATTTCCCGGTCCGGCGTTAATACAGTGATATTCATGTTTCCTGCAATTTATGATAGCACGGCAAGTTGCGTGCATTGTAATTACCTGTGAATCAGTTGAATTTGACTGCCCACCCCTGTGGCGTGGCCAACTGCCAACTGCCAACTGTTGACTAACTACTTAGGCCGCTGCTTCCGCCAACAATTTCTTACCGGCAGCGATCGCGTCGTCGATGGTGCCTTTCAGGTTGAAGGCGGCTTCCGGATATTCGTCAACCTGGCCGTCCATGATCATATTGAAACCGCGGATGGTTTCTTCGATCGGCACCAGTACCCCCGGCGTACCGGTGAAGGCTTCCGCCACGTGGAAAGGTTGCGAAAGGAAACGCTGAACGCGGCGGGCGCGGTGCACCACCAGTTTGTCTTCGTCCGACAGTTCCTCCATACCCAGGATCGCAATAATGTCCAGCAATTCGTTGTAACGCTGCAGGATGTTTTTCACTCGTTGGGCACAGCGGTAATGCTCTTCGCCGATGATGTTCGGATCGAGGATCCTGGACGTGGAGTCGAGCGGATCAACAGCCGGGTAGATACCCAGGGCTGCGATTTTACGGCTCAATACCGTGGTAGCGTCAAGGTGGGCGAAGGTAGTAGCCGGCGCAGGGTCGGTCAAGTCGTCAGCAGGTACATAAACGGCCTGTACCGATGTAATGGACCCGCGTTTGGTGGAGGTAATGCGTTCCTGCATCAACCCCATTTCAGTAGCCAGCGTAGGCTGATATCCTACGGCGGAAGGCATCCGGCCCAAGAGGGCGGATACTTCCGAACCGGCCTGGGTGAAACGGAAAATATTGTCGATAAAGAACAGGATATCGCGGCCGCCGTTGGGGTCGCTCATGTCCCCGTCGCGGTAGTATTCGGCTACCGTCAGGCCCGATAAGGCCACGCGGGCACGGGCGCCGGGGGGTTCGTTCATCTGTCCGAATACAAAGGTTGCCTTGGATTGTTTCAACTCTTCATGGTCGACCTTGCTGAGGTCCCAGCCGCCTTCTTCCATGGAGTGCATAAATTCCTTGCCGTATTTGATGATGCCGGCTTCGAGCATTTCCCGCATCAGGTCGTTTCCTTCACGGGTACGTTCGCCGACACCTGCAAACACGGAGATGCCTTCATAACCTTTGGCGATGTTGTTGATCAATTCCTGGATCAATACGGTTTTACCCACGCCTGCGCCGCCGAAGAGGCCGATCTTTCCGCCTTTCATATAGGGTTCGATCAGGTCGATCACCTTGATGCCCGTATAGAGTACTTCTTTTTCGGTGGAGAGGTCTTCATAAGTCGGCGGTTTGCGGTGGATCGGGCGCGATCCGTTGGATTTAGGTACAGATCCGATGCCGTCAATTGCCTCGCCAACTACGTTAAAAAGGCGTCCTTTGATCGCCTCGCCAACGGGCATTGCGATTGCCAGACCCGTGTCGATTACAGGGGTTCCGCGGGTTAAGCCGTCGGTAGAGTCCATGGCAACAGCGCGAACGCTGTCTTCGCCGAGGTGTTGCTGAACTTCCAGGACCAGGGTCTCGCCATTTTCCCGTTTGATCTCGAGTGCGTTCAAAATTTCAGGCAACCTGGCGCCTTCCGCCGAAAAACTTACGTCAACTACAGGGCCGATAACCTGCTTGACCTGACCGATATTCGCCATAAGTATCTTTGATTTTAACTGATTGTTAAACGGTTTCTGAAAAACGGTGCAAAAATAGGCGTTTGTATTGATTATCAAAAGAAATGGTTGGCATTCTCCAAGGTTTTTTTATTCCCGCTCAGGTTCTGTACTTTTGCAAGGTTGATCCCTGTTTGGGAAAAGTTTAAAATAACGAAATATGTTTAGACAAGGATTTGTCGTTGGACTGGCTTTGTTTTGTGTTACGGCTTTTTCTCAGAATTCCAAGGTTACCATTGAAGGCGGACAGCCCATTGACCCAAAACGATATGCCGATATCAAAGACAGCCCTTATTTCTTCAAAGATTGGGTTGTAGGTACCGTTATTGCCTCAAGTATTGAAAAATTCGACGATGTGCTGGTCAATTATAACGGCCATACCCAGGATTTTGAAGTGAAAAACGGGGATAAATTTATAGAACTGGACGAAAGAAGGCATAAACGCGTCGAGATCCTGCTTGAAAAGAACCCCGGTAAGTTTAAAGACCCGCCTGTCGAAAAATGGGTCTTCATGTCCGGCATCCATGAAGTATTTGAAGACAAATACGCGTTGCTGGTTTATGCCGGGAAAAGTTTGGTCTTCCTCAAGGATTTTTCCTCGGGTATCTCTGAAAAAACTTTCCAGGATGTAGGCCGGACCATTAACGTCAAACGCTTCAATAACAAAGAAGACCTTTACTTTTTATTGGATGGGGAACTGATCCCTTTCAAGTTGAAAAAGAAAGTTATCCTGGAGGTTTTGCCGGAGTTGTACAAGGCAAAGGCGGAAACATTTGTTGCTGAAAATAAAAGCAAACTGGATTCGGAGGAGGAGGTGATTGCTCTGTTGAAATTTTTGGAGCAATAACTTGTACCTTCGACCTCCGGTCGGAGGACACCATGTACCTTCGACCTCCGGTCGGAGGAAAGGGAGTCGCCGAGGAGACCTCGGCGGTACAAAGGTTATTCCGGAGCCAAATGCTCAAACTCTGGTGCAATCCAGGAATAAGGAAATTCTCTCCAATGCTTCACGATTTTAGCTTTTTTGGCATTTTCCAGGGTATAATGGATTTTTTGGACCATCCAATCCTGATCTCTGATCAGGTGATCAAAGCTTTCTCTATGCCAAAACTGGCCTTCCCTTCCTAGCATTTTATTGATTATATTCCCTGTGAAAGTTTTATGCCTTTTCATGGTCACCCAAAGCTTTTCCTGGATTTTGTCCACCACTAAATGAACGTGGTTGCACATGATGGTAAAACAGATTAGCCTGAATGCCCTGCCGTCCAGCCAATGTAAGGACTGAATCACTATTTCTGCGATTTCGGGTTGGGCGAGATACTTCGGCCCTGAGGACGGATTATCCAGCAGGCTGTCAAATTTCCCAAAATAGAGATCCTGGATCTGCCGGATAGCGTGTTTAATTTCTTCAGGCGCCAAGCCTTGATTTTTGAGCTCCTCGATTTTTAGATCTCTTTTTTCCTGAAGCTCTTTGATCACCTGATTTGGAAGGACGCCGTCGAGGTTGTAGGTAATAAAAAACGTGCCGTCTTCGGGCTGAATGTGTGGTAAATTCCGGCGATATACGCGGGAATGAGCGCTGTTGTTTTTCATCAGAGTTAGGTGTTTTGTTTTTAAATAGAGCGAACTTTTTTATAACAATTTTGGAATGGGGTTTTGTTCAAAGGGGAATTGAACATTTCCTCCTTCCTCTGGTCGGCGGAAAGGGCGGGCCGAGGAGACCTCGGCGGTACTAGGGAAGTACCTTCGACCTCTGGTCGGAGGAAAGGAA
>CAZLEF010000026.1:0-49583 GCA_964558465.1 uncultured Lewinella sp. | reverse complement strand
TAGGGAAGTACCTTCGACCTCCGGTCGGAGGAAAGGAAACGCCGGGGAGACCTCGGCGGTACTAGGGAAGTACCTTCGACCTCTGGTCGGAGGAAAGGAAACGCCGGGGAGACCTCGGCGGTACTAGGGAAGTACCTTCGACCTCCGGTCGGAGGAAAGGAAACGCGGAGGAGACCTCGGCGGTACTAGGAAACCAAGTCCAAAAATTCTTCTTCCGTCAGAATCTGGATGGTCCCGATCTCTCTCGCTTTTTTGAGCTTGGATCCCGCGTTTTCGCCGACCACCAGAATATTGAGGTTGGAACTCACCGCGCTCAGATTTTTGGCGCCTGCCGCTTCGGCTTTTTCCTGGGCTTCCTTGCGCCCCATTTTCAGTAAAGTACCCGTGAAGAGGATGGTTTTACCCGCAAAAGGTCCGTCGCCGGAAGCTGCTTTGGGCCGGTCGTCGGCAGTTTGGGTCATATTGACACCCAGCGCTTCCATTTCTTTTAAAATCGCAATATTTTCCGCTTTTTGGAAAAAAGTCATTGCATTTTTCGCCACGGTCGGGCCTACATCCTTGATATGCAGGTAATCGGCTTCCGTCCAGTTGACCAGGTCGAGGACATGATGGATCTCCGCAGCCACCAGTTTGGCTACCTTCTTGCCCAGATGGTGGATGCTCAGGCTGTGCAAAAGGCGGTGGATCGGATTTTGTTTTGCTTGATCAACGGATGCTTTCAGGTTGGCCGCCGATTTTTCACCGAACCCTTCCAGTTGGGCTATTTTTTCATAATCGAGCCGGTAGACGTCGGCGATATTGCGGATCCAGCCCAGTTCGTAAAAACGTTCGACAATCTGTTTGCCGAACCCCTCGATATCCATGGCGTCCTTGGATACATGGAAAATGATGCGCTGAAGATCCTGGGCGCCGCAAATACAAACGGGGCATCGCCAGGCGGCCTCGCCTTCTTCACGTTCGAGCCTGACGGGGGTGGCGGTGTTGTTAACCGGGCAATAGACGGGAAAACGTATGGGTTGTTCGCTGCCGTCGCGCAATTCCTCCATTGCCTTTACAATGTAAGGGATCACATCGCCGGCCCGTTCTACCAGGACGGTATCGCCAAGGCGGAGGTCTTTTTCCAGGATAAAGTCCTCATTGTGCAGGGAAACCGATGAAATGGTGACGCCGGCCAGCGGAACCGGCTCCAGTTTGGCAACCGGTGTAATAGTGCCGATCTTTCCGACCTGGTATTCTACATTCAGCAGCTTTGTCGTGGCTTGTTTTGCCTGGAATTTGAAGGCGATGGCCCAACGCGGGTGATGACTGGTATAGCCCGCACGGTTTTGCAGTTCGCGGCTGTTCACTTTCACGACTACCCCGTCGATCTCATAAGCGTACCCATCGCGTTTGGCCTGCCAGGCCATACAAAAATCAGCGACTTCCCGGATGTTTGCGCAAACCTTTCTTTCGATGCCGTCGACAGGCGTCTTAAAGCCCAGCCCTGCCAGCATGTCCAGGCTTTCTTTATGGGTGGAAAACCGGTCGAGGGCGTTTTCGCCTTTTCCGTCAACGGCATACCCCAGGCTGTAAATGAAGGCTTCCAGTCCCCGTTGAGCCACTTCTTTGGGATCTTTGATGCGAAGGCCGCCAGTGGCCGAATTGCGGGCATTGGCAAACAGCGTCAGGCCTTCTTTTGCCCTTGCTTTGTTCATCTTTTCAAAAATATCCTTGCGGATGATCACTTCCCCGCGCAGTTCCACCCGGTGCAAGCCGAAGCGTGAAAATCCGGCTTTCAGCGGAACAGACCGGATGGCGCGCGCATTGGCAGTGATCTCTTCGCCCATAGTGCCGTTGCCGCGGGTGGCGGCGCGTATGAGCCGGTCGTCTTCGTAGACCAGGGCGATGCTGCCGCCATCGAATTTGGGTTCGACGGCATATTCGATATCGGTTTCTTCCGGGATATTCAGAAAACGTTTGACTTGTTTGTCGAACTCGAACAGGTCGTCTGGATTATAGGAGTTGCCCAGGGAAAGCATGGGCAGCAGGTGTTCCACAGACGGGAAATCCGATGTCAGGTCGGGAGATACCCTCTGGGTCGGCGAATCCGGGGTAATGAGGGCCGGGTCTTCCGCCTCCAGCGCTTCCAGTTGTTTGTAGAGCTGGTCGTATTCGTAATCGCTGACAACCGGATCGTTCAGGATATAATAGCGCCATTCGTGGTACACCAGCAGACGGCGAAGGTCTTCTGCCTGGAGATTCGCGGCCTTTTGGCGTTCCGGGCTGCCCGCATTCAGATAGGTTTTGGACAATTCGAACAAAACCTTTTGGTCGATTGGGCTGTACATCGGGTTGATTTTTGCGCCCTGAGTTATGGTTAATTTTAGTTGGTGAAAATGAGCCTGGTCATTTGATCACTGTCCCAACAATTCCTCCAGCTTTTGCTCCAGCGCATCGCCGCGCAAACCACGGGCCAGTATGCGGCCCTCCTGATCGAGCAGGATCGTGTGCGGGATCGACCGGACGCCAAAAGTCTGTGCCACCTCGTTTTGCCAACCCTTCAGGTCGCTCACATGTTTCCAGGTCAGTCCGTCGGCGCCGATGGCCTGCAGCCATTTGTCCTTGCTGTTGTCGAGGCTTACGCCGAGGATCTCAAAGCCCTTATCTTTATATTGATTGTAGACCCTTACCACATTGGGATTTTCACGCCTGCAGGGCCCGCACCAGCTTGCCCAGAAATCGACCAGCACGATCTTGCCTTTGAAGTCGCTCAGGTTGACGGGTTCGCCTTCCGGGGAATTTTGGGTAAAATCAGGCGCCAGGCCGCCGACGATGGTACTGCCTGCACGCTTGAGTTCGTTTTCTATCATGGCTGCGGCCTGTGGGTCGGTGCTTTTGAACTGACTTGTAAAAGCCTTGGCAAAAACCGCATAGTTGGGGTGGTTGCGCTCTTTCAGGGCAGCCAGGATACCTCCATAGGCCAGTTGATGAACATCGGAGGACTGCGGCAGTTTTTTCAACGCCGATTCGATAAAATGCTGGTGGGTCGGATCGTCGAGGTTGACACTGCTCAGGGTTTGGGCATAACTTTTGAAACTTTCGTATACCCAGGGAAGCGAGCCGTATGCCTTGTCCGTAAAGTCGGCGTAACGAAAGAACTGATCTGCGAAATAAACCAGTTCGTTTTCATAATCAGCGCCGTTATTCGGGTAACTCAGGTAAGTATTCAGGGCGGCTACCCGTGCAAAAAACGGGTTATGTTTTTTCAGCGAATCGAGGAATCCCAGTTTGGCTTTATCCAGGACGGCCATTTCCAGGGCGATTTTTTGCTGGGTTTCCTGATCGCGCATGGCGCGTTGGAAACTGCCGGCCTGCTGGCTGCTTTTCATTTTGAATTCATCCAGTTTGGCTTTGAGCGACTGGTAATCGCGATTCAGAATGGAATTCTCCAGACGTGCGTTGCGGATATTATTGCAGGCGCCTTTGACGAGGATGTCCGGCTCCTGGCCCAAAATAATGGGGATGGTCAGTTTGTCGCTGGCGCCGAGATAATAAAACTGCGGGTCCGACTTGGGAATGTCAAAAATATAAACTCCGTCATTGCCGGTTGCCGTTTGGGTTGGAATAAACCGGATGCCGTCAAAGCGGAATAGTTGCATGGTTTGCCCGCACCCGGTGACTTCGCAGCGGAGTTTAATCGTCTCTGCGGGGCGGGTGTTGGCCAGAAAAAGCGCGGACAGGGCCGTTAAAAAAACAGTAATTTTCATGGTTATTTCATTTTCGGGTACAAAATTAAGTGAAATTCAAAGGAAACGCAAACCGAATTATTCCGCACGCTCGTCCGTTTATTCCTTCAAAACAGCTAAATAATCGCCGGAAGGTCCAACATTTCCTTAAATTTGTACTTATTGCTATAAAAGCTGGTTAATGAGCGATCAACGATATTATAATACAGGGGGCAATCCCTTCAGCGCAGTCATCGGCATCCTGCTGACAGTAGGTTTTTTCATCCTGCTGTTCTATTTAACGCAATTTATCTTCAAACTCCTATGGATTGCGTCGCCTTTTTTACTGGTTGCGTCGCTGATCATCGATCACACGGTGTTTCTGGGGTTTGTCAAATGGATCGGCCAGTTGTTGAGACAGCGCTTCTGGGTGGGTATCGGCGCTATCGCTCTTTCGGCCATCTGTTTTCCGATCACGGTTTTGTACCTGTTCGGGCGGTCGATGTTGAATAAAAAAGTCCGGGATGCCCGCAGACAGGCAGATATCCTGCAAAAAGGCGAGTATGCCGATTTTGAGATCCTGGAAGAAAAACCGCTGGATCTGCCCAAGCCGGAAAAGGAACAGCGCCGTCAAAAGGGGAATGAGTACGATAATCTGTTTGATCAGTAGCATTGCCCTGTTCTTGGGGCTTCTTTACGCATTGCTGCTGGGTTGGGTCCTCCGGATCTGGCGACAATTGCGCCCCCTGAACCTTCCGGAAAATTGGGTTCCATCCACCCGGATCAGCATCCTGATCCCGGCCCGGAATGAAGCAGACCATATCGGGGAATGCATTCAATCCGTTCTCCGCCAATCTTACCCCCCGGATTTAATGGAGATTTTAGTGATCGACGATCATTCAGAGGATGCCACTGCCCGGATCGTTTCCGAAATCAAAGACCCCAGGCTCAGGTTGATCCGGTTAGCAGATTTTCCCGGTTATGTTTTGACTGGAATTGCCCTGAAAAAACAGGCCCTTCTATTGGGCATTGACCAGTCGGGCGGAGAGTGGATCGCCTGTACGGATGCGGATTGCGAGGCGCCTGCCGGGTGGCTCCGGCGCCTCGCATTTTGCTGTGAAAATCAAAACAGCCTGCTGGTTTCGGGGCCCGTTGGTTTTCACAGAGAATCCAACCTTTTGGAGCGGTTTCAGTCCCTGGATTATCTCGGCATGATGCTTCTGACAGGGGCCGGCGTCTTTTCAGGTGGGTTTCACCTCAGCAACGGCGCCAATCTGGCTTATTCCAGGCAGGCTTTTCGGGAGGTGGGCGGTTTTGCAGGCCATACCCACCTGGCTTCGGGCGACGATCTGCTGCTGTCACAAAAAATGGCCGCGGCTTTTCCAGGACGGATCCGTTTTTTAAAAAACACGGAAGCCACCGTCCATACCCGGGCAATGCCCACGATAAGGGATTTTGTCCGCCAGCGATTGCGTTGGGCTTCCAAGTCGGGCGCTTACCGGCAATGGCGGTTGCTGGGGATACAGGGGCTCGTGTTTGTATTGTCCTGGGCGTTGATCCTGGGCGCCTTGAGCCTGCCCTGGGCCGGAGCGGATGCGGTATTTTTTATCCTCTGCGCCTGGGGTGTGAAGCTGACGGCGGATTTTTTCTTTTTGCGGACAGCTACCCGCTTTTTCGACCGGCCGGAGTTGATGCGGTCTTTCCTGCCGGCTCAGTTCCTGCATGTGATTTACTTTGCATTGGTTGGAATAGCCGCGATTTTTAACAAGCGCTATGAGTGGAAGGGGCGGCAGACCCGGTGAAATCGGAGAATAAAGCAGAAAAGAATGATCTTTAAACACCTGAAGGCTGGTTTACCTGTAACGGACGAAGCGTTTGACTCGATTTATCCGGAAAACATCCGGCATCTGGCAGAGTTCCATTTTACCCCGGTTGCGGCTGCTGCGCCGGCGGCCCGGTTTCTTGCCGGAAAACCAGGTGCGAGGGTTTTGGACATTGGTTCCGGCGCCGGCAAATTTTGTATGATCGGCGCCGCCTTCACCACCGGGCATTTTACAGGAGTTGAACAGCGTGAAAGCCTGTATCTGGCTTCCAACCGGGTTTTGGCCCGTTTCGGATTGCCCAACGTCCGGTTCATTCACGCGAATATCACCGAAATCGGGTTCGACGAATTCAATGCTTTTTATTGTTTCAATCCATTTTATGAAAATATGGATCAAACAGGACGAATGGACGATTCAATTCCACTCGACAAAAAACTATACCCTTTGTATTCTTCTTATGTCAGAGAGCAGCTTGAAAAAATGCCGGCCGGTACCCGGCTGGCCACCTATTTTAGTTATTCGGATGAAATTCCGCCGGACTTTGTCCTTCAATCTTCTGCATTGGAGGGCAAGTTAAAGTTCTGGGAAAAAGCCGGTCAATGAGGCTGTTCTTTGTTTTTTTCCGGACGAACCGCTTTTTTTTAAACCATTCATCCAAAAATAGCGTCTAATTTGGGCGTTATATCCATTACCTAATTTTGAAACATCCGGCGATCAAACCATCGCGCCGACTCTGGACGCTCGAAATCCTGGAAAACTATGTTACGCTTTTTGCTGATTTGTGCAGTTTTGATTCCACCCGGCCTGGCCTTGCCCCAGAACTTTACCATCCGCGGGCGGGTGATCGATGCAGATACGGAAGAAGGCGTCTCCTTCTGCAATGTGTTCTTCGAAGGGACAACCACAGGGGTTTCATCCGACCTGGACGGGTACTATGAACTGACGACCGGAAAACTGCCGGGCAACAGCCTGAGCGCGTCCGCCATCGGGTACCAGACAGCCCAAATGGCATTGGGTAAGGATACGGAACAAACCGTGAATTTTGTGCTCCACGCTGATCGCCTGACCTTGTCGGAAGTAGTGGTGGTCGCCGGCGAAAACCCCGCAAACGCCATTGTGCGCGGCATTATCGCCAACAAGGAGCGCAACCGCCTGGAGTATTTTCCCAATATCGGGTACCAAAGTTACGCCAAACTTGAACTCGATTTTGAAAATGTGCCCCCCAAACTCAGGGACAGCAAACTGATGAAACCCTTTGCCTTCATTTTTGAAAATTTCGACAGCACTTCCGACGAAAAACCCTTTCTGCCGGTCTATCTCAACGAAACCGTTTCCAATGTTTATTACGACGGAGATAAAAAACAATGGAGCGAAATTGTTCTGGCCCAGCGCACCTCTGGTGTTAACAATGCCACGATCATCGATTACATCAAAAAGATATACACCCCTTTCAGCGTTTACGACAACTGGATTTATATTCTGGAGAAACCCTTCGCCAGTCCTTTTTCCAACAGTGGGTTGAGTTATTACGAGTATTATATCATCGACAGCCTTTTCATCCGGAACCAGTGGAGTTATCAGCTTAAATTCAAACCCAAACGCAAACAAGAGAATACTTTTTACGGTGATTTTTGGGTGGCCGATTCCACCTTTGCGATCCAGAAGGTGAATATGCGCATGAGCCCGGATGTCAACATCAACCTGGTCAACCGCATCATCATCTACCAGGATTTTGAATACCAGCAAGGCAGCTGGCTGCCCAACCGCAAAAAAACGATCCTGGATTTCAAACCCGCCGAAAAAGCGCCCGGCATGATCGGCCGCCATACCGTCACCTTCCGGGATTACGATCCGGATTTCGCCGTAAACATCCCGGAAAAACAACCCAGACCCGCGCCTGAAACCCTGATCAAAGATGAGGCTTACTGGCAAACGGCCAGGCACGAGCCGCTGGCCAAAAACGAAGCCGGCATTTACGCTATGGTTGACAGCCTGAAGAATACCCCGGCCTATAAAACCTATTCTCAGGTATTAAAAACCCTGGTTGACGGCTATGTCGATGTAGGAAAACTGGAATTCGGACCGTATTTTTCCATCTACAACAGCAACCCGGTAGAAGGCAGCCGCATCCGGTTGGGCTTGCGAACCAGCAACCGGTTGAGCAAAAAAATCCGGCTCAACGCCTACGGAGCATATGGATTCAGGGATGAAGTCTTCAAATACGGAGCGGAGTTGCGGTACCTGTCCAGCCGCGACCCCCGGAAAATGCTGGGGCTGGCTTATAATTCCGACATCAGCCAAAGCAATGAAAATACGGAGTCTTTTGAAGAAGGCGACCTTTTTTCCGGCTTTCTGCGGCGCGACCTGCCCATGAAACTCATCCAGGTAAAAGAAGCCAAAGCCTATTTCGAACGGTACTGGAACAATGGATTTTCCAACCGCCTCACGCTGCTGAGCAGGCACCTGGACCCGTACGGCGGCATTGCTGCCGACGGCGGGGGTTTTAATTTTGTATATCTCCGGCCGCATGGAACAGGGGAGGTGGATACCACCATCAACACCACTGAACTTATTATCAAAACACGCTTTGCGTTCAAGGAAGAGTTTATTGACCTGACCTTCGACCGCGCCAGCCTGGGCACCAAACACCCCGCCATCGAGCTTCAGTATACGCTGGGGATCAATGATCTGCTCGGGAGCGATTACCACTACCACAAGATTTCGCTGTATTACCGGCATTATTTCAACATCAACCCGGTCGGGTGGCTCAGCTACCGGTTCAGGGCCGGAAAAGTGTTCGGTGAATTGCCGTTTTTGCTCCTGGAAGTACACCCGGGCAACGAAGCTTATTTCATGGGCCGCGGGATCTTCAATACCATGAACCGGTACGAATTTGCCAGCGATACCTACGCCAGCCTCATCCTGGAACATCATTTCGACGGGTATTTCCTCAACAAGATCCCCCTGATGCGGAAACTGAAATGGCGCGAGGTGATCAGTTTCAAAGCTGTGGCCGGTTCGCTTTCGGCGCGGAACCGCGAGGCCAACCGGCTGAATCTTTTTGCGCCTTCCGGCCTGGACACCTATACCGGCTTCCGGCCGCCCGATAAAAAACCGTTCATGGAAGTTGGGGTGGGCATCGAAAACATCTTCAAATTCCTGCGGGTAGACGCCATCTGGCGGCTTAATTACCTGGATAACCCGGAGGCCAGCCGGTTTAATGTGGTGGGGGGGATGTATTTCTTTTTTTAACGACGCTCAAAATCGGGGAATTATTTAACACATGGACACAAGGCTGCCACAAGGAGCACAAAGAAAATGGCGTACCTTGTGGTTATCATCCGAGCCGGAAATAACGTTACCATGCCTGGTGGCTCAACAACCATAATAAACAACGCCGAACCCTTATAACCTGTCCCGGTATTGTAACCATATTTTCGTCAAACAACTTCGCACGGATCAACCTGAAATAAGTGGTATGAAATTTTCCGCTTTACCCAAAATCGAATTGCACCTGCACCTCGACTGTTCCCTGAGTTACGACGTCGTCAGAAAACTCAATCCGGCGGTGACAATCGAAGAATACAGGGCGCACTTCGTCGGCCCGCCCAAATGCCGGGATCTGGCCGATTTTATTACTCGCGCCGTCAAGGGCATCGAACTGATGCAGACCCTGGAACAACTGCGCCTGGTAACGCTGGATCTTTTTGATCAACTCAAAGCCGACAATGTCATTTATGCCGAGATCCGGTTTGCACCGCTGGAACACCTGCAAAAGGGGTTGAAACCGGCGGAGATTGTCCGCTCGGTCGATGAGGCCATGGAAGAAGGCATCCGGCAAACCGGCGTTCAGGCCGGCCTCATCCTGTGTACCCTCCGGCATTATTCCGAGGCGCAGAGCATGGAAACGGTCCGGCTGGTGGAACATTTCAAAGGTACGCATGTTGTCGGTTTCGATATCGCCGCGGATGAAGCGGGGTTTCCGATCGACAATCATATCTCCGCTTTTCAATACGCCGGGGAAAAAGGGATCAACTGCACCGCCCATGCAGGCGAAGCGCGCGGCCCCGACAGCGTATGGGAAACCCTCCGGCATTTTCATCCCAGCCGGATCGGGCACGGCGTGCGCAGCGCCGAAGACCCCGGATTGATGGCATTCCTGAAGGCGCAAAACATCCACCTCGAAGTCTGCCCCACCAGCAACGTACAGACCAATGTGTTCGATAAGATCACCGGCCACAGCGCCGACAAGCTGTACCGGGCCGGCATTTCCATGAGCGTCAATACTGACGCCCGCACCATCTCCGACGTCACGCTGGCGGACGAATACGCGACTTTGCACCGGGTGTTCGGCTGGGAAAAAGCTCATTTCCTGCGGTGCAACCTGGAGGCGGTGGAACATGCATTTGCAGAGGAAACCGTAAAGGCGGGGCTAAGGGAACGATTGGCGGCGGGGTTTGAAGATAAAATTGAATGAATAACTATCCGTTGCTGCTGACCGGCATCCTGAGAACAGTTTTTACCGGTCTGTTTGTTCTTGTACCGGCGGCATTCCAGATTTTATTACCTTTACGGAAATCATAAAATCCATCCGGAAATGATGAATTTCAAAATACCTTCGTTGTTGTTTTTCCTTTTTGTTGCATTCAACGCAGGGACCCAGTCTCTGGAAAGCCAAATCGACGAAATCCTGGCCGCTCAATTCCCCGCCGACGGCCCGGGCGCTTCCGCCCTGGTGGTGAAAAACGGCCAGATCCTCTACCGTAAGGCTTTTGGCAAAGCGAATATCGAACTGGATGTTGCCATGAAACCCGAACACGTGTTCCGGATCGGCTCCATCAGCAAACAGTTTACCGCCTGCGCCATTCTAAGGCTGGCAGAACTGGGCAAACTTTCACTCCAGGACGAAATCACCAAATTCATCCCGGACTATCCGACACACGGCCACAAAATCACGGTAGAACACCTCCTGACCCATACCTCCGGAATAAAAAGTTATACCGGCCTGGAGAAATGGACGGACGAGGAACGAAAAAGGGATTTTACGCCCAAAGAAATGGTGGATTATTTCAAGGACGAACCCATGGATTTTGCCCCGGGGGAGGCCTACCGGTACAACAACTCCGCTTATTTCCTGCTGGGGTATATCATCGAGATCGTTTCGGGCAAAACCTACGAAGCTTTCCTGGATGAAAATTTCTTCAAACCCCTGGGTATGAACCATTCGTATTACGGTAATACCGCGCCCATCATCAAAAACCGGGCAGCCGGATACCAGGAAGGCGAAACCGGCAACACCAACGCCGATTTTCTGAGCATGACCCAGCCCTATGCCGCCGGCTCCCTACTGTCAAATGTCGACGATCTGTACACCTGGTACAAAGCCGTAATGGACGACAAAGTGGTGAGCAAGGAAAGCCGGATGAAGGCCCATACCGCCTTCAAACTGAACAACGGCAAACCCACGGGTTATGGCTACGGCTGGTCGCTGGGCAACGTGCAGGGCAGCCCGGTAATCGGACATGGCGGCGGCATCAACGGCTTTTTGACCGCCTCTCTTTACCTGCCCGATGAAAAAGTTTTTGTGGCGCTTTTCTCCAATTGCACCTGCAAAGGGCCGGACGACGCAGCTTATAAAATGGCCGGCATCGCCATCGGAAAACCCTTCAAATGGGAAAAGATAGAAATGCCGGCAGCCGAGTTGAAAGCCTACGAAGCTATCTACGAATCGGAAACAGGCGAACAGCGCATCCTTACTTTTGAAGACGGGAAAATGTATTCCGCCCGCACAGGGGGTTCGAAATTTCTGATCCACCCGTATGCAAAAGATAAATTCTTTTTCGACAACAGCCTGACTACCCTGGAGTTTATCCGGGATCCAAAAGGCGCCATCGCCTCCGTTGTTTCAAAGAGCACTTCGGACGATATCACCTGGATGCGGACGGATAAACCCATTACAAAGTTGACAGCCATTGAAATCGCCCCGGAATGGCTCGAAAAATACCCGGGCAAATACCAGCTGGCGCCGGGATTTATCCTGACCATTACCAAAGAAGGCAATCAACTGTTTGCACAGGCTACCGGCCAGGATAAATTGGAAATTCTCCCTTATGAACTGCATAAATTCTACACTAAATCGATTGATGCAAAAATGGTATTCAATTCCGACAACACAGGAAAAGTGACAAGTTTGACCTTGCTCCAAAACGGTGAACACAAAGCGGATCGGATTGAATGACCGATACTTGAGGAATCAGGTAACTGATCATGGGAGGAATTGATCGGTCATTGATCGTCAGGGAGCAAATTTGAGCCACTTTGCCCATCTCCGTTTGCCCTCAGCATGGATAGAAACCGTGTAAAAACCCGATGGCAGGCTGTGAAATTCAGCCAATGATACCCGGTTTTCTCCGGGTAAAAGTTGGGTTTTGAAAGCGACGGTCTGTCCGCCAGGTGCAGTCACCCGGATCTCGGCCGGGGTTGCCCGACCGGAACGGACAAAAAGCGAGGTCTCCCCGGCAGAAGGGTTCGGCGCAATGACCAGCCCTTCGAACCCTTCTTCCCGGGCGGGTTCCGGGGCCGATACCAGCGGATCAGAAACGGTAATCCTGACCCGGCGGATATCTTCCCTGTAAACCACAATTTGAGGAATAACAACCAGGTCGTCTTCCTGAACGGCGGCCTGGCCGTTTTGCAGCAGGTCGTCAGAGGCCGCGTCTTCTACTTTCCAGTTGAGTAATTGTCCGGTTGCGGGTTTGAATTGCCGGGGTTTGCGGATGGCGAGGTCGGCGGTCAGTTGTTCGTCCGGGCAATTATCGTTGTCAAAAACCGAATTATTTTCCAGCCACGCTTCCACCGACCATTCGCCGGGGGTGTCGGTTATCCCGTTCAAATCCCAGCGGTGATAGCCGCCCCAGGAGCCCCAATCGTCGCCCACCCCGTTGGGGCCGGTACCGATCGTCCCGTCGCCCGGGTCGTTGGCCGACGGGTCGAGGCGGTGGTTGAAAAAGGCGGGATAAGCAATATCCGACCTGAAATTTTCCTCGTAAGCTACATCGTCCACGGCGGTTTGCTGATCCGGATTGTTGCCGTTGTGCCAGTGGTCGTTGTAGTTGGGCCCCTCGTCGATGCCGTGGCTTCGTTCGCTCCACATCAGGTGGGCGCCGGTGGCCAGGGAGTCGGCAGTGCGGTAGTTTTCGATCACATAAGCATCCCATCGCATCGTGCCGTTATCGTCGTTTTTACCGTGAAAAGAACGGAATAGCGGCCAGTCGCGTTGCGGTGCGCAATTGTCGATCAAGTTCCATACGTCTTTATGATGAACGGTTTCCCCGTTCCGGTTGACCAGATTGGTCGGAAAATCCAGTTCGACGGGTCCAAAAATAATACCCCCTTCACCCGGTTCCGATCCGCCGAAGCCATTGTTAAAAAGAGTGGCGGATGCATAATGATCCGGAAAAACCTTAGCCAATGCGGTCGCTCCGGCTGAGCCCATGCTGTGCCCGTTGATATTGATGCGGTTGCGGTCGATATTAAAATTCCGGATGAGCCATTCATCAATCCAGATATAACGGCGTTGGGTATAATTGATAATGGTGTCGATTTCGGTGGGCAGGTTATCGGAAGAAAAAGGGTTGTAATTTTTGCGCCAACCGAAATGCCAACTGGGGCCGTCCGGGTTGGGCGGCACGGTACTGCGCCAGCCGTATAGGTCGTCGTTATGCGTCAGGGTAACCCCTTTGTTCGGTTTGATATCGACAATAGGCCGCGAACCGGGCAGGGACTGCCGCGCCTGGCCGCCGCCGCCGTGCAGCCAGACGGTCATGGGAAAAGGCTGAGTGGTGTCCAGATCCGGCGGAATACCGATCATAAACAAACTGGGCATGCCATTTTTGGCTGCATTGGCCATGACCGGGAAATCGGGCCGGTTTTCCCATTGATTTTGCCGGCCGTCGGCCCATAGATAATAAGCCAGACAGGTATGGTTGGAGGCAAAGGGCGAGGGAAATACCGCTTGTAAATGGCATTCCACCGGGTCGCCTGCCGGATCGTAATCGAAGGGGACCGGGTTTTGGGTCAGGTTTACCCCTGCAGTGACGGTATTTTCACACAGGCTGTCGCAGGCGACCACCGCAAAATACAAGGCGCCGGCCTGGTGGGGCGTAGCGACAAACAGGGCCTCGTTTAAGGCCAACTGGTATTGCCCACCCTGGCCATCGGGGATACGGAACGTGGAGGTCGGACTCACCTGTTCTTTTAATGCCACGGCGCCGTACTCCCAGTCGAAAACCCGGCCAACCAAAGTGGCGTTGTCCGTATTGGCAAAAGGCGCGGGTTTGGCGTAAATCGCGCAAGACTTGGGCAAAGGCAGGGAAGCCTCCCATACGATCCATACCTGGCCGTCGGCGTACCAGCCGCGGACGTTGGTTTGGGCATACATAGTGGATGACAAAGTGACCAGAACGGCTAAAATGGAAAGCAATTTTTTCATTTTTCCAGATTTAGGATAACCCTGCAAAATTGAGGGAGAATCCTTTGACGGGCATAGAACCCAGGGGTGATTTTTGGGAAAAGGTTATTGCAACATATACTCCCGGAGCCGGGCAACAGCGGTCGTCCGGCTGCTGACGTCCAGCTTGAAGTAAGCATTGTTGATATGTTTTTTCAGGGTGTTTATGGAAATGAAAAGTTCTCCTGCGATCTGCCGGTTGGTTTTGCCGCTGTACATAGCCCGGACCACGTCAAACTCCCGGTCGGTCAGGGGCGTCGCCAGGTTCTGGTTGATTCTATCGAATGACAGGTCGGGCACATGCCGGTTGGCCTGGGCGGCATGATTCGCCAATGCGATCTCGATCGTAGCGTAGAGGGTTTGTTCATTGAAAGGTTTAACAATGAATCCCGAAGGGTTGGTCTTTTTGGCGCGTTCGATGGTTTCCTTGTCGGAATAGGAGGTCAGGTAAACGAAGGGAATAAAGACGTGTTTGTTGATGTATTCGGCGATATGGATGCCGTCGCGGTCGTTTTCCAGGTTGATATCGAGAATGACAAAATCCGGGGGTTGCCTTTTCAACTGGTACAGCGCTTCTTCCGGGTCGAAGGCGACTGCGGATACCTCAAAATCATTGTTTTTAAGGTACATCGCTATATTTTTGGCGATCAGCGGCTCGTCTTCCACGATTAAGACCTTGATTGCTGTCATTTCAAACCGTGGTTTTGAATTTGGAAATGTAGATCTGCACATCCGTTCCGTTGTTTCCGCGGATCTGGATTTGCCCCTTCAATTTCTGGACAAATGCATGGATCAGCTCAAAGCCGAAGGTGGTGGTATTTCCGGGATCAAATCCCTCAGGCAAGCCGTCGCCGTTGTCTCTGACCTGCAACAATATTTTATTTTTAATTTTTTTTACAGCGATCCATATATCGCCCTTTCCCCGGTTTTTAAAAGCGTATTTCAGCGAATTGGACACCAGTTCATTCAGGATCATTCCCAGGGGAATAGCGGTGTCGGTGTGCAGGTGGAGGTTTTCTATTGCAGCATGCAACTGGATTTTTTGGGGATGAATATTATAGGACTGGAACAGATGATTGGACAAAACCTTGACATATTCGTCCATGTCCACACTGTTCGCCGAGTTGTCGTGGCAAAGGTTCTGATGGATAAACGCCATGGATCGCACCCGCTGGATCCCATCCTTCATAATGGCCACGGCTTTTTTATCCTTCAGCGATTGAGATTGCAGGTCGAGCATGCTGGAGATGACCTGGAGGTTATTTTTGACCCGATGGTGGATTTCCTTGTTCAGCACGGCCAATTCCTCGGATTGTTTTTTGATGATGCGGCTTTTAACGCGCTGTTTTCCGTATTGATAAAAAATAATACCGCCCAGTAAAGCCAAAATGCCCAGGCCTGTCCAAAGCATTTTTTTATTTTTTCTTTCGTCGTTCAACAATTTTTGTTTCAACTCATTCTCGCGGCTGAGGGATCGGCTCAATTCTTGCTCCCGAATCAATTGTTCTTCGCGAAGCCTGGCTTCATTTCCGATGGCCTCCAGCAGCAGTTTCTGGTTGGTAATAGAGGAATCTTTCAGGATATTTTCCCGCAGCAGCGCCAGTCGTTTCAATTTTTCCTGGCTCAGTTCCGTTTCCTGGAGTTTGTTTTCCAGGTTGAGGTACTGGATTTCTTTTTCCTGTAAGACCACCTCTGCGGCTTTGCTGATTTCGGCGCTGATCCGCTCCATATTTTCCGACCGGAAAATGTCTTTGTAATGGTCCATCATAGACAGGGCTTCGAAAGCTGCTTTGTAATCCCCGTTATTTTTGCTGATTTCAGCCATCTGGCTCAGGCCGGAAATGGCCAATTCGGGATTTTGACTGCCCGAAAGCAATGTTTTGGCGGAATCGAGGTATTTATCCGCATTCATTTTATCTTTTTGAGCCAGATACAGATTGGATACGGCGGATAACAATTTGATCTTATTGGAAGGATTATTTTGTTGGGCCACCAGCTTTTCGGCCTTTTGACGGCTTATTTCCGCCGCGTTGGTTCTGCCCAGAAAGGTCAGAATGACCACTTCGTCGATAGCGGCGTCCGTTTCTGTTGCCCAGTCGGCGCCGGCCTGCCGAAGCACTTCCTGATTGAACCAGAGCGAACTGTCATAGTTTTTTACCGCAAAATACAATTTGGACAACATGGTGTTGCAAAACAACGTACCATCGGTATCCCCCAATTGGGTTTTTATTCGCAGGGCCTTTCTATAATGTCCGATGGCTCGTGCAGAAAACCCGAAACTGGCCTGAATACCGGCCAGTTTTTCCCAACATTCCGCCACCTGGTCTGCCTGGCCTGTTTTTTTGAGATAAAAAATGGCATTGCGGTAATGATCCGCCGACTGCCGGAAATAACTCCGCGCCGAATAGAGATCTCCAATTTTTTTTAATAACCGACCCAAGCGAAAATGATCCTTCGCTTGTAACAAAACCGGCTGGGCTTTTTCATAATATCTGAGGGCGTTGACGTAATCTTTTTTCAGAAGACAGATATTGCCTGCCTCCATGGAAGCAGCGCCAAAACCAGACAAAAAGTGGATCTTTTCCGAAAGTTCCATCGCCTTTTGGGCCGATTGCAGCGCACCGTCGGGGTGTTCTGGTTGTGCCAAAATGCTTTGCCGGATCAGATGGTTGACCCGGACGGTGTCTCCTCCCGGTAAAGACACCTGCTGAGCAGGTTGCCCCAGGGCCATACCTCCAAAGCCGATCATCAGGATAGGAATCAGAATTTGCCGCATCAATTCAATTCAATTCGATCTGATGCAAAATTACGGGAATCGACCGGTGGACGGCTTACCCTGAGGGGTTATTTTTGGAGCCGGCCCGGCTATATGCAGGGAAGAAAAAATGATCAATCCATGGAAATCAGATCATGGTAACTCTCCACACCCGCCTTCATCCACATTTCCCTGTAGGGCGTCGTATCCATGGCCGACAGGTCGAGGCCTTCAAAAAAGCGGTGTTTGAACAGGCGGACCGTCCCGGTATTCTCTTCGTGCTCGCTTAGGTTGCCCCGCATGTCCATAACCCCCATATATCCCCCGCTTTCGTCGTACTGAAAAGACTGATACAATTGGAATACAGGGTTCCATACCCCAGATTCGGTCACAGTCAGTTCAATAATTGGCAGGTTTTTATGGCAATACACCGTTCCGGAGATCCCTTTACCGCCCGGGTGCTCGGTAAATTCTATATGGATGTCTTCGTTAAAATGCGGCAAATGCCACAGATCGATGGCGTGGTCCCTGGCCTCCTGACTGCTGGAGGCCACTACGACCGGGTAAACGGCCCCATGCGGGTGTTGTTCCATGATACCCAGGCGGGGAACTACGTAGAGCGAGAGCACCAGTTCCTGATAAGGCCCCAGGGGGCTGTCCGTGAAATCGAACAGGGTTATGCCCAGGATGCTGGTCCCGTGTTGAATCTCAACTGGCTCAATACCCCGGGGCAACATTTTTCTGGCGACAGCGGTCGGCAGTTCAAAAATGCAGTTGATCCCGTTCGAAAAATGATAACATACGGTTTCCATGACGGATCTTATTTTTTCAGAATGGATGAAATGGTTCTGGCGGCATACTCAAGTTGATCGGTGGTGTGGGCTGCCGATACGGATATCCGCATCCGCGCTTTGCCTTTGGAGACGGCCGGGTAGTTGACCGGCGTCAAAAAGATGTCGCATTCGCGCAACCTTTCGGCAATGCCGAATACTTTGGCGTCGTCATAAATCATGACTGGAATGACCTGCGATTCGCTGTTGCCCGTATCCACGCCTTCCTCCCGGAAACGCGCCTGAAGGTACCGGACGTTCCGCCAGAGTTGCCAACGCAGTTCAGGGTGCGCTTCGATATGGTTCAGCGACGCCAGCACTCCGGCAGAAACGGCGGGCGGCAGGGTGCAGGAAAAAAAGCGCGAACGGGCATAGGCCTCCAGGTACAGGATCAGTTCCTGATCGCCGCAGGCGTACCCGCCAATGCCGCCCAGGGCTTTGGAGAAAGTGCCCATATGGATGTCCACCTCGTCTTCGAGCCCAAAATGTTCGACCGCCCCCCGGCCGTTTTCCCCAAAGATAAAGGCAGAATGCGCTTCGTCGATCATAATCCGGGCGCCGTTTCTTTTGGCAACGGCCACGATGTCCGGCAGGTTGCACAGGTCGCCGTCCATGGAGTATACGCCTTCTACCACAACCAGCTTGCGGCCGTCCACACCTGCCATCTTCCGCTCCAGGTCCGCGGCGTTATTGTGCCTGAAAAAGATAGTTTTGGCCTTCGACAGGATGGCGCCGTCCACAATGGAAGCATGCGAGTACTGGTCGAGAAAGACCGTATCGCCCGAGCGCATGATCCCGGAAATGATCCCGATGTTGGCGGCATACCCGGAATTGAAGGTGGTACAGGCCTCCTTTTGCTTGAAAGCTGCAAGGGCCGCTTCCAACTCCCGATGGATGTCGAACATACCGCTGAGGTTAGGGCCGCCCGCAGCCCCCAGGCCGTACTTGTCCAGCGCCTCGGCAACAGCCGCCTTGACCACCGGCGAACCCGCCATGCCCAGGTAATTATAAGAGGACAAATTGAGCAGCCCGCGCAGGTCTTTTCCCAGGTTGCTCCGGATCGAGATTGTTGTTCCGGGCTGGGAAGTAAGCGGTTCCCGGTAAATATGGTAGCCGCCAGGAAATGCCTCCTCCCACCAGCCGTTAAAGGTCTTTATAATATCAAATACATCTTCGCCCGAACCGAAGTAAAAATTGCTGAAATCGTATTTCGTGAAGGGATGGAACTCCCTGACCTGTGATTGGATGGTTGGCATAGCCGTTTTCATTTTGTCGTGAAAAAATTGGAAACAATGACTATGCAAAGATGCCTCCGTGGAGGCCGGCAGGGCATCCAATAACTGGTCAGGGATCACCGGCTATGTTGCAAGTGGTGGAAATGCCGGCTTTTTTAACATAGAAACAGGAAAATGTTACTTCAATTTTGCTGCACTGGGGCGCATACCGAAGGCTTCCATGAATGCATCGGAGAAATAGGCGGGCGTGGAGAAACCCACCTCGTAGGCCACTTCGCTGACGTTCATTCCGGTGGTTTGCAGCAATTCCCTGCCGCGGTGCAGGCGGATGGCGCGGATAAAAAGGGAAGGAGACTGGCCGGTGAGGGCCTTGATCTTGCGGAAGAGCTGGCTGCGGCTCATCCCGACGATCCGGGCGAGTTGGTCGATCTCGAATTCCACATCGGGAAGATGTTGTTCCACGATACCTCGGATCTTTTGGAGGAAGGCGTCCTCCATCTGTATACTTTTATCTTCCGGCGGGCCGGGCGGGTGCAGGTTGGCGTAACGGACCCTTAGCCGCCGGCGCAATTCGAGCAGGTTGCGCGAGCGGATGAGCAATTCCTCCCGGTTGAAGGGCTTCGACAAATAGTCGTCGGCACCGCGCTCCAGGCCGGCCAGCCGCGATTCCACGCTGGCTTTGGCCGTAAGCAAAATGACGGGGATATGGCTGGTGCGTTCGTCGTTTTTGAGGAGGTCGCAGAGTTCCAGGCCGTCCTTCCGGGGCATCATCACGTCGCTGATGATGAGGTCGGGGATGAATTCAAATGCTTTTTCGGCTCCTTCCTGTCCGTCGGCCGCTTCGATTACGCGGTAGCTGCCGGCCAGTATCTCCCGGATAAAGGCCCGCATATCCGGATTGTCTTCCACCAGCAGCAGGGTATTTTCCCTGTCGAGTTCTTCGGCCTCAATGACCTGTGGCGGGCGTTCTTCTTTTCCAAAAGGCAGCCGGATGCGGAAGCGGGCGCCGTGTCCGGCCTGGCTGCTAACCGTAATCCGGCCCTGGTGCAGTTCAACCAGTTCCCTGGTCAGCGCCAGTCCGATGCCGGTACCCGGTTCGTCAATGCGGGATGCTTCGTCGCCCTGGTAAAAGCGGTCAAAAATATGTTGCAACTGCCCCTCCGAAATCCCGGGCCCGGTGTCGGACACCTCGATTTGAAGCCATTCGTTCTCCTCCCCGGCTAATTCCACATTGACCTGGACGGCCCCGCCTTCCGGCGTAAACTTGACGGCATTCGATATCAGGTTGGTCAGGATCTGCTCTGTTTTGTCGCGATCAAAGTAAAGGACGGCGCTTTCCAGACTGCTTTCAAAACCAAGCCGGATTTTTTTGGTTTCTACCAGGGATTCAAAAGAAAAGGTAATTCCCCTTAGGATCGGAATGATATCCTCCAACCGCATGTCCAGTTTCATTTTGCCGGCGTCCAGTTTGGAGAGGTCGAGCAGTTGGTTGATCAGGCGCAACAGCCGTTGAGCGTTCCGCTTGATCAGGTGGTACTGCCGGGCCTGACCTGCCTCGGGGTGGGTGGAGAGCAGGTGTTCGACCGGCCCCAGGATAAGGGTAAGCGGGGTGCGGAATTCGTGGGAAATATTTGCAAAAAAGCGGGATTTCAGATGATCCAGTTCTTTGAGTTTTTCATACTCCAGTTGTTTTATTTCCTGGAGGTGCTTCTTTCGGATCCTTTTCAGTCCAAACCGCCAGACCTGGAAAATTCCCCCGGCCAGCAGCAATGCGTAGACCAGGTAGGCCGACCAGGTTCGGTAGAAAGGAGGCAGTATCTGTATTTCACAAACCGCCGTTTCACCAACCTGCCGGTAGATATTCCGCGCCCGCACCAGGAACCGGTAGGCGCCCGGCTGCAGGCCGGTATAATCTTTGTAGGTCTCTTTATTCCAGGCCGACCAATCCTTGTCGTATCCTTCCAGCAGGTATTGGTATTCGTTTTTCGATTCGTCATCGAAACTGGGGGCCGCGTAGCGGAAACGCAACGCATTGTTGGCGAAGGCCAGCCGGAGTTTTGGCCCCGGCGTCGTTCCCGCTCCGCCGTAAAGGATGGAGTCTCCGTCAACGATGATCTGGCGGATAAGCGTCGGGAAGGAAAGATCGTGGTTTGGGGTGGCGGCCCCGTTGTAACGCACGACCCGGTCTGTACCTCCGATCCAGGTGGTCTGTTCTTCGGCCGGATCCGGGTAAGCGGTAAAGACGGGCATTTCGGCGATGCGCGGTAAAGCACCTTGCTGCCAGGTATAAACCCCTTCCGACCGGCGGACGGCAATACCCGACTGGGCATTGTTATCGGCCAGCAACCAGAGATTTCCGCGGCTGTCCCGGCTTGCGGAAAACAACCCGATCCTGGTATCCGGAAGCCCCGTCACCAGGGTGGAATCGCGGAAAAAACGCTGCCTCGGTTCATCAAAAAGGAAAATGCCCTGAAGGGTCGCGAACCGCAATCCTTGGTCCGTCGGAAAGGCGACTACGCGATCGGCAGGCGGCAAACCATGCCGGGTGTCGTAACGCACGATTGTGGGTTGGCGGGTATAACCTTTTGAAAAGTCTGCGAGCAGTAATCCGTTAAAATAGTCGGTGAGCCAAAGTTTGCCATCCGGGGTTTCGTAAAAATGGCGGATTTCCTGATCCATGCCTTCCATCCGGCCCTCCTCCTTCCATTGACCTCCTTCGTGATACAAGGATTTTACACCGGGCCTCATGCCGGCAAAAACCCGGTTGGGGTCCTGTCTGGAGCGGTGCAGGGAAAACACAAACCCGTCGGTGATCCGGCGGCCCTGGCCCCCCCTGACTTCATAAACGCCGTCAAAGGTTGCGGCAAGCAGGGTCTGTCCAAACGGCTGCAGCGCCCAGCATTGGGGCGACACGCCCGCCACTTTATGGAACCGGCCGGGACCCGGGGCGCTTTCGTCCAGGTAAAAAAGGCCCATGATGGTCGCGAAATAGAGCCTGCCCTCATGCCGGGTTATTTCCCAGACACTTCCCTCGATGCCTTCCTCCTTGCCGAAATAGCTGAACGGGCTGGAAATCTCCACCCGGGTTATGCCGACTTGCATGCCGATCCAGAGTGCCGACTGCCGGTCCTGGTACAGGGAAAGGACCGCCTCATCGAGCAACCCCGTGGGTTGATGTATCCGTTGTCTGAAATTTCCCTCCGCATCCAGTATGATTACCCCGCCCTGCATGGCGCCGAAGGCGTAGTGGCCGTTGGCCAGGGCAGCGGCGCAAAAAACCTGCAAGCTGATGAGCAGGTCGTCTGCAGCTGTCGGGAAGCGTTCGATGGAATGGCCGTCATACAGAAAAAGCCCGTTGTCACGCGTAGCGATCAGGATACATTTTTTCCCCTGACAAGCATAGGGGAGCATGGCGCTGATGCGATCACCGGGCAATTTTTTATCTTGAAAGGCTGGACGGAGCGAGTCAGAAACAAGTTGCATTACCCCCACAGCAATGTCCCGGACATAAACCTGGCCGTTGACCAGATACCCTGCCTGAAAAGACGAATTGGCCGGCCAGGTTTGCATTTTTTGGCCGTCCCAGCGGAAGAGGTATTGAACGGTCACAAAATAAATCCCTTCGGGAGTAGCCAGCACCTGCCATACATCCGTGAAATCGCGCAGGTTTTTGTCGATTTGGGGCAACAGGGAGACAAACTGCAGTTGCCGGGTGGAATCGGGTGTGAAGTATCCGATATCGCCGTACCCGCCGGCATAAATCCGGTCGTCGGCGCTGATGGCCAGGGAGCGGATGATCCTTGCATTGTTCATTCGGATCAGCCGCCAGGAAACACCGTCGTATTCCAGCAGGCCGCTGCTGTTGCCGAAGTACATCACCCCCCGCCGGTCCTGTACGATGGCCCAGTTTTGGTTGTGTGCACCGTATTCGCCGGGCGGGTAATTGCGGATGAAGGGCAGGCCGGGAGCAGAAACGGGGTGTTGAGCGGGCAGTTTACCGCCGAACAACAGGATCAAAAGGAGAAATAACCAAATTCCGGCAATAGATCCTGTTTGGGTGTTTTTGGATCGATGTTTGTGACCGGTGCGTGCGCTGCACCCTGCAAAATATTTCATCCCCCGGTTTTAAGCTCGGCATAAAGAGGTCTGCGAATGTACTAAAAAAATCTGACTGATCGCTACCGTACCCGCCCCAATCCCGCTTTCGCCTGCTGGTGCAACCCATCGGCGTATTCCACCGGGTTCATTTTGAGGCACAAAAGGAAATGGGTTTTGGCGGCAGCTTTGTCGCCCTTTTTTTCATAGATGAGACCGGCCTGGAGGGCGGCGTTGCAGGCAAAAAACCAGGGGCTGGCTTCTCCTTTTTCGATGGTTTGTTGGTAGTGCCGGAGGGCTTCCGGGTAGTTTTTCAGGCCTTGTTCGATCCGGCCCATCCGGTAGGTGAATTCGAGGCGGTGGTGACCCTCGGCGAAATCGGCGCTGGTGCGGCCGGTCAGCAATTCACGGGCCCGGGCATAATACCCGCCGTCGAAGAGCAGACGGCTGCGCAGGAGGTCAACATCCGGCGAACGGCCTTCCCGGGCTTCCTGCAAGGCGCTTTTATCCCCGCCGGCAACAGCATAACCTTTGTCGAGGCAGGCCACCATCAGCCGGCGGTATTCCTCGGGTTGCCCGTTGATCATAGCCTGCCAGGCCAGTTTCTGATACGCTTCCTTGATATAATGGCGGCCGCGGTACCGGTTGATGAACTGCTGGATATGCGGACCTGCGTCTTTGTCGATGCGGCGCAATTTGGCCAACCCAAGCATATAATCCATATAGGGGAAAGGATAAAAAGCCGGGCTTTGGGGCTTTTTTTCCAACAACCGGATGGCTTCGTCGTTTTTGCCGGTGCGCATGGCGATATTGGCCATGACAAAACAATGCAGCGGGTTTTCGGCGGGCTTCAGCCGGCCTTCCTGGAGCACCCGCCAGGCGCCTTCGCCGTCGTTTTCGAGGTGAAGCAGCAAAAATGCGTACAGGACCCGGGTTTCGTTCCCAAAAATAAAGTCGTGCGAATTGGCGTAGGTCAACACCTGTTCAACTTCCTTTCGCCCTTGTTCTATCGTGCCGTCGAGGCTGCTGAGCAACCTGACGCCCCATTTGTATTCGTTGGGAATGGTGCCGACCATAGCGTGGAGCAATCCCAGATCCCGGCGGTTGGGCATGAAATCGGGGAATAATTCCACGTTGGCCTCCAGCAGTTTATTGGCCTTGTTGACGTCGTTGAAGGCGGCCAGGTAATCTTCGAACCGCAGACGGATCAGCGCCCATTGCAACCGCATATTGGCCTGGGTATACCGGTAAAAGGGCGACTTCGGGGCGCCTTCTTTTTCGATCCGGGCCAGGCGGGCTTCGTACGCTTTTTCCTGTTTTTTGTACAGGGCTTCGTCTTCGCTGATGTAGAGTTTGAAAAAATCGATATAGTTCTCGAAGTAATGGGCCAGCAAATTGCCGGGGTCTTCGAGTTTCATGCGGGCTATGAGCAGGCTGGATTCGTCAAAACGGAGCGCAAGGTTTTTTTCGTATGCATCCCTCGCCAGCGGGGTGAATTCGAAACGCCCCTGGGCATTCAGGACACAGGTCGTGAAAACGAGCATAAAAGGCAAGGCGATGACTTTGGGATGCGCCAATGTTGATATGTTTTTGGGACGGAATTAGTTGTCAGTGGTCAGTTGTCAGTGATCAGTGACTGACCACTGACAACTGACAACTATAAAGCAGTTAATCATCGAGAATAGAAGTCTCGGCGATATTGACATTTTGTTTAACCTCTTCGACGATGCTTTCGTCGACCAGGATGCGGCCGCAGTGTTCGCACGCCACGATCTTTTTGCGCTGGGCAATTTCGAGCTGCATTTGCGGCGGTATCATATTGAAGCAACCGCCGCAGGCGTCGCGGGCGATGGTCACGACAGCAAGGCCGTTGCGGTAGGAGGTCCGGATCTTGTCATAAGCGAGCATCAGCCGGTCTTCGATGCCGATCCTGGCTGCTTCGGAACGCTGGCGCAGCCGTTCTTCTTCCTTTTCGGTTTTGGCGATGATCTGGGAAAGCTCAATGCGTTTGTTTTCCAGGTCTTTCTGTTTTTTAGCCAGTTTTTCCTGGTTGGCATGCAAGGTTTCTTTTTTGGCGTCGACATCCATCCTCGCCTGCTTGACCCGCTTTTCAGACAGTTGGATCTCGAGGTTTTGCATTTCGATCTCCTTGGTCAGGGCTTCATATTCGCGGTTGTTCTTCACATTGTCCATCTGTACTTTGTACCGGAGGATCAATGCTTCGGATTCCTTGATATTGGCCACATGGCGGTTGGTTTCTTCTTCCAGTTCTTTTACGTTGCTTTCCAGGCGGGCCACACGGGTCTCCAGGCCTGCAATATCGTCTTCGAGGTCGCTAACTTCCATTGGAAGCTCCCCTTTCAAAACCTCAATTTCGTCAATCTGGGAGTCAACTAATTGGAGTTCGTACAATTGTTTTAGCTTTTCGGCTATTGTCAATTCTACCATGCTGAATTGGTTTATTAAAAATAAAACACCGGATTGGTATTGGTTTTCGTCAAATGAACCGCAAAATTACTAAATTTCTGCGTAATAATGTCACCTAATAATTCAATTGTAAATTGCTCGCTTTCATAGTGTCCGATGTCGGCGATGACGATTTTGTCCTCGGCGTCGAAGAACTGGTGGTATTTGTAATCGGCGGTCACAAAAAAACCGGCGCCCTGGCTGATCGCATCTTTGAGCAGAAAACTGCCCGAACCCCCGCAAACGGCAATCCGCCGGACGGGCCTGTCCAATAAACGCGTATGGCGCACAATTGTTGCCGACATGCGGGTTTTCAGGTGTTGCAGGAAGGTTTGTTCCGGGATCTCCGGTTCCAGGTCGCCGATCATGCCCGAGCCAACCTGCCCATCCAAACCGGGTTTAGGCGCCAGGATCCGGGTATTGACCAACCCGAGCCGCCGGGCGATCCGGCTGTTCACCCCCTGGGCGTAGACATTGTCCAGGTTGGTGTGGATGGCGTAAATGGCAATTTCGTTGCGGATGGCCTCGATCACGGTACGTTCGACATAATCCCGGCCGGTGATCCGCTTTAAGCCATTGAAAATGATCGGATGGTGGGCCACCACTACATTGCACCCCCGGGCCACGGCTTCCCGGATCACGGCTTCGGTGGAATCGAGGCATACGAGCACGCCCTTGACGGGCATGTCGGGGTGGCCGGTGATGAGCCCCGAGTTGTCGTAACTTTCCTGGTAGGCCGGAGGAGCAATTTGTTCCAGGCATTCCGTTAGTTGGCGAAGTGTTATCATTGATGCTGGTTTATTGTGGATTGGAAATGGGTTGGGGTTGTTTTGAGTTTTGAGTTTGGAGTTATGGGGATTTGGTTTTCGGTTCAGGTTTGTTTAGTGAATAAAAAACAATTCCGACGCGATCCGGTCGGCCAACAGGCGTCCGGCGTCGGTTAAGGTATAGTTGGTGTCGAGCACGGTTACCAGTTCCTGTTGGATAAACGGGGCGATATTTTCCCGGAAATGGGCCTGAAAACCGGGTCCGAATGCATCGATTGCTGCCAGGGAACACCCCCGGGCCGTCCGCAGGCCGGTCATCACGTACTCGTTGTAACGATCCCTGGGCGCCAGGATCTCTTTTTCAAACAGGGCGCCTTCCTGCTCCAGGCGTTCTTCCTTATTTCCCACTTGTTGCAATGCCTTGATGTACCGGGCATTATTGGCCACGTTCCATTGCCGGGTGAAACGGCCGTCGAAGGAATGCGCCGATGGGCCGATACCCAGATAGGCTTCGCCGCTCCAATAACTGCTGTTGTGGCGGGCGTGGCGGCCGGGCAGGGCAAAATTGGAAATTTCGTAGTGCTCATAGCCCTCCCGGCGAAGGGTGTTCATCAGGTACTCGTACTGGGTTGCGCTGCGACTTTCATCCGGGGCCTCCGATTTGCCTTTTTCCACAAAATGAGCCAGGGCCGTTTTAGGCTCAACAGTGAGCGCGTAACAGGAAAGGTGCGGAATACCATACCTGAGGAGCGTGTCGATGTTTTCCGCCCAGCGTTCGTGGCTGGTGGTGGGCGCGCCGTAGATCAGGTCGACGGTCAGGTTGCCGAAGCCCGCCTTTTGCGCGTGTTCGATGGAGGTGCGCGCCTCAGGACCCGTATGGGCGCGGTTCATATACCGGAGGTCCTCCTCAAAAAAAGACTGAACGCCGATGCTCAGGCGATTGACCGGGCTTTGGGCCAGGGCGGATAAATATTCGGGGGTCAGGTCGTCGGGATTGGCTTCGAGGGTGATCTCCGCATCGGGTGCAACGTTGAAATGGCGGAAGACCTGTTCGAACAAGGTCTCCAGTTCGGCAGGCGTGAGCAGGGAAGGGGTGCCGCCGCCCAGGTAGATGGAACCGGTCGGAGCGCCTTCGAGTTCGTCCTTCCGGAGTACCAATTCCTTCAACATGGCTTGCAACAGATCCTGCTTGTAACCCATGGAGGTGGAAAAATGAAAATTGCAGTAATGGCAGGCCTGTTTGCAAAAAGGTATATGAAAATAAATTCCCGGCATGCTGGATCCTGTTCTTCCCTGCAAAAACAACTAATATTGCGGGGCGGTTCTAACTGTTTGAATGGCAATGAAAGATACGATACATTCCTTTGGCGCAAAAGTAATGGATTATTTTCGGGAAATCCGGCCCGATTGGAGGTTGCCGGAAGGCGTAGAGCTCTTGTTCCCATACGACAACCCGGAAACGCTGGCTGCCATGGAATCATTCTATTCGAAGTTTTATGCCGATTCCGGACCCAGGGTCTTCCTGTTCGGCATCAACCCGGGGCGATTCGGAGCGGGCATTACCGGGGTTCCTTTTACCGACCCCATCCGCCTGGCCGAAGATTGCGGCATCCACAACGGTTTTCAGAAGAAGGCCGAACTGTCCGCTCAGTTTGTCTACGCGGTGGCGCATGCCTTTGGCTGCCCCGAGGCGTTTTACCGGTATTTTTACATCACCTCGCTTTGTCCGCTGGGGTTCACCAAAGACGGAAAAAACTACAATTATTACGACGACCGCCTGCTCGAAAAAGCAGTGGAACCGTATATTATCGACCATATTCAACAGCAAATAAACATCGGGGCGCTGACCGAAACGGCCGTCTGCCTGGGGGAAGGACAAAACTTCAAATATTTTCAAAAGCTCAACGAACACTACGGATTTTTCAAGTCCATCGAGCCACTGCCGCATCCGCGCTGGGTGATGCAGTACCGGCGGAAACAGATGGAGGCGTTTGTGGAGCGGTACAAAGGGGTCCTGGAATGGTTAATTAAGTAAAATTTGGAATCAATGAAATGAATAGAAAATTTAAGACTAAATTTACAAAAAGTCAGGATTTTTGTATTAATTTTGTACAAAAAGTCAGGATTTATGTATGAAAGGAATGTTTTTCACGTTTTGGAACGGCATTTGGAAGAAAAGCGGGTTACGGTGATAACCGGCATGCGACGGGTAGGCAAAACGACTGCATTAAGGTTTCTTCTTGAGAAAATTGAACACAAAAACAAAATTTACCTGGATCTGGAGCGAATAGAAGACCGATTCATTTTTACCCAAAAAAACTTCAGCGAGATTCAGGAAAGTCTTGAAATAAAAGGAGTAGATTTTACCATTCCAACCGTAATAGCCCTCGATGAAATTCAATTGATTCCTGAGGTCAATAGTTTCATCAAATATTATTATGATCACTTTGGCGTAAAGTTTATTGTTACAGGCTCAAGCTCGTTTTATTTAAAAAACCAGTTTTCAGAAAGCCTTGCAGGGCGAAAGGATATTTTTGAAATCTATCCGCTGGATTTTTTAGAATTTCTTCGATTTAAAGAAGTCGATTTCGGCAATTTGGCCAACTTCCGGTTAAAAACCTATAACCGGACGTTGTATGCCATGTACAAACCCTTGTATGAGGAGTATATTCAGTTCGGCGGATTCCCGGAGGTTGTACTTTCCGATTCAGAACAAAAGAAGAAACGATTTTTAAAAGATGTGGTGAATTCATATATTGAATTGGATGTCAAGCTTCTTTCCGACTATTCCGTCATTGATGAACTGTACAAACTGCTAACACTTTTGGCTTCGAGAGTGGGCAACAAGATAGATTTTTCCAAAATCGGTTCCATTTTGGGGCTAAGCCGGCATAAAGTAAAGGACTTCATCCATTTATTGGAAAAAACTTATTTTATACATTTGGTTGAACCGTTCACGACTAATGCAGACAGGGCGATTGCGGTGCAGAAAAAGGTTTATCTGGCGGATACTGGTTTGATTCTGCCGTTGGCTCAGGTGAATTCAGGCGCTCAATTTGAAAATTCAATTGCCCTGCAATTGTTCAAGATTGGGAAAATCAATTATTTTCAAAAGAAAAATGGCCAGGAGATCGATTTTATCCTGGATCAAAAGACTGCAATCGAGGTAAAAGAAACCCCTATACCCCAGGATGCCCGGTTGCTTTCAGCCAAAGCCCAGGGTATCGGATTGAAGGAATCCTGGTTGATCGGCAGGTACCCGCCAGGCAGCGACTTTACGGAGTTTATTTGGGGCGGGACGGTCTTTTAGCGGGCCCTACCCGCCTCCGTCCGGCGAAGCTTTCAGCGTAGTCGGATCTCACCTCTCTCACCTCTCTCACCTCTCTCACCTCTCTCTAAGGCGACTGAGCGAAGCCGAAGTCACCGTTCCAGCCGTTCAATCAACCGGCCGGAGATTCTGAGGAAGTCCATTTCCGTGATAATGCCGATGAGTTCGTCGCCTTTAATGACGGGCAGACAGCCGATTTTTTTCTCCCGCATCAGGTGCATGGCTTCGACGATCGTGGCATCGGGGCCGATGGTGATGGGGTCTTTGACCATGATGTCATTGATCGTTTCGACGTCCTGGCCGTTGACCTTGCCGCGATGGGTGAAATACCGGAGCAACAGGCGGGAGGTGATGAGCCCGCAGAGCCTGCCCTTGCTGTCCTCGACGGGCATATGCCGGAGCTTGCGCCAGTCCATGAGTTGTGCCACCAGGTCGATCAGGTCGTCTTTCTGGACGGTGAACAGGTCGGTGGTCATAAATTCCTCAACCTTGAGCTTGGAAGGGCGATAATCTTCCAGATCGCCGGTATTGGGCAGATCCCAGGTGTGGACGGGCATACCTTTGGTTTGATTTTTGACAATGCTGGCGGTGAGCACCACCAGGGCTTCATCCCGGTCAACTTCTTTCATGAGTTTGGTAAAGGCGCGGAGTTGCCACCGGGCGCCGCTCATATGCTGTTTGGCCCGGTCCTCGATGATGCCGAGGTATTTATCGATATCAGCCGTGTCTACCTTGCGGCTCTGGAGGCCTTCGCGGGCGATAGGGATGAGTTCCTTGACGATGAGGTCGCAGACAGAGATTTTTTTGTCTTTAAACCAGGTGAATTGCGAGTCGATGCCGAATTTGGCGGCTTTGGCAAAATTATCGCGCACATCTTCCCAGGAAATGACCTTCCGGATATCCGGATAATGCAGGGCCATTCCCTTCATGGCGCCCAGCCAGAAAGCGGCATTGGCGACCTGATCCACGACGGTAGGTCCGGAGGGCAGCACCCTGTTTTCGATGCGCAGGTGGGGTTTGCCGTTGTCGCTGATCCCGTAACAGGGGCGGTTCCAGCGGTAAACGGTGGAGTTGTGCACCTGCAGGGCCCTCAGTTTCGGTGTGATCCCCTGGTTGATCTTTTCAAAGGAATCCTCTTCCACCTCTGAGCTCAGCAAGACCCGGAACCGGGCGATATCTTCCTTGTAAATATCCATAATGGATCGGTCGAGCCAACCCGACCCAAAACTGACGCGCGGGCTGCGCTCGCGCATATGGTCGTGGGTGGTCCGGATATCCAGGGCTTGCTGGAAAAGGGCGATCCGGGTTTCGTGCCACAAACGTTTGCCAAAAACGATCGGAGAGTTGGAGCCGATGGCCATCACCGGGGCCGCCAGCGTTTGAGCGATGTTGTAAAGCTGGAGGAAATCGGCGGGCGCTACCTGGAGGTGCACCTGAAAGCTGGTATTGCAGGCTTCGAGCAGGGGAGAGTCGTGTTTGACGAGGATCTCATCGATACCCGTCAGGCGCAGTTCGTAGGAGGTGCCGATCAACTGGCTGTTGATGGCGTCCATCAGGGCATAATACCGGGGTTTGGGGGTGAGGTTCTCCATTTCCAGGTCAAATTTGCGCAAGGTGGGCAAAATGCCGGTCAGGATGAGATCCGCGTTCATTTTGGCCAGTTTTTCGCGGATAATGCCCAGTTGCCAGTTGTTTTCCTGTTCGAGTTCGCTCAGACACTTGCCGCCGAATTCCCGGGGGGTCATGTTATTTTCCAGGTTGAACTTGGCCAGTTCGGTGCCCGCCCATTCGTATTTTTTTAATTTTTCGAGCGCCTGGATGGCGATCGTGGCCGGCTTGTAAGTGTGGCGGTCGACGATGCACATTTCCTGTTCTGCTCCGATGCGGATGGGATCGGTTTCAAACCAATCGTTGTTCAACATGTATTCCAGCGCCTGGACATCCTGCAGCAACTGCCGGATGAACGATTGCATGTCCTGTTGTTCGGTAGGTATTACAACTCTCTGTTCGCCCATAAACGGTAAAAATTTTGCTTTTCAGACCTTGTTCCAAATATATGCAAATGTATGTTTCCGATAAAGGTACATGAATTTTACAGACTGTAAAATCCGGGTTAAAAAATTCTGCCTGCTTGCTGGAGGTCATTATATACCGCGCGTCGGATGGTTTTTGGCAAACCATCCATCCTGCGGCATTATACTTCGCGCCGCCGGGCGAAGTATAACAAAAGGGTGGTTTATGCGTTCCATTTGAAAAAAAGATGAAAAGGGTTTGGCTGCTCTTCTTTTCCGGGGTGATCCTGACTGCCGGTTGCGTCAAGGACAAACGCGAGGTGATCTTTGAAATGATCTATCCGAATTTTGATTTTGAGCTTCCGGCGGGTTTAAACCCCAGTTTTGCGCAGGTGATCGAATTCCCGACGGTCAATTCCAACATCGCCAATTATTTAAAGGACAACAACACAGACACCAGCGCGATTGCGGCCATCCGGCCGAATTTTGCCAGGATCCTGTCTCAAAACGGCCGGGCTTTCGATTTCCTGGAAGAAGTATCCATCCGGATCTGCCCGGTGGGACAGGACTGTTCGGAGTTTGACGAAATTTTTTATCTGGACGATATGACCAACCGGCGGTATAACTCCATTGAGTTGTTGCCCACCTTGCGCAATTCCAAAAAATTGCTTTCCGGGGAGCGTTTCCGGCTGGAAGTGGTTTTTTTTCTCAGCGAAATCTCCCCTTTTGTGATGGATTGCCAGATGGATATGGGGCTGCAGGCCGTCCGGTAACACCATTTGCCGGGCCGGCATTAAATCTGTAACGCCGATTCCTGGAATCGTCAAAATGAAAGATTAATTTTGCGGATCAATACAGGTATTCCCCTCATGCGACTACTATCCTGCTGTCTGCTGCTGATATGGGCCATTGCTGCTCAGGCTTCTGGTCTTTCAGATTCCTTACTCGTTCCGGCCGGAAAGGAAAGTCTGGTTTATTACGGGCCGCTTGAAAAAATGGTTTTCACGGCGCCGCAGGGTGTAGAAGCTGCCGACCGGATCCGGCTGTTCCTGGCCAGTTCCAAAGACAATGCGTTTGCCGTTGCGGATTTTGCGCAGAACCAGTTGCAGAACACGCTGCGCCGGATTGAAAGCGCCAGAGCCGGCAAAAAAACCAGGGCTAAAGACCTTGAGCCGGTGCACGAGACCTTAAAAAGCCGTTATTTCCGGCAGTACGACCCTTTTTCCGATTTCGGAAGCCTGTTCAAATCCGGCCATTACAATGAATACACGGCTGCCGCACTGTATGTGATTGTTTTGGATCACCTGGGGTACAAATACGAGTTAAAAGCCGGCCTGGAAACCGTTCAATTGATCATCCAGACCGCTGATCAATCCCAGCCGCTTGGGGAGATCCTTACTTTCGGCGGCAAAAAAGATAAAAACCTGACGGCTGATTACGTGAATATCTGGCAGGACCTTTCCCTGATCCCGGCCGGTCAGTCCCGGCAGTCGTTGGTGCAAACCTGGAACCAACGTTACGCCGAAGACGGAACCGAGCCGATCAACCCTTATCAACTGGCGGGGCTGCTGTATTACAAGCGTGCGGCCATTGATTACGCCGACCGGCAGTTCGTAATGGCTGCCCATACCCTCGACAAAGCCCGCACACTCTATCCTACGCCCTTATACGAACCCTTGCTGGCTGCCTGTAAACTGCAACTGGCGGCAAGTTTGCCGATGGAGTCGGACCGCCTGGCTCCCTTGTTTGATCTGTATGAAGCGTTTCCTGCGCCGGCCGTCCGAAAGGAACTGATTAAACGGTTTGCTTTGCTGACCGAACAATTCACCAAAAAACAACAGGAACAGCCCGGCCGCCTCGACGCTCTATACCGGGAATTTTGCAAACGCATGAAAAACGATCCGGCCGGCCTCAACCTGATCCGTGAGATCTTTTATGTCGGGCAGGCAGAGCATTATGCCGCCGCGTCCAATACACCCCGGGTGATCGAGTACATGGATACGATATACCGGTTCCGGCCCGATGACCCGCAGGTTCAGGATATTCTTTCCCGGCTGTTGGTCCGCTCGCTGAACAAACGGCGCGATTTTGAAGAATGCCTGCTCATCCTGGAGCAGTATAAAAAACAATATCCCTTCCTGGTTTCCAACCCCCATTTCAGAGACCTGGAACTGTTTTACCTTTCTGAACGGATCAGACACCGTTTCGATGCCGACCGCCTGGGAGACGGGAGCCGGGAATTGGAAAACTTCGAGAAATTGCTGGCGCAATCCGGTCCCACGCCGCGCGGGGTGCTCTGGATCACTACCGCTTATGCATCGGCATCCTATTATTATTTCCGCCAAAAAGATTACCCCAACGCCCGCCTGATGATTGCAAGGGGTTTGACCCTGGCGCCGGACGATGCTTTTCTGGTGCACCGGAGCGCACTTTTGTTGAATTATTGATGGATGCTAGATGATGGATGCTAGATGATGGATGTTTACCCGCCTGACCCTCAGGCTGGGCGGGGTGAATCGTTTATTTCCGGACACCGGGTGTCCATAATCGGACATATTTTTGACGGGTTTTGCATCTAACAGTTTGTTTATGAAAGGATTAAATTTGCAGGCATGACTTTTGCTGCATACCCTGCAAAAGCAACGTTATGTGGAGGAACTACCTGAAAACCGGCCTGCGGAATCTCATCAAGTACAAAGGGTACAGCCTGACCAATATCCTGGGTTTGGCAACCGGCCTCTCGGTTTGCCTGTTGATCGGGCTTTTTGTATGGGATGAACAACAATTTGACAAAGATCATCCGGACGGGGAGCGGATCTTCAGGGCGTACAACCAGCGATTTACGAACGAAGGCGCCACCTTCTGGGCCAGCGGTTCGCCACAAATCGGACCAGTGATGAAGTCGGATTTTCCGGAAGTGGAAGAGACCCTGCGGATGTATTCCATACGGCAGAAATTGCTTTTTAAAAGGGGCGATAAAAGTTTTTTGGAGGAAAACGGATTTTACACGGAAGACCCGATTTTCAAATTTTTCCGGTTGCCGTTTTTGTATGGCGACCCCGCTACTGCCCTGTCTTACCCCAACGGGATTGTCCTGACGGAACCCATTGCCGTGAAATACTTTGGCGAGGAAAATCCGGTTGGAAAACCCCTGACCATCAACAATCAGGAATTGCAGGTGACCGGGGTTCTGGCGGCGCTTTCACCCCATTTCCACCTGGATTTTAACTTCCTCCTCCCTTTTTCCGAGTTGGAGAAACAAGTGTCGAAGGAGCGCATCCAAAGTTGGATCTGGCAGGACTTTTACACCTATATTAAGCTGAATCCGGGGACGGATGTTGAAAGATTGAAGACTAAACTGCCGGCTTTTGTTGAAAAGTATGCCCACCCACAAACCAAGGAGATGGGTTTTTATTATTACACTTACCTCCAGCCGGTAAAAGATATCCATTTGCAATCTGCTGATTTTCAGAATGACGCGGCTATAAGAGGCAACCAGCGTTATGTGACCGGATTGTCGGTCATCGGGCTTTTCCTGTTGCTCATTGCCTGCATTAATTTTGTTAACCTGACCACTGCAAAGGCCGTCCGCAGAGCGAAGGAAGTTGGGGTCCGGAAAGCCACGGGCGCTTTGCGGGGGCAGTTGATCCTGCAGTTCATCAGCGAATCGGTAATCCTTTCTGCGGCTGCAACGGCGCTGGCGACGGTCGTTGCGGTGGCCCTGGTACCATATTTGAATGCCTTTACGGAAAAATCCCTGAAATTTCCGGTTTTGGGTGATCCGGCGATCCTGGCGGGATTGGCCGGCCTGGCCCTGTTTACCGGAATGGTGGCCGGCATCTATCCATCGGTTGTTCTTTCCGGGTTCCGGCCCATTCATGCGCTCAAAGCAGGTATTCAGCAAGGCGGAGGGCATGTTCAATGGCTGAGAAAAGGGCTGGTTGTCCTTCAATTTGGATTATCGATCCTGATGATCATCGGAACGCTTGCAGTTTACCGGCAGGTGAAATACATGAACAACAAGGATATGGGTTTTCAGCGCGAGCAACTGATGGTCTTTCCCATGCGCGCGAAGATGTTTGAAAACCCGGAAAACACCAGAGCGGAATTTGCGAACACCCCGGGGGTGCAGTCGGCTTCGGTTTGTTTCGGAATACCGGGGGATATTGTTTCCGGCGATGAGATCATCGTTCCGGGAGAAGAATCCAAAAGGCTTCCCGCACGGATTTTTACCATCGATCATGACTATATCAAAACCATGGGCATGGAGATCGTGGCCGGCCGCGATTTCTCGAAAGAGATCCGGACAGACGCGGACGAAGCCTTCATACTCAACGAAACGGCGGTCAAAAATTACGGCCTGGGCGATACCCCGGAAGAAGCGGTCGGCAAACCTTTGGAATGGAAAATGTGGGCCCGGAACGACACCATCAAAAAAGGGCGCGTAATTGGCGTGGTAAAGGATTTTCATTATGCCAGCCTGCATGAGGAGGTCGAAGCCTCCGTACTCCATATTTATCCGGATGCCTATTGGAAAATCGCGCTGCGCCTGGACGGCAATGACCTGGCCGCGACGATAGCCGCCATTCGTTCAACCTGGGACCGGTTTGAAACCGGGTATCCGATCGATTACCAGTTCGTAGACGCCAGCTTCGGTGAAATGTACAAAGCGGAAGAAAGACTGAGCAGCCTGTTTTGGGTTTTTACCATGCTGGCGATCCTGATTGCCTGTATCGGGGCATTCGGACTGATCGCCCATGCAGCGGAACAAAGGGTAAAGGAAATCGGTATTCGAAAAGTCCTGGGGGCTACCGCTGCCAATATTGTTGTTTTGCTCAGCAAAGATTTTCTCTTGCTGGTTGTGGCGGCTGTGGTATTTGCCGCGCCTGTTGCCTGGTATTTTCTGAAAGGCTGGCTGGACGGATTTCCTTACCGGATCGACCTGGATATCTGGATTTTCCTGGCTGCGGGGGCAGGCGCATTGGTGATTGCCGGCCTGACGGTCGGATTTCAGGCGCTTAAAGCGGCTGTTGCGAATCCGGTGAAGAGCTTGAAGAGCGAGTGAGGCAGTCCCATAGATTTTTAGGCAGTTCGTTTTTGATTTTTTCTGCACGCTTTTCAATTGCGGCTTTGGCCGCCTCGTCGTCAAGTCCCTGATTTTCCAAGTGCATGGTATGGGACGTTTTTAAAACAATCTTACGCGCCAGTTCATAAGCGCGCTTTTCAATCATTTTTTCCAAACTCTGATCTTTAGGTACCAGGCTGTACACAAGTTGCATACTGGAAAGGCTGGAAGAAAAAGTAAAGTAGTCAATCAGATTCACGTCAATATTTTTTTACCTTGTGGGAAAACTGCCGTCCGATGAAAAGTACCTTTTCCTGGCTCTGGCGCCTGCCTTTGTTTTTTCTGCTTTTCCCCGAAATCTGCGCCCAACAGGCCCTGACCCGATCCGATTATGAAAAAGCAGCCGGGTTCGTCTGGAACAATATCAACAATAAAAAAGCCTTCCATTTATGGGTAAACCCCAACTGGCATCCCGACAGCGCCGGGTTTTGGTACCTGGACCAGGATCAGCGCGGCAAAACTTTTTGGGAGGTATCCTTTGAAAAGCTGAAAAAAGAACCGCTGTTCGATCATGAACGCCTGACCAGGTTGTTAAATGACACGCTGAGCGATACCTTGAAATCAGGTGACCTGCCGCTCACCGGGCTCCAATACCTTAAAAAGGGGCTTCTTCAATTTGACCTGAAAGGCAAAAAATATACCCTTGACCTTCAATCCTGGCAGTTAACCCAAAAGGAACCCGAAAAACCAAAACCGGAAAACGAGGCGACCTCACCGGACGGGAAATGGGTAGCCTTCACCCGGGATTACAACCTCTACCTGCGGTCAGTCCAATCGGGGGAAGTCCGTCAACTGAGCAAAAGCGGGCATAAAAATTATGAATACGGCAGTTATTACGGCTGGGGCGATATCATGGAAGGGGAGGGCGGCGAGCGGCCTGCGCGTTTCGGCGTCAGTTGGTCGGCGGATTCCCGATGGATTCAGACGTATATCTGCGACCTGCGAAGCGCCCGCAAAATGTATCTCCTGGATTGGAGCGTTGATACCCTTTACCGGCCCAGGTTATTGTCTTATTACCGCGGTTCGCCCGGCGATACCGCAATGGTGTACATGATCCCGGTCTGTTTTGAGGTAGAAAGCGGCAGGGAGATCCATCCGGCGCTTCCGCGCAATACCCATATCAACAGTGTGGATTTTCAATGGTCCGAAACCCCAGGCCAGCTCTACGCAGACTATGCGGAAAGAGGCTTTCAAGCCGTCCATCTCTTAAAACTCGACCTGGAGAAAAATGAATTGACGCCCCTGGTATCGGAAAGTTCGGCCACTAATATTGACAATTTCGAGTATTGGCCTGCGGAAAAGGCCGGCAAGATCGTGTTCAGTTCGGAGCGAAGCGGTTGGAAACAATTGTACCTCATCGATCTGGCAACCCGGCAACTTGCGCCGCTCACCAAAGGCGAATACTTTGTAAACGACATCGAGCATGTTGATGAAACCGGGGGTTGGGTGTATTTTTCGGCCTCGGGCCGGGAAAAAGGACGGAACCCCTATTATCAGCTGCTTTACCGGGTCAGCCTGAAAGGAGGGGAACCGCAGTTGCTCACGCCGGAAGACGCGGCCCACCGGGTCAGTTTTTCACCTTGCGGGCGATATTTTACCGACAATTATTCAACCGGGCAGATGCCTACGGTCTCGGTCATTCGGTCGGCCCAAACCGGCAAAATCCTGTTGGAATTATCCCGGGCCGATATCAGCGGGCTGGAGGCCTTGAACTGGCGGGCGCCGGAGGTTTTCACTGCTACCGCCCGCGATGGTGAAACCATTATTTATGGCGCATTGTGGAAGCCCACCCATTTTGACCCAACCCGGAAATACCCCATCATCGACAACAGCTATACCGGGCCGCACACCCATGTTTTCCCCGACAATTTCCCCAGGGTACTGAGCCTCAACAACCAGGCCCTGGCCGAACTGGGATTCATTGTCATGATGGTTGACGGCCTGGGCAGTTCGGGCAGATCCAAAGCTTTTCACGACCATTCCTACAAAAAAATGGGGTTGAACCTCACCGACCACGTGCTGGCCATCCGGGAACTGGGCCGCAGACACGCCTGGATCGACACCTCAAGAGTGGGCATATTCGGCCATTCGGCCGGCGGATACGACGCCGGCCACGGGCTATTGCAATTCCCTGATTTTTACAAAGTTGGCGTTGCCAGTTCAGCCGACCACGACCACCGCATGGAAAAAGCCTGGTGGCCGGAGATGTACATGGGCTGGCCAGTGGATTCAGCGTACCATCTTCAATCCAACATCACGATGGCCGGCAACCTGAAGGGGAAACTCCTGATCGTGCACGGCGGCATCGACGAAAACGTGAACCCCTCGGCAACGTTCAAACTGGCCGAAGCCCTGGTTAAAGCCGATAAACAATTTGATATGCTGATCCTGCCCAGTCAGCGGCACGGTTATCAGGGCGCGCATGGCAATTACTTCCGAAAAAGACTCTGGAATTATTTTGTGGAGCATTTGCTCGGGGCGGCGCCGGTTTGGGAGTTTGGGTGGGAGTGATGGGGGGCAGGTGGCAGTCCACAGGTGGCAGTCGGCAGTCTTCAGTCCACAGTTTTCAATCAGGGAACTGAGCGGAGTCACTCGGGGAACTGAGCGGAGCCGAAGTTCAGTCTTTGGAAACCAGTTTCGTTTTATCCCGGAACAAAGACTGTCGAACGATTATTTAACTGTCCGCCACCTGAACGACTGCCCATCCAGCGCCCGGCTGATGGCCAGCACGCCATCCAGATGGTCGCATTCATGCTGGAGCAATTCGGAGAGCCCGCCTTCCAGATCCCAGGTATGTTCCTGCCAATCGAGGTCGCGAAACCGGATTTTACAGCGCTGATGCCGTTGAAGGCGGACGAGCAGGTTGGGGAAGCTCATGCAGTCGTCCCAAAGCTCCATCATTTCATCGCTCAGATCGAAAAGCACGGGGTTGATCATGGCCACCGGCCGGTCGATATTCAGTACGACCAGCCGTTTCATGATGCCCAGTTGCGGGGCGGCAATGGCTCGTCCGGCGCCGTATTTTGCCCTGAATTCGAGAATAACATTGGCCATTGACTCGATGATTGCGGGCAGACCGGGCAGTTCGCCGGGCATAACGGGCGTGCATTTTTCGTACAGGCGAGGGTCGCCCAGGAGTAAGACATCGCCCAAATGCAAGGTATATTTCATTTTCTTGAATTCAATTTTAAAATATCCGAAATTACTGAAGCAAACAGCGGTAAAATATCGTTCTTAATAAAAAAAATCTTAATTTTGGAAAGGGTATGACCCTGTCAGAAGAATGGAATATCCGGACGACAAGATACGGCAACTGTTTACAGCGGCGGAAAGTTATGAGCAAAACGGCGATATTTATAATGCTGTAAAGCTCTTTAAGAAAATTATCCGCCTGAACCCGGACTGGGCGGCGCCCTATAACCGGCTGGCATCGCTTTATAAATTCAGAGAAGACTGGAAAGCGTCCCTGCATTACGGCAAAAAAGCCGTAGCGCTTGACTCTACCGACCAGGATTCCTGGTGGAATCTCGGAATTGCGGCAACAGCCTTGAAAAAATGGCGGATCGGACGGAGCGTGTGGTCCAAGTTCGGGTGGTCAGCCAGGAGCAAGGCGCTTTTATGCCTGCGCCTGCATTATCAGGACCGTTTTGAAATTGTCTGGATTCAATTGCTGGACCCTGCAAGAGGGATGATCCTGAACATTCCGGACCCGGCTTCCGACCGGCGTTACCGCGACGTGGTTTTGTTCGACCGGAGTGTGGTCGGGCACAATATTTACAATAAAAAGCGGATCCCGGTACACGATGAACTGGGGTTATTCAAACGCTCCCTTTTTAATGCGTATTCCTGCATATTGCATGACCCTTCGCAAGATGATATCAAGGCTCTGGAGATCATTTGCCGGAATAACGGGTTGGGTTTTGAGATCTGGTCGAACGCTACCCGCGAATTACTTCCTGCCAACCGGAAAGATCCGCCTGAATTTTACGGGCCGCAATGGCTGGAACAATCCTGCAGAGGCGGCGTAGTAGCGGCCATCGCCGCCCAGCACGAGGCCGAAGTTTTACACGCCCTCAACAATTGGCAGATCATCACACTCAAAAGCTATTCAGCGCTGGAAAGGCATAAATAATATGGATAAACCCGAGACATTTCCCCGTGGTTTAAAACGAAGCGGGGTGATGATCGTCCTGCAAAGCGGCGATCAGGTCCTTTTGCTGAAGCGAAAAAAACCACCTTATGTGGGATTATTTACCCCGGTGGGCGGGAAGCTGGAGCCATTTGAAGATCCTTATTCTGCGGCATTGCGGGAGAGCCTGGAAGAGACCGGCATCCGGCCGGATGGATTGCGTTACAAGGGGGTTGTCGTGGAAACCTCGCCAGGTCATTACAATTGGCAATGCAATATTTATCATGCCGAAATTCCGTACCAGGAGGCGCCCTTTTGCAACGAAGGCGAACTCGCCTGGATTCCGATTGACCAGGTGGAGGAAGCGCCTGTTCCCGAAATCGACCATTATATGTTCGCGTATCTCAGGAAGGGCAAACACTTTGCCTTTAATGCAATTTTTGACGAGGCCCTTAACCTGCTCGGCCTGATGGAAGAAATGGAAGGGCGAAAGTTGAAATAATCCGGGAGCAATTTTACCCATACTACTGGACATTTAGCCTTTTTGGCAGAAGATGGGGAGAGAGGGAGAAAGGGGCGCCTTCACCCCTTCTCCCCATCTCCAATTTTTGTCCAGTGGTATGAATTTTACCTCATTTTGGGCCTTCTCCGTTTCCCGCCCGGCATTTGCATGCCGCCGCCTTTGGTCATCATTCCCATCCGCTGGGCGGCCTTCACCTGGCCCCGGTTGTTGACGGCTTTTTCAAATTGTTTGACCTGTTCCTTCAGGTTGGGTTCCGTTATTTTGAGCTGGCTGAGCGTGCGCATGTAAAGTTGGGCTTTGGCCCAGTTGCCTTTGTTGGCTGCAATATTGGCCAGTTGGAGTTGGATCATGGCTTTCTCGTTGTCGGTCTGGAGTTTGATCTTTTCGGCCATTTCGAGGTATTTCTCCCCGTTTTCAGTATCTTTATTTGCCAGGGCCAGGGAGCCCTTCAGCATGTAGAAATAGGCCCGGTTGGTAGCGTAAAGCCATTTGGGGTTCACCGTGAGTCCCAGCATTTTTTCCGTTTTCACCAGGTCCGCATCTTGCAAAGCCTTGGCCGCCGACCCTACGGTGCCCAAAAGCAAATAGCCGGCCAGCAGAAACAAACCGATAAGCCAGAAGGGAAAGCCGTACCAGAATCCCATGAAGACCGATAACAAGATGCCGCCCAGGATACCGGCCGACATGAGCGCAATGCGCAAGTATGGATTGATTAAAAACATAGCATTCGTTTTGCATGCAAAGGTAAGTTATTGGATGATAACCGGCGTATTCTTGAAGGAATCTTTAATATTGGGCTGCCGGTCAGGCCTGATTGCTGTTTTGTTGGTCGTGTTTTGAGCGGGAACGTGAATAAAACCGCACCCCCAGGCATTAAAATGCAAAAATATATTTGTCACAAAGAGGAAGAATGATTTTATTATTTATAATTGAATTTTAAGTTAATACACATTAATAAATGCACAATTAATTGTTTTTTGTTATGTTACATTTTTTTAATTTCCTGAATGAATTATTTTTTTTTCTATTCGTACGCCCTTATATTTGCATCGAGTTTTTACCCTCTTTGTTCATACGAGCTTATTTGTGCTAAAGAATTTCTGAACGCTCCCCCCCGATGTTCGGTTCCAATTCCTTAGCATTCCCCCCTGCGTATTTCACTTGGTTCGAATGAAAAGGCCTCTGCGGGCCGTATGCATTGATCTGCCTATTCAGTGTAGCAACGTTTATTTAAAATTTCTTCACGGAAATTTTCAGGGAATTCTATGCGCGGGGATCTGGTTCCATCATGATCCCCGGATGAATCCTGAAAGTGAATCCCTGTGAGTGTTCAGCGGGTGCGAACAGTGCCTGAGCTGCTGAGAGGCTATTTTATTTTTTTAAACAAACATGGTCACCTCTTCCAAAGCAAAACACCGCTTTTGGTAAGGGGTAAGGTTTTTTTAGCGCCCAACAAGGCAACTATCTTAAACCATTTTTTCAGTGCATTCAATTTTTACAAATGATGCGTTTTGACACACTACCCATTTCCAGCAACTCAAAAGTTACAACTGCTTTTAGATTTGTTGCCCTAAGCCTTATCAGTTTGATGAGCGCCAATTTGGCTAATGCCCAAAGTACGACTTTGGACCCGGTCAAACCTGAGTTGAACCCTGAAGCGCAAATTGAATTGCCGCCCGGCCCTTCAGGAATAAACGCCGGTGAAGCGGTCTGGAAGCACCCCGAGTTAAGAGCTGATCGCCTGAAATGGGTAATGGCCAATGGGCTTCTTTATGGCTATTCCGAGGCAGAGGTAAGCTCTGCTGTCGGCTTTTTAAAAGGAGAAGGCGGCGCCTGCAATGCCCTTTGCGAAGCGGCTATTGCAGCATTTGGGGTTCCTGCTCTAACGATTGACGATCCGCCGCTTGTTGAAACCCCGCTGGCTTGCGGCGCCATCACAGGGTTGAAATTCAACGACCTGGTAGGCAGTTCCGACGTCTCCATCTCCAATGGCGGGCATTACGAATTGACGAGCCTGCCCAGTTCCTTCAACCTGGAAGTTACGCATACCAATACCATTGAAAGCGTGACCTTTACCATCACAGGCAAAGTTTCAGGTTCGGGTACGGATAATTCGTCCACCTATAATTATCCAGCTACTGGCGCTCAATGGGTGGTTGGCCCGGGCACTTATGTGGTTGTCGTAAAAGCCTATAGCGCCGATAATGCAGGCGGTTCTTTGTGCGACCAGGAAACGTTTTATTTTTCCATTACCGATTGTGATTGCCCCGACAACCTGATCACCAACTGGAGTTTCGAAGGCACTGCGGCCGGTTGGTCTACCTCCGGAGGCAGTTTCTACTGGGGGTCGGGTTATGAGGCCTGCGGCAACAACAACGGCTTCTTGCAGGCCACTTCGTCCAACGCCAGGTTGTGGCAACAAATAAACGGCGTTACTGCCGGCTCGACCTATACGCTTTCCGCCTGGGCCGGCACGCATGTCACAAGCTATACGCATTATGTTCGTCTGGCTTTTTATAATTCAGCCGGAGTCTTGCTCACATCCGAAACAGCGTTCGTAGAATGGGATGTCGACACCTATTCCAATGTTCAGTATTACTCCGTAACGGGTGTCGCCCCTGCGGGGGTTTCTTACCTGCGGGTGGAAGGATTTGCCAGCGGCGACTATCTGAAAATCGATGCGATATGTTTGAACGGACCTTCGTGCACAGAAACAGTTGTTTGCGAAAGTAACGTCAACGATACAGGCTGGGTCACCGAAAGTGACTGCTCTGTGACCGCTTGTGTCGGTTCAAAACTCCAACTGAGCATTAATCCCAACAACGTGGGCACGGCCACCTGGACAGGCCCCAACAGCTTCTCTGCAACCACCACCGGCGGCCATGATGTACTCATCTCCAACAGCATTACTGCAGCTCATGCCGGCAATTATACAGTTGTTTTGAATGACGGGGCCGGATGCTCCTATACCAAGGTCATTACCGTGGTCGTTGATCAATCGGATATTGACCTGGTCGGTCCTTCCAATTTTACAATTTGCAAAGGCGGCTCGGTAACCTTGAGCGCCAATGCCGTAAACCCGGCCTCCTGGATTACAGATATCGAATTCTACCGTTTCAATTCCCAGCAATCCAATCCTTATACCTCTGCCGATCCGAAAGTGTACCTGGGGGCTTTCAATATTCCGCCCAATTCAGGTTCAATCAGTTCATCCGATTTTCCTCAAAGCGGCAGTACGCCGGCCGTTTATTATGTTTACGCTTGTGTGAAACCCTATAACGGAACGGGGTATTGTGCGCCTTTTGTGGAATACATCGTTACCGTCAATCCGGATCCGGCGGTTTCCATTGTTATCGATAACCCGGTGGTATGTGTCGGCGGAACAGCTACTTTGACGGCGACCGTTACCGGTGGCTCGGGTGCGCACACCTACCAATGGCAATCTTCGGCTACTTCAGGTGGAACCTATACCGACATATCCGGCGCAACAGGCGCTACTTACAATCCGCCTGCCTCATCGGCATCCGTAACCTGGTACAAGGTAAGAATCACCGATCCGGTATCCGGTTGCGCCGATCCGGCATCCAGCGCCCTTAGCCTGACCGTTTTGGCCGACCCTGTTGTGAATGTGACCCTCAACAACTCCACTGTTTGTGTGGGTGAAAGCGTCACCCTGACCGCAAACGTGACGGGAGGCTCGGGTACATTCAGCTACCAATGGCAATCCGCAACCACCTCCGGCGGTACTTATACCAATATCGGCGGCGCCACCAGCGCCACCTATTTGCCTTCCACCGCCACAGCAGGCGTCCTCTATTATAAGGTGATCGTCACGGATAATGGGGTAGGATGCGCCGATCCGGCTTCCACTCCGGTTTCCGTGACGGTGAACCCGCCGGCCACCGCCAATGCAGGAGCAGACCAGACCGTTTGCCTGGGTAGTACGGTTCTCCTGGCGGGCAGCATCGGAGGCGGCGCCGGCAGCGCAACCTGGACGGCATCCGTTGGGGGTGGGAGTTTTAACCCGAATGCGACTACCGTCAACGCAACGTATACGCCACCGGCCGGGTATACCGGAACAATCACGCTGACCCTGGCGACGAACGACCCGGCGGGGCCCTGTCCGGCGGCAAGCGACCAGATGGTGGTTACGATCAATGATGCGGCAACGGCCAATGCCGGCCCCGATCAAACCATTTGTCTCGGCAGTACGGTTCCCCTGGCAGGTTCATTTGGCGGGGCAGCGAGCAGCGCCACCTGGACGGCATCAGTAGGCGGCGGCAGCTTCAGCCCGGATCCCTCCACAATGACGGCAACTTATACGCCGCCTGCAGGTTATACAGGAACGATCACCCTGACCCTGACGACCAATAACCCGAGCGGGCCCTGTAATGCTGCGACGGATCAAATGGTCATCACCATCAACCCTGTCGCGACGGTTAATGCCGGACCGGATGATGACATCTGTGCAGATGAGACGGTGCAATTGAACGGATCTATCGGCGGCGCTGCTACCAGCGCTACCTGGTCAACCAGCGGTGACGGGGCCTTTAATAATGCAGGCAGCCTGAACGCCATTTATACACCGGGTAACAATGATAAAACGCTGGGAACGGTCACCCTCACGCTAAGCACCAATAACCCTTCCGGACCTTGTCCCGCTGTCACCGATCAGATGGTCGTTACAATCCAACCGGTACCGACCTTTACTGTGACCAATAAGAATTGCAATCAATTGCTGGCAGAATATGACGTTTCTTTAACGACCGATGCAACTTCTGTAACTTCTTCGGCAGGAACGGTTGAACAAAGCGGCGTCTCCACCAACTGGCAAATCAATGGCATTCCTTCAAATACGAATATTACGGTTACTTTCACCCTGGCCGGCTCCGGATGCGATATAACAGTCGTCATTGAGGCCCCGGAGTGCCTTTGTCCGGATGTACAGGAGCCCAATAATACCGGTGGCGATCAACTGATCTGTCAGGGAGATGTTATTCCAGCTTTGACCGTTTCAACAAACAACATTCTGATTACAGTAGATTGGTACGATGCCGCAACGGGGGGTAACCTCCTTTTGGCCAACTCGCTTTCTTATACGCCTGCAACAGCCGGTACCTATTATGCTGAAGCCCGGGTGACCGCCACCGGTTGTACCAGTGACAGCAGGACTCCGGTGACTTTGACCATCAATCCGGCTGCTACTGTTAATGCTGGGCCTGACCAAACGGTTTGTATCGCCTCGGAGGTCAGTCTCGACGGAACCATTGGGGGTGCTGCCTCAAGCGGTACCTGGACAGCCTCCGTAGCCGGCGGCAGTTTTTCGCCCAGCGCTACAACCGTTGACGCCGCCTATAATCCTCCTGCCGGTCATACGGGCATGATCATATTAACCTTGACAACGAACAATCCGGCAGGCCCTTGCCCAGCAGTCAGCGACCAAATGGTAATCACCATTAATCCGGCAGCCACAGCCAATGCCGGGGCTGATCAGACCATTTGTTCCGGTTCAACCTTTACGCTTGCCGGTTCGGTAGGCGGTTCTGCCTCGGGCGGCGCCTGGTCGGCCTCTGTTGCAGGAGGAAGCTTCTCCCCGGACGCCAACACACTGACAGCCACCTATACCCCACCCGCCGACTATATTGGTGTGATTACCCTAACCTTGACGACCAACGACCCTGCGGGCCCTTGTCCGTCAATCACTGATGCTTTGGTGCTGACCATCAATCTGGAGCCCTCGGTGAATGCAGGGTTGGATCAAACGGTTTGTGAAGATGAATCCGTCCATTTGTCCGGAAGTGTCGGCGGTTCTGCTACCAGCGCTTCATGGACCAGCAACGGTGACGGTTCGTTTGATAATGCCAATCTGCTGAACGCTACGTATTCGCCCGGCGCACTGGACATCGCAAATGGTTCCGTTGTACTTACCCTGACGACCAACGACCCGGCAGGCCCGTGCCCTGCCAAAAGTGACGAGATGGTTGTAAACATTACTCCGCTTCCGGTTGCGGCTTTTAATAGCCATCCAGGCGACGAATGCTCCGGAACGGAATACACCTTTACGGCTCAGGATGCCGGCCCCGGCGCAATCTATACCTGGAATTTTGGTTCAGGAGCAACACCTGCGACTGCTTCTGGGGCAGGCCCGCATCTCGTGGTTTATTCTACGCCGAATGCAACTACGGGTTCGACCCCACTCGTTACTCTGACAGTGGAGAAAAACGATTGCTCTGATTCGGCTTCCGAAATATTAAATATTAAACCAACCCCTCAATTGACGGTTACCGGCTCCGCCGACCCTACTGCCTGCGGTGGCACAGATGGAACTATTTCTGTAAATATTACCCTGCAGACTGGCCAGAGCTTCGAAGTGAGCCTCGATGGCGGCCTCACCTATCAGCCTTGCGATCAGAGCACTTTTACCGGCCTTTCTGCTGGGACTTATGACCTGGTTGTCCGGTACTGTAATGATGATTGCCCGTCGGATGTAACGACCATTGTTCTGGACGATCCGGAAAGTCCGGTAGCTAATATTTCCGGCCCTTCCGTAGTTTGCCAGTTCGAAAGTGGCGCTTTCAGCGCCTCCAGCGCAGGTCCTGGTGCAATCTACGAATGGAATTTTGGCGCAGGCGCCACCCCGGCTGCGACTACAGGAATCGGTCCTCATAACGTGACCTGGAACACGCCGGGAACAAAGACCGTTTCACTGACGGTTACCCTGAACAATTGTGTGTCCTCCATCACGAAAACTGTCCTTGTAAATGAATCTCCGGTTGCTGCGGCAGGCGACGATCAGGAAATTTGTTTTGGCGATAGCGCCGACCTTGAGGCCTCGGCTTCCGGTGGAACGGGTCCTTATTCATTCCATTGGAGTACAGGCGAAAATGGCGCCATCATCACAGTAAGTCCTCTGGTAACTACCACTTATACGGTCACCATTACAGATGCAAACGGATGTTCGGATACCGATCAGGTAACCATCACCATCAATCCATTACCGGTAGCGGATGGAAGTACCGATCTGACCATCTGTTTGGGTGAAAGCACCACCCTGACCGTTCAAGGCTTTGGGGGTGAACCGCCATATAGCTTTGTTTGGAGTACCGGCGATGTTGGAACCAGCACCACGGTTACGCCAACGGTTAACACCAATTACTTCGTCACGATAACAGATAACAACGGTTGCACCGATGTCGACATCATTATGGTCGATGTTGCGCCAAATCCAACCGTAAGTGTCAATGACGATGCTATTTGTGCGGATGAAACCGCTACTTTAACAGCAACCGGCGCAAGTGGAACGGCTCCCTATTCCTATCTCTGGAGCAATGGCGCCACTTCACAAACAATTAATGTCTCCCCGGTTTCAACGACAACCTATTCGGTTACGCTTACCGATTTCTATGGGTGTACGGATATAGGAGAAGGCACAGTTACCGTGAATGAACGACCCAATGTTACCGTTTCTTCAGATAATGAAGATCTCTGTGTCGGTGAAACCACTACGCTGGTAGCGGTTGCCAGCAATGGGACAGGTCCGTACAGCTATCTGTGGAGTACGGGCGCAACAACAGCCACAATAGATGTTACACCTGCCGTTACAACTACTTACAGCGTAACCGTTACCGATCAGAACGGGTGCACCGCTTCTGATGACATTCTCATAGAAGTGAATAATCTGTATTGTACCTCCCTGGGCGACTATGTATGGGAAGACACGGACGGGGACGGGGTCCAGGACGGCGGAGAGCCGGGCGTGGAAAACGTGACGGTGAACCTGAAGGACGCAGGCGGCAACGTGATCAACACGACCACGACGGACGCCAACGGGTTTTATGAGTTCACGGGTCTGGTACCGGGCACATACTCGGTGCAGTTTGTGCTGCCGGGCGGTTACGAGTTCACGCAGTTGAACCAGGGTGGCAACGAAGCGCTGGATTCAGACGCAGACGCGACGATGAACGGGATGACCAACACGGTGACGCTGATCTCGGGCCAGCAGTACGAGGACCTGGATGCAGGTCTGTACCAACCTGCGAGCCTGGGTGATTACGTGTGGGAGGACCTGGACGGCGACGGCCAGCAGGAAGGCGGCGAACCGGCCATTCAAGGCGTAACGGTGAGCCTGTATGAAGATGACAACAACGATGGCATTCCGGACGGAGTGGCCATTGCCACAGACGTGACGGATGCCAATGGGGAATACGGCTTTGAAGACCTTGCGCCAGGCAGTTATATCGTGGGATTTGCCACGCCGGCAGGGTTCACGCCGACGACGGCCA